>JAFNYX010000002.1 GCA_017654125.1 Alistipes sp. | reverse complement strand
GTTTTTTATATTGTTATTTTCATCTAATTCATTTTTGCACCTTTTGCTCAATTGGCCCCTGCGCCTTCTGCTCAAATCACTTTTTGCACCTTTTGCTCAATTGGCCTCCTGCGCCTTCTGCTCAAATCACTTTTTGCACCTTTTGCTCAATTGGCCCCTGCGCTTTCTGCTCAAATCACTTTTTGCACCTTTTGCTCAATTGGCCCCTGCGCTTTTGCCCTCCCCCGGATGTTGGTGCGGGGATGGTTTATTTGTAGTCCAGATACTCTTTTGCCGCCTTGATTTGCTCGTAGCGATAGGTGCGTACTGTGTGCTGTAACTCCTTGCGCTTCTTTCCCTCGACGGCAACCTTCTCATCGTACGAAACGGTAATGCCCTCGTCGTCTGCCGCGTCGAGCGTGCCGAGAATCTTGATGCCGTCCGTAAGCAGTACCTCGACAGCCGAGCCGATAATCTTGCGATATTGGCGTACCAGGCGCAACGGCTCGCCAATGCCGGCCGAAGCAACCGTGAGTGAGTAGTCCTCCTCGTCGCGGTCAAAGTGGCTATCGATTGCGCGACTCAACTCGGCGCAGGCGTCAATCGTAACGCGCGTGTCGCTGTCGATGGTCAGCGTTATTTCGTTCGATGGTGTGCCGACGCACTCCACAACAAACATATCCGTTCCTGCGAGTTGCTCCTCGGCAATCTCTCTTACTCTTGTTACGTCCATGGTAATTTGCTTATTATCAGTCGTTTGTTTTGTCTGTTCGGGTTGTATCCATACGAAATAAGGGGACTCCCCGTCCCCTTATCCCTCTCTTTGCTGCTGCAAATATAGCGCAAAAAATTGTTATTTCCAAAGGAAATAAGAAAAAAGTCGCTGACTGATAAAAAATTACCTATTCACGTACAATCTCTTACCCCCCCCCGTGTTGCCGACGAACTATCGGGCCGAGGTGTATGGTTTGATTACGCCACGCGGTGATGTGCGGATGAACTCGATGAGAGCGTCGCGCTCCGGTGACTGTGGAAGTTGTGCCTCGGCCTCCTCGCAAGCGTGCAAGTAGTTCATATCGCTCTGGAAGAGTATGCGACAGGTGTTGTGAATAGCCTCAATCTGCTCGGCTGTAAAGCCACGACGCGAGAGACCTATTTTGTTCACGCCGGCAAACGACATCGTGTCGGCGCGCAACGTGATGTACGGTGGAACGTCCTTGCTGATGAGTGCACCGCCCTGAATCATTGCGTGGTCGCCGATGTGGCACCATTGGTGAACGGCTGCATGTCCGCCGATGACTACCCAATCGCCAACTTCTACCTCGCCGGCGAGCGATACTCGGTTTGCGATTACGCAGTGGCTGCCGACAACGTCATCGTGTGCCACGTGAACGTATGCCATAAGCAGGTTACCGCTGCCAACGACTGTTTTGCCACGCGATGCTGTACCACGACTGATGGTTACATACTCGCGAATATCGTTGTCGTCACCGATTTCGGCGGTTGTCTTTTCGCCTGCGAACTTCAAATCTTGTGGCAGGCAGGCAATCGATGCCGCGGTGTGAATTTTGTTACGCTTGCCAATGCGTGCGCCATCGTGAATAACAGCGCCAGGGCCAATCCAGCAGTCGTCGCCGATAACGACGTCGCCTGCGACGTATGCAAACGGCTCGATGGTTACGTTGTTACCTATCTGTGCATCCGGATGCACATAAGCAAGAGGACTTATCATAATGATTTTGTGTTATTTGAGTTTTTTAGTATTAACGTATTTTTTTGTTGGTTTATTGTTTGTAGTCGGGTTTGGTCTTGGCAATTTGTGCCATGAGTTCCGCCTCGCAGACAAGCGTATCGCCGACAAAAGCTTTGCACTCCATTTGCGCTATGCCACGACGCACCGGAGAGGTGAGCTCTGCCTCGATTTGCAGAACGTCGCCCGGAGTGACTTTGTGTTTGAAGCGCACGTTGTCGATGCGCAGGAAGTATGTCGAGTACTCTTGTGGATTTTCCACGCCACTCAATACGAGCAGGCCTCCACACTGTGCCATTGCCTCGACGAGTAGTACACCCGGCATAACCGGCTCCTGTGGGAAGTGCCCCTGGAAGAATGGCTCGTTGATGGAGATGTTCTTGATGCCGGCAATCGAGGTGCCGTCGATGTGGAAAATGCGGTCAATCATCATGAACGGATATCGGTGTGGAAGCATTGCGCGAATCTCGTTGATGTCATAGAGCGGAGCTCGACGTGCATCGTACTTGAAGCGCGGTTTTATACCCTCGCGACGAATCGTGTGGTGAATCTGCTTCATAAATTCGGTATTGGCGAAGTGTCCCGGACGGGTAGCCCATACACGGCCCTTGATGCGGATGCCGAGCAGTGCGAAATCGCCGAGCAGATCGAGCAATTTGTGGCGAGCCAGCTCGTTGTTGGCGCGCAACTGTAAGTTGTTCAGGTAGCCGCCCGTAACGCGGATGTCCTGTTTGTTGAAAATCTTTTTCAGATGGTCGAGTTGCTCGTCCGACACGGGATTTTCGACAACGACGATAGCGTTGTCCAGGTCGCCACCCTTGATGAGGTTCATCTTGAAGAGTGGCTCCAACTCGTGCAGAAATACGAATGTGCGGCACGGCGCAATCTTCTCGGTGTAGTTGTCGCCCGGCATGAGTACGGCATATTGGTTGCCGATGACTTTCGAGTTGTAATCGACGTGTACCGATACGGAGAACTCTTCGTCGGGGTACATTACGATTGCAACGCCCTTTTCTGGTATGGTGTAAACCTGCTTTTCGCGCACTTCATAGTAGCGACGCTCTACGCCCTGCGCTTCGACACCTATCTCTTGAATCTGCTCTGCGTAAGCCTTTGCCGAACCATCCATAATCGGAGTTTCGGGGCCGTCAATGTCGATAAGTGCGTTATCGACGCCGAGCGTCCAAAGGGCAGACATTATGTGCTCGATGGTGCTTACGCGCACACCATCGCGTTCGATGGTCGTGCCGCGCGAGGTGTCGGTGACATATTCGCATAGTGCTGGGATTGTCGGCTGTCCCTCGACGTCCGTGCGGCGAAATACGATGCCGTGGTCGGCAGGAGCGGGCTTGACGGTCATTGTGACCAACACGCCTGTATGCAAACCTTTGCCCGAGAATGTCATTTCCGAGCAAAGCGTCTGTTGTTTTGTTGACGAAGTAGTTGTCATTTTTTATGGTCTAATATTAATGGTCGAAAAATATTGGGTACAAATATATAAAAATTTCGGAATAAACGCTAATTTTGCGGTTGTTAAACTGCACTAATGATGAGTAATAACGAAAAAACGACCGAAAAAACGATGAAAGTGTCGCCGGCGTCGGGAGAATGTCGCCCGCAGCCTCTTCGTCGTCGTCCGTTGCGTCTGCCATTCGATGGGCGTAGTCAGGATGTCGGTAGTTGGGCTTACGACCATCGCATCGGGTTGTGTATCACGTTAATCGTATATCTTGTCGTGGCTATCGGATTCGTCTCGTCGAAGATTGTTATGGGCGAGCGCGCATCGTCGCAGACGATGTATATTGACTTGCAGACGCTCGATGAGTTGGAACGCGAACGCGACCGTTTGGCCGAAGAGGTGCGTCGTGCCAACGAGCGTATAGATTGGAGTGCGATTCGCAATACTTCGTCTAATGAAAATGCTCTCAATGAAAATTTGCAGGACGACCGTGGAACAAATGCCGCTGCACTTAATTCGGAAGCGGAGGCCATTGAGCAGCGTCTGCGCGCAAGCCGTGATGCTTATGAGCGCGGTGTTGCGGAGGCGCAGGCGATAGGCGAGCGTAAGGATGCGGCGGAAAGCGAGTCGGGCGAGAGCGACCGCAAGGTGAAGGGACGTGTTACGGTGTCGTTTTCACTGACCAATCCGACGCGATATTCGCGTCATCTGATTAAACCGGCGTATCGTTGCGAAGGCGGTGGCGAAGTGGTTGTAAATATCGCTGTTAATCAGCGAGGTGAAGTCATATCGGCACAGATTGCCTCGGGTGGTGACGAGTGTATGCGTCAGACGGCAATCAAGGCGGCTCGCGGTTCGAAGTTCGATTATAACGAGGCAGCTCCGTCGCGCCAAACGGGAACGATAACTTATATATTCATTCCGCAGTAACGGGCGAGTAAAAACCTAAAAAAACGGAGAGAATTTTGAGCAATTCCCTCCGTTTTTTTATTTGTTGCTGTATGATGCTACTCGATGCTCCATGTCTCGCCCGACGAGAGCAAATCGTCCATGGTTTTGATGCGGCTTTTGGCACGAACCTGCTCCACCTGCTCCTCGACTGCACGGTCGTAGATGCATGGCTCCTGAACGTTGCGAATTACGCCCAGCGCAACCGGAAAATCGGGATACTTCATGGCTGCCAACATTCCGTGTAGGGTAGTATCCTCGCAGTGGGCGTCGTGTGTCAAAATGTCATCCTCCGTATAGCCATCTTCGCCAACGGTTACCACCTTCAATTGCAACCCCTCCAAAACCAAGCCGCGCTTGCGGTCTGCGCCGAAGAGCATCTTTTCGCCATGGCGAAGCGTGATGGTATGTTCGGCACGTGTTGCCTTGTCGGCAGCAAATCCGGCGTGAGTCTTGTTGTTGAAAATCATACAGTTTACCAACGCTTCGACGATTGACGTGCCGCGATGTTTTGCCGCCTCGACGAGCAAATCTTTAGTCAGTCCCACCTCCGCATCGACCGTGCGGGCAAAGAATGTCGCTTTGGCACCGATTGCCAACTCTCCCGGATTGAACGGGTGCTCAACTGTGCCGTAAGGCGAAGTCTTTGTGACGGTGCCGAGTTTAGTTGTTGGCGAGTATTGACCTTTGGTGAGTCCGTATATCTCGTTGTTAAACAGAATTATATTCAAATCGACGTTGCGACGTACGGCGTGGATGAAGTGGTTGCCGCCGATGGCCAGCGAGTCGCCGTCGCCCGTACATACCCATACAGAGAGCTCTGGATTGGCGACCTTGATGCCCGTTGCGATAGCCGCAGCACGACCATGAATGGTGTGGAAGCCGAACGTGCGCATGTAGTAGATGAAGCGCGACGAACAGCCGATACCCGACACGAATACGAATCGTTCGTGTGGAATGTCGAGCGCGTCGGCCACCTCCGGCATTGCACGCTGTACGGCATTCAATACTGCGTGGTCGCCACATCCGGCGCACCATTTTACTTGTTGGTCGGATTTGAAATCCGCCGGTGTATATTTGTACTCTGCCATATTCTCTATTTGCTCAAAATCTCGTTAAACACACTCTTTAACTCCTCAATCGAGAAGGGTTGTCCCTGACACTTGTTGTACTGCAAGAACTCCGTATGAGGAAATATTCCGCGTAAATATGCGGCGGCCTGACCCTCGTTAAGCTCGCATACCACGATGTGACGGAATTTGCCGAAAATCTCCTCTGTGCCTTTTGGCAATGGGTTGAGATAGTTCAAGTGGCAGTGTGAGACGCTCTTGCCCTCGTTGCGCAACTGCTCGACAGCACTGCATAGATGGCCGTGCGTTCCACCCCAACCGACTACGAGTAGTTCGCCCGTCGAGTCGCCTGCAACGGATAGCGTCGGAATATCTTCGCGTACGGCGGCAACCTTTGCTGCGCGCACGTGCACCATCTCTTCATGGTTTGCCGGCTCGTAGGAGATGTTGCCCGTCAGGTGGTTTTTCTCCAAGCCACCGATGCGGTGTTCGAGTCCCGCCTTGCCAGGCAATGCCCATTTGCGCGCCAACGTCTGCGGGTCGCGCTCGTAAGGCATAAAATCGCCCTCTCCACGCTCAGCCAGAGGTGGACAGATTGTTGGCAGCGACTCCATCTTCGGAATACGCCATGCCTCCGAGGAGTTGGCGATAAATCCGTCGGTGAGCAAAATAACCGGTGTCATGTGCTCCATAGCGATACGTGCTGCCTCGAATGCGTAGTGAAAACAGTCGCCTGGCGACGAAGCGGCGATGACCGGTACGGGACACTCTCCGTTACGACCATAAAGTGCCTGCATAAGGTCGCTCTGCTCGGTCTTTGTCGGCAGACCTGTCGAAGGTCCACCACGTTGAACATCGACCACAACGAGTGGCAACTCTGCCATTACGGCCAAACCAAGAGCCTCGCTTTTGAGCGACAATCCCGGACCCGAAGTTGTGGTTACGGCGAGCGAGCCGGCATATGCTGCACCTATGGCGGTGCAGATGCCTGCAATCTCGTCCTCTGCTTGCACGGTCTTGACCCCCAGCTCTTTATGTTTGGCCAACTCTTCGAGAATTACCGTAGCCGGAGTGATAGGATACGAGCCGCAGAAGAGTGGGCGTCCACTTCGTTCGGCAGCCGCCATAAAGCCCCATGCTGTTGCAACATTGCCGTTGATTGTGCGGTACGTGCCGCGTTCGAGACCCGATGGCTCGACGGCGTATGCTGCGTGTATAAGATGGTTGTTTGCCGCATAGTTGTAGCCCGCCTCTACGGCCTGCTTGTTGGCATGGGCAACCTCGTGGCTCTTGCGTTCGAACTTCGAGTCTATGTATTCGTGTGCATGGCTGGTTGATTTGCCTGTGATGTAGAGCGTTATGCCGAGTGCAAACATGTTTTTGCATTTTAGGCGCGCCTTATTATCGAGTTCCGAGTCGGAGAGTACCTCGCGTGTCATTGTGGTAATGCGTGCATGGATGATGTTGTAGTCCTGCAAGCCTAACTCATCAATCGGATTGTCGGTCGTGAAGCCCGCCTTTGCGATATTGTCGGCTGTGAGCGTATCGGAATCGACAATAATTGTAGCATTGGGTTTGAGGAATGCACGATTGGCTTTCAGCGCGGCAGGGTTCATAGCCACAAGTACGTCGCACTTATCGCCCGGATTGTGGACGTCGTGCGAGCCGAAATGTACTTGAAAACCAGACACGCCTGCTACGGTGCCTTGCGGAGCACGTATCTCGGCAGGGTAGTCGGGGAACGTAGATATTGCGTTTCCGCCAAGTGCCGAAGTCTCGGAGAAGAGTGTTCCCGTGAGTTGCATTCCGTCTCCCGAATCGCCCGAGAAGCGAATCACGACATCCTGCAAAAGTTGTGTATTCTGTTCCATTGTCGTTAATGGGTTAATCTGTTACGTATTGCAAATATAAAAAAATAGTTGATATGTTGTACCGTTATATTTAAGATATATGTATGTGCGTTATCTTATTGAGTTCATTCGGATACTCGCCTTGACGAGAGCAATTGCACGCACGCGGTCGAGTGCCACATCCTTGTCGGCGTGGTGCGGATTCTGGCTGACGAGCTTGATACACCCTTTCTGCTCCGACTTTTGGATGTATTTTACCGTCACGTACTCTTCGCCGTCAATCTCTATCGAGAGCAGATACATATCGCCCCAAAAGATGTCGTTCATATTGTGTAACTGCTTGTAGAGCACGATGTCGCCGCTTTTTAGTAGCGGATACATCGAGTCGCCAACGACGTAAATAGCACCGTCGCATTTGGGCAGATTCGGGATATGGATATAGTTTACGGGCGTAATCTGCTCGCTCTGCGAAAAGAGCGGTACAAGTCCCGCTGTACCCTCTATCGAGTAGAGAGGTACGCTCTGTAACGGCAACGATGAGTCGGTACGCAAACGGAAAGCATTCGTGAGGTTTGGCTCGGCGTTGAACATCTCGCCTCGACCCGACTCTATCCAATCCGGATTTACGTTCAATTCTTGAACAAGAATATTTTTGTTTCGTGCCGAGAGCGCGGCTCTTCCTGTTTCAATCATTGAGAGTGCTGTTTTTCCAATGCCAAGTCGCTGAGCAAGTTGCTCTTGTGTTAATCCGAGCGTTTTGCGTATCAGTTTTACTCTGCTTTCCATAATAGGTTATTAAAATTTCTTATACAAAAATTGAACAAAAGATGGTATCAAATCCAATAATTGAATATATCTTTGTAGTGCAAAGTTAAACTATTTAATTCTAAATAGCAAATAATTCAATAATTTATCTTAATAAATGTCTAAAAAATAACCAAAATTTTGAGTCATGTACGAAATTCCTATCAATGTTTATGACGAATTGGCGTGCAAAATTTGTTCGTCGCTCAGCACTATCCACTATTTCAATGGTACGGTGACGGCGGACGATGGCGAGGCAGATCATACGCTGCGGGCAACCATCATTATCTATCGTCGTCGCGTGAGTGTGTCGGATGACGAACTCGATACGATTATCGATGCTGTTCCGGTGTGGTGGGAGTGTCACACACTTACCGATGATGGCGAGGTGTGTAACGACTTCGACTTTGCGCTGCTACGCGACTCGCTCATCGGTCGTTAGCCGATGGCGCGCCAAAAGGTGCGGATTCTCTCTCCTGTAAGCGATACCTTCCCGCATCTCGTGCGGTCTGACAAGTGCTAACCTCTTCGTATCGGAAGCAGACCGCTTTTTTTTGAAAATTTTTCATCAATGTGTTTTACATATATTAATTTATGACAGAATTTAGAGATTTTGCGGTCGGGGTGTATCCGTTCCTCGACCTTCAACCATTTCACGAAGTCTATTACCGGCTTTTGCAAGCCTTTGCCGAGGGGCGCGTTCGCCGACTGATGATTACGATGCCTCCACAGCATGGTAAAAGCGTGGGAGCCACCACTTTGCTACCAGCGTATATGCTGGGGCTTAACCCCGATATGCGTATTGCTATTGCGTCGTATTCGGCGTCGCTCGCCTCGAAGTTCAATCGACGTGTGCAGCGCATCATCGATTCGGCGGAGTATGCCGCCATCTTTCCTCAGACCACGATTAAGCATGGTTCGCGTCCTGCGGAGTATGTCCGAACGGCTGACGAGGTGGAGATTATTGGTCGCGACGGTGCGCTGTTGTCGGTTGGACGAGAGGGCTCGCTGACGGGCAACCGTGTCGATTGCTTCATTTTGGATGACCTTTATAAGGATGCGATGGAGGCAAATTCGCCACTCATTCGTGAGAATTGTTGGGAGTGGTACACCTCGGTTGTGCGTACGCGAATGCACAATACATCGCGCGAAATAATAGTCTTTACGCGTTGGCATGAGGAGGATTTAATTGGTACAATCGGGCGTTTGGAGCCGATTGTCGATTTGTGTTCATGGCGAGATTTAGAACATTTGACACAAGATGCGTGGGTGCGCTTGAATTTCGAAGCGTTGAAGCAGTCACCGGCAACGGAGATTGATCCGCGTCAGCCGGGTGAGTCGCTTTGGGAGGAGCGGCATGGGCGCGAGTTGTTGCTCTCGAAGCGACGTCTCGACCCGCTGCGATTCGAGTGTATGTATCAGGGACATCCTTCGTCGAAAGAGGGTTTGCTGTATGGCGACAACTTTATGGAATATAATGAACTTCCGAGAGATATAGTGCGTTGGGGAAATTATACCGATACGGCGGATATGGGCGACGACTATCTCTGTTCGATTTGCTATGCGGTCGATTCCGATGGTGTTGCTTATGTTCGAGATGTGGTCTATTCGCGTGAGCCGATGGAGCAGACCGAACGACTTGTTGCCGATATGTTACGGAGGACAGCAACGCGCTTTGCATTGGTCGAGAGTAATAATGGTGGACGTGGCTTTGCGCGAGTTTTGCGACAGCGATGCCCAATGGTACGTGTCGAGTGGTTTCATCAATCGGGCAATAAGGAGGCACGTATCTTGTCCAACTCCTCGACAGTTGTCCATATGTTGCGATTTCCGAGCGGTTGGCGCGAACGATGGAGCGAACTCTACACGCATCTTACGACTTATCGTCGCAAGTATTCGTCGAATCGCTGGCACGATGCGCCGGATGTGCTGACCGGCATTGTCGAGAAGGAGATGTTTGGTGGCGTGCGCAAAGTTGCGTTTCTGTAAATCGCCTACTCAATGAGGTTTTCGTAGCGTGCAACCGGAGCTGCGTCGAGCGACGAAAGTTCGCCACGAAGGTATCGGTAGTAGCCGGCAACGGCAATCATTGCAGCGTTGTCGGTCGTGAACTTCAACTCCGGAAGGAATGTACGCCAGCCGCGCTTTTTGCCCTCTGCTTCGATTCGGGCGCGAAGAACCGAGTTGGCCGAAACGCCTCCGCCGAGTGCGATGTCCTTAATCGAGTACTCCTTTGCTGCACGAACGAGTTTGTCGGCGAGAATATCGACTACCGTGTAGAGAATCGATGCGCAGAGGTCGCACTTATTCTCTTCGATGAAGTTCGGATTTTCCGCTACGCGGTCGCGAAGTGTGTACAAAAACGATGTCTTTAATCCGGAGAATGAATAATTAAATCCTTCGACGTGCGGTTTTGCGAACTTGAATGCCTTCGGATTGCCATCCTTTGCAAGGCGATCCACTACCGGACCTCCTGGATACGGCAGTCCCATCACTTTGGCGCATTTGTCGAGTGCTTCGCCTGCGGCGTCGTCGATGGTGGTACCGACAATTTCCATCTTCTCCGGCGATTCAACGCGCACGATTTGTGTGTGACCGCCACTGACAAGCAGGCATAGGAATGGGTAGTCGGGGTGTGGCATCTCGCGGTCGGGCAAATCTACAAAGTGTGAGAGTATGTGACCGTGCAGGTGGTTTACCTCGACCATCGGAATATTGTTCGATATGGATAAACCTTTGGCAAACGAGGTGCCGACCATTAGCGAGCCGAGAAGGCCCGGGCCACGTGTGTAGGCGATGGCATCGACTTTGTCGATGGTGATGCCAGCCTCTTTGAGTGCAGTATCGACAACGGGTACGATATTTTGCTGGTGCGCACGTGATGCGAGTTCTGGAATTACACCGCCGTAACGCTCGTGTACGGATTGCGAAGCGATGACACTCGAAAGCAGTGTTGTGTTGCGCAAAACCGCTGCGGAGGTGTCGTCGCACGATGATTCGATGCCGAGAATAGTGATATTATCCATATTTATCAATGTTTTTATCGTTTTTATTTCGGAATTACGCGAAAAAGTGCTATTTTTGTAAGTTATTATATAACTTATCCAGTAATCGTTCCGAGTAATTCGTGCGCAAAGTTACTAAAATATTGTTTAAGTTGTTATCGGCGACCATCTTATTGCTGATAACCCTGCCCGTATTGCTGTCGCTGTTGCTCTCTTTTCCGAGTATCCAGAATCGCGTGGTGCGCTATGCGGCGGACTTTGCGACAGAAAAAATCGGGGCGCGAGTCTCGATTGATCATATCACAATCGGAATGCTTAACCGCGTGAAAGTGCGTGGCTTCTATGTCGAGGATTTCGACCGTGACACGATGCTCTATGTCGGTACGGTGACGGCATATCTCGGTGGATTTACGAACCTGTCGGAGGGGCTGGTTATCAATGCCGGCAGGGTGGACGACGGTCTCTTTATTTTGCGTGAGACCGAGCGTGGAACAATGAATGTCAAGGAGGTGGTTGATCGTATAAGTCGCAAGAAGGGTAGCAAATTTAAGATGCTCATCCGCTCGATAGACGCTCGCAATATTGCGTTCCGCCTGGATCGTCATGATAAACGTCCCGTCGAACGAGGTGTCGATTATGGCGATATGCGAATTCATAATATCTGCGCCCATGTCGATAATTTTTATGTCGATGCCGGTGCGGTTGGCGGTCGCATATCGGCACTCTCTTGCTCGGAGCGAAGTGGATTTGCGATAGACGACCTGTCGGCTGTGCTCTTTGTTGATAGGGGTGTGGTCGAACTCAATAACGTTGCCATTAAGGCGGAGGATACCGATTTGCGCGTTCCATCGTTCAGGTTGAGTGCCGGAGGATGGGAGCCGTATAAGGACTTCATAAATAAGGTGCGCATCGATTGTGATGTGGTTGATTCGCGCACATCGAGTCGTGCTATCGGTTACTTTGCACCGCGTATGCGCGAGTGGGATGTAGCGCTCACGGAGGCCGATTGCTCGATGCATGGCACGGTTGCGAATTTCAATGCTTCGGTTGAGCATGTGCGGTTGGAGGATGGAGGTGTGTTGCGAGCGGAGGCGACTGTGAAGGGCTTGTTGGATATCCCTCGTACGAAGTTCGATATCAAACTGAAAGAGATGTCAGCCACAACACCGGAAGTGGTGCGTCTGGTGCAGAATATCGCGCGACTTACGGTGCCGGAGCGCGTTATGCCGTATATCGATCGTACGGAGCGACTGCAAATGAGCGGCACGTTCTCCGGACGATTGTCCGATTTTGCAGTGACGGCAAATGTGGGTTTGGGTAGCGGCGGAGTGCTTGCAGCGGAGTGCTCGTATAACGACAAAGACCGGATGCGTAACATTGCAGCCTCGCTTACGGCCGAGAATGTCTCGTTAGCGCGACTGCTCAAGTCGTCGAAATTGGGTAATACGTCGTTCACGGTGACAGCAACGACAGAGGTCGGAGAAGAACTTCACTCGGCAGATGTCGATGGTCGCATTGATGCGCTCTCGTATATGAATCATACGTATCGAAAAGTCGCTTTCGATGGAACGTATGCCGATCAGCAATTGTATGTAACGCTCGATTCAAAAGACGAGGCTTTGCAGGCGGCTGTCAAGGCGATTGCCAACCTTTCGGATATGGAACATCCGGCGTGTGTTGCGGATGTGGAGATTGAGAATGCAGACCTACATGCAATGAATATCAACCGCCGCGACAGCGTATCGCGTCTGTCGGCATCGGTGGGTCTGACGTGTGTCGGTCGCACGCTCGATGAGTTAGATGGTGAGGCGACCATCGCAAATGCTCGCTACACATATAATGATAAGGAGGTTGTGTCGGAATTGGCGACGTTGCAAGTCTCCGGCAATGAGGATACGCGCTCGGTTGTACTTACGTCGGATTTTGCCGATGTGTCGTTCGAGAGTCGCAGTTCGTATAAGGATGTGCTTCTGTATATGCGCACGCTCCTGTCGCGATATGCTCCTCAAATGTTCGAACCGAATACGCTTGCGGAGATGCGTCGCGAAGAGAGTACGTTGCGTGGCAATGTGGCTTTGCTGTCGGTTTCGACAAAACGACTCGATCCACTGTTGAGTGCTGTTGTGGATGGTGTCGAGGTTGCGGAAGGCTCGTCGGTTGAGTTGTGGATGAATCCGGTGGAGAATCGTTTCTTGTTGCGCGGTTCGTCGGATTTTGTGTCACAAAACAGATACCTCGCAACGGGCCTGCGCCTTAATGCGGGCAATCGTAGCGATTCGCTTACGATGTCGCTTGCGGCGGATGACTTCTATGTGGGTATGTTGCACGTTTCGGAGCTCGATTTGCATGGAGGTGTAAATAATAACAAGGCGGAGTTGTATGGTACGTTTGCCGATACGTTGCGCGATTTTCGTGGCGAGATTTCTGCCGATGCGATTGTCTCGCGCAAGAATGGCGCACGCCATATCGCAATGCGCCTGCTGCCGTCGAAGTTTGTGAGCGGTAAGAAGGTGTGGAGAGCAACGTCGGAGGGTATTGATATAGATTCTGCCCGCATTGCTATACGTAATTTCCGTATTTCGAACGATAAGGAGAAGCAGTCTTTGAGCATCGACGGAGTCGCTTCGCAAAGCGAACGCGATTCGATACGTTTGAAATTGGAAAACTTCTCTATATCACCGTTTACGCAGGTTACGCGTCGTATTGGTTACGAAATTTCGGGTCGCTCGAACGGTTATGTGAATATGAAATCCGTGCTTCGCGATTTGGAGATAAATGCGAACGTGTTGCTCGACTCGTTGGATGTGAACGGTATTGCGATTCCGGATATGCTGCTCACATCGGCATGGGATTTTGGCCGCTCGCGAGCCAAATTGTCGGTATCGACGGATGATGGTGCGAACGAGATTATTCGCGGATACTTCTCGCCGTCGCATGTACGCTATTACGCTACGATGCAGATGGATGGACTCAGTATGGGATTGCTTGACCCTGTGCTTAAAGGTATTATCTCCGATACGAAGGGTACGGCGAATGTCGATATTACGCTCTCCGGACAGCGACGTGCGGCGGAGTTGCGTGGCAAGGTGGATGTCAGTGACCTGCAAACCACGATCGACTACACGAAGTGTACGTATATGGCTCCGTCGGCTACGGTACAGATTGAAAATAATCGCTTGACGGCGCGTGGTGTACAGGTGTTTGACCAATATAAAAATCGAGGAACGATCGATATCAATGTCAATATGAACCACCTCTCGAATATCGAGTACGATATCGATATCGGTTTCCGCGATATGGAGGTGTTGGCTACGACCAAGCGCGATAACGATATGTTTTATGGTAGCGTCTTTGGTTCGGGAACGCTCAACGTGCGAGGCGATAAGGCGGGTGTGGCAATGGATATTGCTGCATCGACGTCCGATAATTCGCACTTCTATATGCCACTTTCGGACAAGACAAGTATCTCGTCGGCCGACTTTGTGACGTTCGAGTCGGCTGCGAAGGTTGATACTACTAATTACCTGGTCCGCAAGAAGATGCTCTTCGAACGTCGTCAGCGTCAGCGCTCGTCGGCCGGTGGCGCAATGGATATCTCGCTTGCACTCGATGTGCGACCGAATGTGGAGGTACAACTTGTTATCGATCCGACGGTGGGCGATATAATCAAGGGTCGCGGTGCGGGTCTGCTCAATATGCGTATCAATCCGAAGGCCGATATTCTGGAAATGTATGGCGACTATACCATCGAAGAGGGTAGCTATCTCTTTACGCTGCAAAATATTATTAATAAGAAGTTTGTTATCGATAGGGGCTCAACCATACAGTGGGCTGGCGAACCACTCGATGCGTTGCTCGATATCAACGCCATATATAAAGTAAAAGCATCGTTACAACCGTTGCTCGATGGTTATATCTCGCAGGATAGCCACGCTATTTCGTCGCGTGCCGTTCCTGTCGATTGTATCATCCATCTGACCGACCGCTTGACACGACCGACCGTTACGTTCGATGTTGCGGTGCCAAGCGCCGATCCGAACATACAATCGATTATTGCTAACGTGCTCAACACGCCGGAGCGTCGTTCGCAACAGTTCCTCTATCTGCTGGTAGCAAACAGCTTTATGTCCGACTCTTCGACAGAGGCATCGTTGTTCAGTGCATCGTCGGCCGCTGTGACAGGTTTCGAGTTGTTGTCCAACCAGTTGAGTAATTGGCTTTCGGCGGGTGGTAACTCGAATATCGTCTTACGCTATCGCCCGAAGACAGAGCAGATGATGAGCGATGAGGTCGATTTCGGTTTTTCGCAGGGCCTGCTTGATAATCGACTGCTTATCGAGGTCGAGGGTAACTATTTGGTTGATAGGTCACAGGTTGTCAATGCCAACTCCTCGTTTACGGGCGAGGCATACGTCACGTGGTTGATTGATAAGGCGGGAACATTGCGCTTGAAGGGCTTTACGCATACCATCGACCGCTTCGACGAGAACCAGGGTTTGCAGGAGACAGGTATCGGTATCTATTTTAAGGAGGATTTCGATAATGCGAAGGATTTGAGTCGTCGTGTGAGGAGTCGCTTTACGCGCAAACGTCGCTCAGATGATAAGAGGCGAGCCGTGACGGACGATAAGACTACAACCGAGCAATCGACTACCGACGCGGAGCGAGAAAAACAGGGAAAGAAGAAAAACTTAAATAAACGTAAAAAACAGTAAAAGTTATGAATTTTGTTCTTTTGCAGGCGGCAGAAGTGGTGGAAGAGGTTGCTGCTTCGGCTGCGAAGATGTCCCTTTGGGAGTTGTTCAACAAGGGAGGATGGCTAATGTGGGTGCTGCTCCTGTTGGGTGGCGTTACCATCTTTATCTTTGTCGAGAGATTTGTTGCGATTCGTCGCGCATCGGCTTTCGATATGAACTTTATGAATCGTATCCGTGACCATATTTCGGAGGGAGATATTCGTTCAGCGGTGATGTTGTGCCGCCATACCAATACGCCGATTGCGCGTATGGTCGAGAAGGGTATCGAGCGTCTGGGTCGTCCGATGAGTGACGTGCAGAATGCTATTGAGAACGTGGCAAATCTCGAAGTTTCGCGCCTCGAAAATGGTCTTCCGTTCCTTGCAACCATTGCCGGTGGTGCTCCGATGATTGGTTTCCTCGGTACGGTGCTCGGTATGGTGCAGACCTTTATGGATATGTCGGCAGCGGGCGGTACGGTCGATATGGCGTTGCTTTCGGGCGGTATGTATGTTGCAATGGTTACGACGGTCGGAGGTCTGGTTGTGGGTATTCCGGCCTACTTCGGCTACAACTACCTCGTAGCACGCATCGAGAAACTTGTTTTCCGTATGGAGGCCAACTCGATTGCATTTATGGATATTCTTAATCAACCCGTTCAAAAATAGTAGTGTATGGCTATAAAACGTGGTTCGAAGGTTGATAAGTCGTTCTCCTCGTCAGCGATGACCGACTTGATGTTCTTGTTGCTGATATTTATGCTTATCGCAACGACGCTCATCAATCCGAACGCTTTGAAACTGATGCTCCCTAAAAGTAGTAATCAGTTGAAGGATAAGGCGATAACGACCGTATCCATTCAGCATAAGGGCGGCTCGTACACCTACTATGTCGAGCTCGACAAGGTTGAGGGTATTGCCGGAGTGGAACGTGCTTTGCACGCTCGTTTGGAGGGTCAGACCGAGCCGACCATATCTTTGCATTGCGACAAGAGTGTCGCTGTGGATGAGGTGGTTAAGGTGATGAATGTGGCAAAGGATAATGGATATCGTTTGATACTTGCCACCCAGCCATAAATTTCGAATTTTGAGGGATGTTTTCTGCCTTCTTCGCTTTTGTTGCGAAGGTCACATACGAAAAAGTATGCTCCCTCCGCCCCAAAACCGAGAGCGTTGCAAACCTCTCCTCAAAATGCCGAAATTGAGGTTAAGATAAGAGGGATGTTTTCTGCCTTCTTCGCTTTTGTTGCGAAGGTCACATGCGAAAAAGTATGCTCCTTCCGCCCCAAAACAGAGAGCGTTGTAAACCTCTCCTCAAAATGCCGAAATTGAGGTTAAGATAAGAGGGATGTTTTCTGCCTTCTTCGCTTTTGTTGCGAAGGTCACATACGAAAAAGTATGCTCCCTCCGCCCCAAAACCGAGAGCGTTGCAAACCTCTCCTCAAAATGCCGAAATTGCCCCTTTTTTTAGGGCTAAGTAGGGTTGATTAAGGTCGATTTGGTAGCGCGTACAATGCATAGCGCATAAATACTAATAACTAATAGATGAAGTCAAGCCATTTAGGTTACATATTTGTCATCGTGTACGTTGCGGCTGTTGTGGTTGCGATGCGTATGCTCTCGTTTGAGGTGCGTATGCCGGAGCCACAGCAGAATACGATTTTTGTGGAGTTAGAGGAGCCTCGTCCGACTCCTGCTCCTGCGCCTCCTCCGGTCAAGCGTTCGGAGGCACCTCGTCATGAGACGCTTGCACAGGTGGATAATTCACAGGAGATTAGTGGTAAGGCGGAGGAGACTCGTACGGTCAATTCGCGTGCGCTTTTTAAGATGGATAAGAGTGGTGCGGATGAGCCTGAAAATGCCGGAAATCCATACGCAAAGGAGGATGCTGAGGATAAGGCAAAAGGTACGGGTGGAGGGCTTAATCCTGTCGGCACGGATGCACTCGATGCCGGATTGCAGGGGCGAGGTTTGGTTGGCTCGTTGCCCGAACCGGTCTTTCCGCCTGGTAATCGTGGTGGTAAGGTTGTGGTACGAGTTACGGTCGATAAGAGCGGTCGTGTGACGGCTGCCACATTCGAACCAAAGGGCTCTACTACCTCTGCCAGCGAGTTGGTTGAGGCAGCGGTATCGGCTGCCCGCAAAGCGCAATTTACGGAGAGCCGTGCCTATATTCAAGGGGGTACGATAACCTATATATTCAAACTGAAATAGAGGAGATATGAAGAGATTGCTGCTGTTCATAATGTCGCTTTTTAGCGTGGCGCAATTGTCGCTTGCTGCCATGCCTGATGAGTCGCAGGTGTCGGACATCGAGTTTTCTGCGACAACGTGTGATTTCGGTGTAGTGCCGCGTCAAAATCGTAGTTATCATTGTGAGTTTATCTATACGAACAAGGGCGAGAAACCGATTGTTGTGCTTGGCGTACAAACCTCATGCTCTTGTCTTAAAGCCGACTTTTCGCGTCGTCCGGTGAGGCCCGGCGAGCAAGGGCGTATTGTAATAGAGTTGGAGGCGGCGAAGGTCGATGACGGCGTGTTCCATCGCGTGGTGAAGGTGCAGACAAATTTGGGTGTGTCGTTGCTTACCGTGCAAGGCAAGTCTGTACCGAAACGCTAATATTGATAAATGTTCGTTTTGTCGCTTGTATGGTGAAATCGAAACGAGGCGCAGAATTCAACCTGCGCCTCGTTTTTTTTGTAGTCAAAGCCGGTGTGTTGCGTTGAGTGGTGCGGCGCTTATTGTAGAAAAAACACGATGGCGGTGAAGTGGCATGCAACCGCAATATTTATTAAAAGATGCCATACTAAATGGTGGTATCGAAATCCCTTTTTTGCGTAGAACCACGCTCCGAGAGTGTAGAAAATTCCACCTGCGGCAATCAGTATCAGTAGTGGGGCTGAGGCCTGTCGGATGAAAAGCGGAAAGAAGAAAATTATGGTCCAACCCATAATCAGATATATGGTCAAACTGACGGCCGGAATCGAGTGTCGAGAGAGCGACTTGTAGAAGATGCCGAAAAGCACCATTGCCCATTGAATAATGACGATTGCCGTGCCCTGCCAGCCGCCGATTACGGATAGCGCGATAGGTGTGTAACTGCCTGCTATTGCGAAATATATGAAGATATGGTCGAGGATGTGAAACACCTCTTTATGGCGCGATTTGGGATGCATCGAGTGGTAGAGTGTCGATACCAAAAACATCAAGAAAATCGAGACGACGAATATCGATACGCCAATGGCTGCAACCGTCGCATTTCCTGTGGCGTGGGTGTAGCTCCATACGGCGGCAAACGGCAACAAAAGCAGTGTGGCGAGAGCCATTACGCCGTGTGAAACCGAGTTGGCAATCTCCTCGCCAAATGTAGGTATATAGATTTTGCGTTTTATCTCTTTCGTGGTTGTTGTCATGTCTGTTTTGTTTTTTTTGTTCGATAGGTGGTTTGTTTGGGGCAAAAGTAGTAAAAAAATAATTTTGTTCATTGTCAAAATCGGTCGATTCATCCCTCAAAAAAGGCGGTTTGTCGGTAATTCGTTGTTGGAGGGTGTTTTGGGGTATCGGCCACGATTAGTGCGAAGCAATTTTTTTCGACAGCTGAAAAATATTTGACTTTTTTATGAAAAATATCTGCAAATATGTTGTGATTCTAAAAATAAATTTTTATTTTTGTATGAATTTAAGCAACCAATTTTTAATAAAACTTAATAATTAACCTATGAAAAGAGATTTACTTCTTGTTTCAAACGGTGTTCGCAAGCTTATGACGGCAGTTGTAACTCTGTCTTTGTTAGTTTGTTGTACGCTGTTTAGCCCTGCATCGGTGTATGCTCAGGGTAAGGGAAAGGTGACCGGTAAGGTTACTGACGCGCGAGGTCCGATGATCGGTGTTACCATCTCGGTCAAGGGATCGACACGTGCTGCCCTAACGGATTTGGACGGTAATTACTCGATTGACGTCGCAGGTATTACCAGTCCGGTACTCGAGTACACGTACGTTGGTTACGAGGCACAGGAGATTCCGGTTGGAGCTCGCAGCGTGATTGACGTGGTGATGAAAGAGTCTACCCAGAAGATCGACGAGGTCGTTGTAACGGCACTCGGTATTACTCGTGCGGAGAAATCCCTCGGTTATGCCGTTCAGAAGGTGTCGGGTGACGATATCGCACAGACTGTCTCGGGTAACTGGCTCGACGGTATGAACGGTAAAGTTGCCGGTATGTCGTTCGAGTCTGCTGCAACTGGTCCTGCCGGTTCGGTACGTGTAACTCTCCGTGGTGAGTCTTCCCTGTCGCACGACAACAACGAAGCCCTTTTCGTAGTCGACGGTGTGCCTATCGGTAGCGAGATGACTGCAACCGGTGGTGCGAATGACTCGGATGACGCCCCAATCGACTACGGTAACGGTATCGGTGACCTCAACCCGGATGACATTGAGTCCGTATCGGTCCTCAAAGGTCCGGCAGCAACTGCACTTTACGGTTCGCGTGCACAGAATGGTGCTGTGATTATCACCACCAAGAGCGGTCGTAAGGATAAGGGTATCGGCGTAAGCTACTCGTTCTCGTTTGTTGCTGAGCAGGCTTCTTTCTGGCCAGAGTTCCAGCAGGAGTACGCAGCAGGTTCGTCTTCGCTCACTACTTACGCTACCGTGAACGGTCGTCAGTACTCGCCACAGGAGTACTTCTCGTTCTGGAACGTGTATGAGGGTTCGACGAAGATTGCAGACCGTCTCTGGTCGCGTAACATGTGGGGTCCTAAATATGGTAGCGACTTCGGTTATCGTGAGACCAACCCTGAGTCGCCTTACTACGGTCGTACCGACTTGACCTATATGTACCACTCGCTCGATTTCGATAAGTTGACCAGCGAGCGTACCGATAAGCCGGGTTCGATTGACATTAACACTTATAAGGATGCTTCGGGTCAGACTATCTATGAGCCTGTATCGACGAAGTACTATTCGCTCGTTCCATTCGAGGCTCAGGACTACTATCAGGGTTTCTATGAGACCGGTCTTACCTTTAAGAATAATATATCGGTAAGCGGTAACAACGGTAAGGGTACTTCGGTTCGTGCTTCGTTCCAGGATACTCGCAACAACTGGATTGTTCCTAACATGGGTTACAACCAGGAGACCGTTTCGTTCTCGGTTAGCAGTAAATTAAATAAGGTAGTGAAGTTTAATTCGAAGGTTACCTACTATCGTAAGCGTTCGGATAACCTCCCTACTACTGGTTACAACATCTCGTCGCCGGTTTATCAGTTGATGTGGAACTACCCATCGGTTGATATTTCGTCGTTTGAGGAGGAGTACCGTAGCGGTCGTATTTTGCAGGCGTTCGAAATCAAGGAAGTTGGTGGTGACTCTGCAAACATGAACTCGATCATCAACTGTAACGGTGTAGGTACCAACGTAAACAACCCTTATTGGTTGGCATACGACTACCTCAACAGCCAGGTTCGTGACCGTATCTATGGTAACATGCAGGTAACCTTCTCGATTACGAAGGATTTGGAGTTGTTCGTTCGTTCGGGTCTCGACCTCTTCAACGACTATCGTACTCAGCGCAAGCCACAGTACGCTAACAACTACTTCCAGGGCTTCTATCGTACGCAGAACATCTTCCGTTATGAGGTTAACACCGACTTCTTGCTCTCGTATAAGAAGCAGTTCGGTCGTTTCCACTTGGCAGTAAACTTCGGTGGTAACAACATGGTTTACAACCACCGTAATACAACGCTGACCGCAGAGAAACTCTCGACCCCTAACGTATTCCAGATCTCAAACTCGGTTGACCGTCCAAAGGTAGCTTACACTCAGACCGAGAAGATGATCAACTCGTTGTATGGTATGATCACGTTGAACTACAACGATACTTACTTCCTCGACTTCACCGCTCGTAACGACTGGTCGTCGGCACTCGCAAAGGGTAACAACTCGTACTTCTACCCTTCGGTATCGGCAGCTATCTTGCTCGATCAGGCAATCCCTGGTTTGCGCGATACGAACTGGCTCGATATGTTGAAGATTCGTGGTTCGTGGGCAAACGTAGGTAACGATACCAGCGCATACCGTATCACTGACTACTATACCAACTCGTCGTACTCGTCGTCGTATCTCCTCCCTGGTACCTTGAACAACCCATTGCTCAAGCCGGAGAATACCGAGTCGTGGGAGGTAGGTTTGGAGGCTCACTTCTTCAAGAACCGTTTGTCGATTGACGCCGCTTACTACGATGCAAATACGACTAACCAGATTCTGTCGGTTCCAGTTGACCAGATTACCGGTGCTAACTACAAGCTCATCAACGCAGGTAAGGTTAACAACCATGGTGTCGAGGTTACTTTGGGCGCGAAGCTCGTTCAGCACCGCAACTTCTCGTGGGATATCAACTTCAACTGGTCGAAGAACTGGAACAAGTTGGTTGAGCTGGCACCGGGCGTTGAGCTCTATCAGTTGAATACCGGCTTTACTTCGGGTAACAACGTATTTATCTACGCTTACCCTGGTAAGGAGCTCGGTCGTATCTACGGTTACGGATTCCAGCGTGCACCTGAGGGCGCATACTATACCGATGCAGAGACCGGTGAGGTTGTTGACTGCTCGGGTCAGATTATCGTAAACTCGTTGGGTTATCCAGAGGTTGATACTCAGAACCTCATCGACCTCGGTTCGATCTATCCTGATTGGAAGGGTGGTTTGAGCACTACGCTCCGCTACAAGAACCTCCGTCTGGGTATGAACTTTACTTATCAGTATGGTGGTAAGTGTTACTCGTTGACTCACGCTATCCTCGCATCGTCGGGTAAGACTAAGGATACTCTCTACGGTCGTTACGACGGTCTCGTACAGGAGGGTGTTAACATTAACTCGGATGGTATCTACTCGAAGAACACGACTATCACTCAGTCGGCTGCCATCTACTACTCGGACTACTACTACAAGCGTGCAAATGCCGAGACTAACACCTACGACACTTCGTTCTTCAAGCTCAAGCAGATTAACCTCGATTACTCGCTTGGTAAGAAGGCTCTTCAAAAGATTGGTTGGTTGCGTCAGTTCTCGATTGGCGTATTCGTAACTAACGTATTCTGTGTAACCGACTTCCCTCAGTATGACCCAGAGGCAGCAACGTTCAACTCGGCTTCCATCAGCCGTGGTATTGAGACCGGTGCTTACCCTATGACTCGTACCTATGGTGTAACTCTTAAATTGGGCTTCTAATAAATAAATATAGGTATAGATATGAAAACTTTGAAATATATTTCGATTGTTCTTGTTCTCTTGACGTTCTCGCAGTGTAGATCGTTCGAGGAGATCAACGAATCGCCTAACCAGGTAGAGCTCGGTTTGGCTCACCCGGCGGATATGATGGATGAGATCATATGTAACGGTGCCTTGAACTATCAGCAGCGTTTCTATGATACGTATGCAGAGTTGATGCAGTACACTTGTATCGGTGGTGCATCGAATGAGTACATTCACCGTTACTATTTCGGTGCTTCGTACATCGAGAACTCTTGGTCGAACTGTGCTAAGTGGTCTGTAAATGCTGACCATATGTACGACTTGGCTGTTAAGAAGAATAACCCTAACTATCAGGCAGTAGCTTTGACGCTGCGTGCACTCTGGATGGATCAGCTCACCGCTATCTTCGGTATGGTTCCGTTTGAGCAGGCATTCTCGCTCCGCGATAAGAACATCAACAAGCCGAAGTTCGACGAGCCTAAGTTCATCTACAAGCAGCTCATCGAGGACCTCGAGCTCGCAAACAGCTTGTATGAGACAACTCGTTCGCTCGATATCCCAAGCAAGGATAAGCTCTACAATGGTGATACGAAGAAGTGGCAGAAGTTTACCAACTCGTTGATGCTGCGTATTCTGATGCGTCTTTCGAACCGTTCGACCGATATGGAGATTTTGCTCGGCGAGTCGGTAGCACAGAAGATTAAGAAGATTATCGACAACCCATCGACTTACCCTATCATGCAGTCGTACACGGATAACGCAACCGTATACTTCACCGGTGAGTCGCCGTTCCAGAACAATTGGGGTGGTTACAGCCAGTCGACTATGTCGGGTCACCGTGGAGCAGAGCAGTTTATCGGTATGCTCAACGGTAAGAACGACCCTCGTAAGTGGATTTGGTACATTCCATGGTCGGCTTCGATTGCTTGGATGGGTGTTCAGTCGGGTATGCCAGGTGACGATACCGCTACCGCAGGTTATCCTTGGTACAACCCACAGATCTTCATCAGCTATAAACTCCCTGTATCGTTCATGCGTCACGATGAGGTATGTTTCATCATTGCAGAGGCATATTGGCGTAACGATGACGACCACTGGGCAGCAATCTCGGGTCAGGCACGTATCGCAGAGTGGTACAATAAGGGTATCCGCTCGTCGTGTGAGTTCTGGCGTTGGTTGTATGTTGACTACTATGGTTTGAATGGTCGTAACGAGACAACTTCGTATCGTAACTTCGCAGCCGTAGAGCCTATGTACGATAACTACAACAAGATCGACATGGTTCCTGTAATCGACGACATCGCAATTGACAACTTTATCAATAACTCGGTTCCTTTCGATGTTAAGGATGGTTTGCGTTGCATCATCGAGCAGAAGTATGTTGCTAACTTCCTCATCATGACTGAGGCATGGAACGACTACCGTCGTACAGGTTATCCGCAGTTGACCATCGGTACCGGTGTTCTCAACAATGGTATTCTTCCGACTCGTCTGATCTATCCTACCAAAACCAAGACTACGAACCCAGACGAGTACGAGAAGTGTATCAACACTTTGCGTGCAACCTACTATGACGGTGGTGACAACATGACCACTCCGGTATGGTGGAGCGAGGCGGGTCTTGCCAAGGAAATTCGTTAATCGGAAAAAACTTAAAGAATTATGAAAAGAACATTCAAATATGTTAAGATGCTGACCGTTCTCGTCGCTTCTGCAGCCGTTGTATTTACGGGTTGTAAGGAGGAGGAGCCGTATGTAACAAACGGCATTGACGGTCCTATATATTGCGAATTCGGTGGCACCGGCTCGACTGAGGAGAAGCTTATCGTTTCGACCGAGGGTTACATCGGAGAGAACTACGCCGTATCGATTACCTACGATATGTACACCAATGCAGAGGCATGGGAGATTATTCCTGATTATTCGGAGTGCTATGACTCGGAGTATGATTGGGTTACCGCTTCTCCAAATATTGGTTCGCACGACGGTCGCTTCACTTTGACTTTCCAGGCAAACCAGCGTCAGGGTGATACTCGTTGCGCAAGTGTAAATGTTGTTTCAGGTGGTCAGATTATCAAAACTATCCGTGTAGAGCAGGAGAAGGCTCAGGTTACTCAGCTCTACATTCAGCCGTTCTTGCAGTTGTTGAACTTCAAGGCAGACGACACCGTAGTAAAGAGTGTACCACTCGATGCTAACGTAGCGTGGTCGGCTCGCGTTAACGACGATGAGAATGGTGATCCGGTTGATTGGATTGTAATCTCGGGTATTACGAAGGGTAAGTTCGATGTATCGGTTCTTCCTAACAGCGGCGCAGCTCGTGAGGGTTCGATTACCGTATATCAGAACACCAATGGTAATAACAACATCATTGTTACAGTAAGACAGGCCGGTCTCGTAGAGGAGACTCCTGCCGAGTAAGCTGAATAATTAAAGACAGGAAATCACAGTATATCCAAATTGTGAGAAATGAATAGTGTTGAAAAGATAATTTTTAAACTGATTCTATCGATTGTTGTCGTGTTCGGAGTTGGGGCATGTACCCCGACTCCCGATCCCGGCAATGAACCGGGTAGCGGTCAGGGTGGTGATATCGTAACCGAGGTTACGACAGAAACCAATATGATGCTTACGCTTGGTAGCGAGCAGAACATTCGCGCCAAGGGTGCCGAGATGACCGACGTGTTGATTCTTGAAGGTCCTGCAACCCACCGTTGCGAAATAACGAAGGTTAGCGCAACTTGGTTCAAGTTCAGGGTTCCTACCAAGATGACTGACGGCTCTTATAAGTTCATCATCGAGCGTGGCGAGCGCACCCAGACTCTCTTTACCGCAAAGGTTACAATTCAGAATATGTCGATGGTGGTGCCTAATAAGCCTGCATCGGAGAAATATACGCTGAAAGGTAAGGTATATTGCGGCACGGAGGGTGTAAAGGATGTGCTTGTAACCGACGGCGTAATCTTTACGAAGACGGATGCCGATGGTAACTATTGGCTCAAATCGGACAAGCGTTACGAGTTGGTATATGTCGTTCAGCCGTATGGTTACGAGGTTCTGACACAGCAGGCTTTGCCTCAGTTCTGGAAAACCACGTCTACCGAACTCACTTACGACAATCAGGAGCAGCACAACTTCGAATTGAAGAAGGTGAACAACGATAACAACCGAGTATTGGTAGCAACCGATATTCACCTTGCTAATCGTAAGCTTACTCCGCTTGATTTGACGCAGTTCCATGAGGGCTTTATGAACGAGCTGATTTCGGAGTACACGGGCCGACAGAATGTTTACTGTCTCAACCTCGGTGACTTCGCATTCGATGCATACTGGTACAACTACAACTTCGATATCGAGGATGCTGCTGCCGCTGTATCGAGTCTGCCGCTGACATATTGGTCCACGATGGGTAACCACGATAATGACGGTCGTACTCCGGCCGGTGCGGATATGGACTTCCGCGCTTCGGAGCCGTATCGTCGCATCCTTGGTCCTACCCACATTGCGTTCAACATCGGTAAGGTTCACTACATCCTGATTGATGACATCTGTTATGTTAACAACTTCCCAAGTTCGACGGCCGATCCATTGATGGGTCAACGCGACTACTATGCGGGCTTCCGCAATGATATGATTGAGTGGGTTAAGGCCGACCTTTCGTACGTCGATAAGAATACCCCTATCGTAGTAGGTATGCATAGTCCGTTGTCTAACGCATCGGGTTCGTCGTACAACGGCGAGTTCCGTTACGATAATTGGAAGAAGTTCGTCGATTTGTTCAAAGAGTTCCGCGAGGTAGAGTTCATCGCAGGTCACACTCACCAGAGTCGTATGCGTCCTATGCCGGGTTACGGAACGAACTTATACGAGCATAACATTGGTGCCGTATGTGGCGTATGGTGGAATACCAGCCAGTATTCGGGTGGTACGATCAACAAGCCGGGAGCTTTGAGCCTTTGCGCAGACGGTACTCCTTCGGGATACTTTGTCTATGATGTTCAGGGTACTCAGCGCCAGTGGTTCTGGAAGAGCATCGGTGAGCCAGAGAACAAGCAGTTTAAGAGTTTCGATATGAACGAGGTTAAGAAATTCTTCGATTCGTATGGACTTGCCAGCAAGTTCATCAAGGCTGGTTCGTTTGTCGACACAGCATACGGTAATGAAAAGCAGACTACGATTAATCCTACGTCGTACGGCTACAATGAGGAGCCGAACACCATTTGGATTAACGTTTGGGGCTACGAGAATGGTCCGTTTGCACACTATGGCAATTGGGAAATTACTGTAACCGAAAATGGCAAACCGCTCACAGTCGAGCAGATTAACTTTAACCGTCGCGACCCATTGGCCGCACTTACATACGACATACCGAAGTATAACGAAACACAGGGTCGTTTCTCGGCAAGTTCTATGAGTTCGGTTAACCACAACCACATGTTCCGTGCTGTGGCAACCTCTGCGACATCGACCGTGACTATTAAGGTTAAGGACCGCTTTGGTAAGGTTTATGTGGAGACCATGACCCGTCCGAAGAAGTTCTACACCGGCAATATTTCGGATTCCTGGACACTTGAATAATCAAAACCAACAAATAATATGAAAACTTTAAAACAACTTTTCAGCGTAGTAGTTATCTGCATCGCAGCCGTGATTTCGTTCTCGGCTTGTGTGACTGAGACTACTGATGACAACGCGAACTTTGTTCCGTTCAACATCACTTACAGTACGGGAGAGGCAGTTTGGAGCGAAACAAATCCTGAGCCACTTGTACTCAACAAACTCGGTGTTGGTACTACCGGTACCGTACCTTATCTCGAAGTATCGTCGAGCACCTATTGGACGGTAGCTGTTGACGAGGCATCGAAGGAGTGGTTGTCTGTATCGCCACTTGGTGGTCCGCAGCCAGCTTTGTCTGTAACCAACGTTTATTTGACTTTGTCGGCAAACAGCGGTGAGGACCGTGAGGGTGTTATTACCTTTACGCAGCTCGGTAAGACCTATCAGGTTGTAGTTAAGCAGCGTGGTCCTCTGACTAACGCAAATGAGAGCCGCTTGGTATTTGTTGCCGACAACTTCGGTGGCAAGAACTTGCAGGAGAACACGGTAGTTAAGTTCTACACTTTCACCGGTGATAACGGTGGTAAGTCGTATAGCGGTATTGCAACTGCCGGTGACCTCTATGCATACGCTTATGCAAGCTCGGATAACGTATTCGCTTCGAAGGACGAGCCTTCGCAGAACTACTTCGACGTTCAGTTCGACCGTGAGGCTTCGGCTGGTGCAAACATCATGCTCGATGGTAAGGGTCACTTCGACATTCGTAACTTCAACAATCAGGATAAGACCGACTTCTACCTCTCGTTTGGTGCGAAAAATAGCGATGGTCGTTTCCGCAAGCAGGATTTGAAACTCTACATCTCGCACGACAACAAGAACTGGGCTGAGATGGATTATGTACACGCAGAGAGCAAGACCAACGACTGGACGCTCAATACGTTCGATTTCTCGATTGCTCCTAACGTATCGAAGATTCTCTACTTCCGTTTTGAGAACACTTCGGATGACGTATATCGTATCGACGACCTCTTCGTTTCGGAGTATGATCCGTCGGACAACATCTTCCCTCTCATCGAGCAGGGTTCGGATATTATCGGTCTCCCTGTAAACTTTAAGTTCAACAACTTGAAGCAGGGTGAGATCAATGGTGACAACTGGGAGGCATTCGGTATCGTTCTCTCGGAGGAGTCGGGCGCTTATGAGTCGGATGAGGAGCAGCGTATCGAGTTCGCTGACGCTCTTCCTACCGCAGCACACGTTCAGTTCATCATGGGTACCGACGCTTCGATCGTTAGAAAGCGTGCTGGTGGTGATGGTTTGCTCGTAACCGGTTCGTCGCCAAAGGTAACCGGTCAGTACGAGGGTGACTACTGGATTTGGACTATTCCGGTACACAACGCTTCGGCTATGACCCGTCTCTCTTGCGAGTTCACCTTCATGGGTACCGATGCAGGTACTAAGTACCACATGTTCGAGTGGGCACAGTGTACGGCTGACGAGTACACCCTCGCAGGTGCTCCTATCACAATGCGTAGCGACGAGGAGAAGGACGCATTCTATGACACTCTCGACTGGACTCAGTGGAATCCTATCACCATCGACGTTCCAAACGATGAGGATATTGCACAGAAAACGAATGGTATTCCTGTAGGTTCGGCATCGTCGCCAGCAACTTACTGGAAGGGTACGATTACTTATTCGGACGGTTTCAAGGGTGGTAAGAGCTCGAAGCAGACTACTACCGACCCTGATAAGATTCAGGTAACATTCCCTGATGCTATGGAGGACGGTTACTACTTCTTGCGTCTGCGTTCGGTTTCGAACCTTACTTGTGGTCCATGTAACTCGACCAACTATCAGCGTATGAACAAGGTTGACCACAACGGTACCAACTATCTCCGTCAGACTGCACGCTTTGCGTTTGCAGGTTGCGGTCAGCAGGTTGAGTCGGATGGTGGTTACAAGTTGCTTGCTATTATCCAGGATCTCGGTGCAACCCAGAACTATACCGGTGGTGATGTAGTATTCTCGCACAACGCACTCATGGGTGTTTATGCAGGTACGACGAACAACCTCAAAGCAACGACCTCGGGTAGCAACCAGTTCGTAGGTGTATGTCCTGATCCACAGGAGGGTAAGCCAATCTACGCTTATAGCCCATACGATGCATCGAACGACACTCGTTCGGGCGACATCACTCTCTCGGTTCCTGTTGAGCAGCGTCTGACCGCAGGTGCTTTGGTTGCCGACAGCGCACCATTCATCCAGGTTAACGACCAGTCTTTCCGTACCACTCGTGCAATCCGTTGCGATATCGAGATGGTTTCGGCTGTGGCTCAGTTCAACGTTTACTCGAAGAAGCAGATTAACGACAAGTTGTCGAAGATCGTTCTCCGTGGTAACAAGATTGCAGGTTCGCACACTTACAACCTCTACTCGAAGAACGATGTAGGCGAGTTGAACCCAACCAGCGAGATTTCCGCTACGGTTGATAAGGCAATCGCTATCCCTACCGATCAGTACAACCCTGCAATTACCTATATGGGTGTATGGGATGGTACTCACACTTTGACTGCTGAGATTTATGCTGGTGCTTACTACTATGTAGTATCGCTTCCTGAGGCAGTATTTGAGAAGGGTAAGGTAACGTCGTTCGACATCTGCCTTGACGACTATGAGAAGAAGCTCGCAGAGGGCGTACAGATAACCGGTATCGATACGGGTGAGAAGTTCTTGCAGTTTGCAAACGACTTGGCAGCAGGTAAGTCGGGTGATGACATGCAGAAGTATCGTAACCTCGACGGTGACTACGGTTTCGTAGCAACCGAGGCAAATGGTGGTGTTATCGATATGGCTGGTATCAACATGGAGAATTGGCCAGACCCAGTATTGAACGAAAACTTCAACGGTGGTGGTGTAACCATTAAGAACCTCACCATTAACGCTCCGTTCAAGTCGTTGTTCAAGAACATCCTCTATGGCTATACTATTGCTAACGTAGTATTCGACGAGACTTGCTCGCTGAACGTTGACCTTTCGACTCACACCGGTGAGGCACAGACTTGGGCGTTCCTCGTAGGTGGTGGTGTTGTAAGCGCAGACGCGGCTGCACACATCGCAACCGGTAACGTTGAGAACTGTACGAACTACGGTTTGATCAACATCTTCGGTGATCACGATAGCGACAATATCTATATCGCAGCGTTCGTAGGTCAGGCATCGGGTGCTCCAACCGATTTGGATACACCTTCGCACATCTCTGGCTGTAAGAACTACGGTAAGATATGGTTCCACGGTATTACTCAGGATCAGGAGCAGAATGGTTCGCAGATTACTCACGCTTACTACCGTTACACTACTTTTGGTAGTATGGTAGGTCGTGCAGCAGGTTACGAGGTAACCAACTGTCAGAACTATGGCGAGCTCGTTATGGAGAACATCGACCGTCGATGCGGTACGTTCTACATCGGTGCAATTGCAGGTTATGCAACCAACCGTGTTGACTCGAACATTACCAACCTCTTCGGTGACGTTAATAACTGCCAGAACTTTGGTACAATCAGCGCAGGTGCTCCGGGTAACCCTATCACTGTTCACACCTTCTCGCTTTCGGGTGGTGTAGGTCGTACGCAGTGGGCTAACCTCACGAAGCTTACCAACAACGCCGACATCAATGTTTACGCTATCTTCAACGACCCATTCTATACAGGTGACTACACTTATAAGGATTGGGCTTCGGAGATTGGTGGTACAACCAACGCTATCGACTACTTCTGCGTAGGTGGTTTGTTGTGCTTCACTCAGTGTAACATCGCCGTAGGTTGCGAGAACACGTTCCTCATCAACAATGGTAACATCTATGTTGAGTGCGACACTACTGCAACCCAGCTCGACGAGGGCTCGATGCGCTATGCCGACAACTGCGGTATCTGCGTAGGTGGTGCTGTTGCAAGTGCCGGTGCTAACGCATACAACCCTCACTACAACTCTTGCTCGAACTCGGGTAACGTAACCTTGAAGACGAACAAGGCATCGTCGGAGGCATTCCTCGGTGGTGTGATGGGTAAGATGGCGTCGAACCGTTACACGGCAGACTATGTATTCTACCTCAATGGTAGCTCGAACGTAGGTAAGGTACAGTTGCTCACTGACAATCCTGAGACCGTAATCGCACACGTTGGTGGTGTCTGCGGTGCGATGCTCTACGGTGAGTTGAAGTCGGATATCAACGGTGGTGAGGTTATCAGCCAGTCGACTCACCCAGAATCGACTATCGGCGCAATCCTCGGTACACAGCACAGAACGTCGATTGGTACGGCTTGTACTTTGGAGCACGCTCTCGTAATCGAGACCCCTGCTGTTGGTGGTTCGGTTAACGGTGTAACCGTAACCCAGGATAACTTCTCGGAGTTCATCTATGGTGGCCAGCAGTCGAAGGAGGTTTACACGAAGGATGCTGCATACTTCAACTACCAGCCATAGTAGCTTGGTAGGGTAGAATAACCCAAAGGGGCGACTCTCCGCAAGGAGGGTCGCTCTTTTTTTGAGAGAAAACACTTTTTCTTCAAAATAAACTGCTTTGAGAGAGAGGGTTTCGGACAATTTCGTACCTTTGCATCCGAATTTGTAACGGTTTGGTCTCCGAGGCCAACTAATAGAGAAAAATAAGAGAATGACAAACATATCTACACGTCGCGGTCTGATTGCCCTTTCTCCGATTGTTGTGCTGTTGGCGGTCTATCTGTTGGGTGCATGGTTGGCGGGCGACTTTTATCGTGTTCCGATAAGTGTCGGTTTTGTGGTGGCTATTGTTTATGCCATCGCGTTGCTGCGTGACTATAATTTTCAGGAGCGCATAGGCCTTTTTACGAAGGGTGCAGCCAATCCGGACATTATGTACATGGTCTGGATATTCTGCTTGGCGGGAATTTTTGCCTCGTCGGCCAAGGCGATGGGTGCGGTCGATGCAACAGTTGCTCTTACGCTACGTTTTGTGCCGAGTGCCTATCTACCGGCGGGAATATTTGTTGCAGCGTGCTTTATCTCGATGGCAATCGGTACGTCGGTCGGAACTATTGTTGCCCTGACGCCTGTCGTTACGGCTATGGCGGAGGCCGTGGGTTGCGATGTTGCGTGGTTGGTTGCTATTGTCGTGGGTGGAGCGTTCTTTGGTGACAATCTCTCGTTTATCTCCGATACAACTATTGCGGCGACGCAGAGTCAGGGTTGCCGAATGAAGGATAAGTTCCGCACGAACTTCGTTTTGGTACTGCCGGCTGCGTTGGCGACACTCGCACTTTATCTGTTCGGCAATGCGATGGAGGGAGTGGTTAGTGTGCCGGAGGGGGCCGAGTGGTTTAAGGCGTTGCCGTATATACTCGTTATATTGTTGGCACTCTTTGGCGTGAATGTGTTGATGGTGCTGTTGATTGGTATCATTGTAACAGATGCCATAGGACTCATGTACGATGGCTATACGGGGCTCACGCTATTTACGGCGGCCGGCGAAGGACTTGCGTCGATGTGCGAGTTGATACTTGTGACGTTGTTTGCAGGAGGACTGATGAACCTTGTGCGTTCGGCAGGTGGCTTTGATTTTTTGATTGACCGACTGACGCGACGCATCTCGTCGAGTAGAGGAGCCGAAGCGATTATCGCGTTGCTTACCGCTCTTACCAACATATGCACGGCAAATAATACGATTGCAATCCTTACGGTCGGACCTATTGCGCGCGACCTGTCGCAGAAGTATGGTGTGACGGCGCGTAAGAGCGCATCGTTGATGGATACTGCATCGTGCTTTGTTCAGGGCGTTATTCCGTACGGCGCACAGTTGCTTATGGCAGCAGGTTTGGCGTCGGTTTCGCCTGTTGCGATAATCCCACACCTGTATTATCCGATGGCTCTTGGTGTGATGGTCGTGGTTGCAATTGTATTCGGCTTCCCGCGCTCGGCGGCAGTGATGAAAGAAAAGCGGGTGTAAATACACTAATCATAGAAAAAATTAGTATTTTTGTATGTTTGCCGCTTGTTGTTCGTGCGGCGATATATGTCATAAAACTAAAAAGATGGAGGATAGCGCAATGCGTAGATTTTATCTGAGTGTTATAATGTGTGCTGCGATGATTCTGGCAGCGTGCAGTGGCGATATGGGTGTTGAGGACCAATTCCTGCCGAAGTATCAACTCTCGTTTCGTGCCGATCTCGACTCGCGTATTTTCGACCGCGTGACGATGGAGGGCGACCGCTATGTGTGGATTGGTAACGAGCAGTTGGGTGTCTATATCGCCTCGCAAACCCCGACTCTAAATGCCAAGGCATCAATTACGCTCGACGAGTGGGGCTTGGCACACTGTTCGACTGCTGTCCATTCATTCGAGGTGGCAGATGTGATGTACACCTATCTGCCATATTCGCAAGATAACGCTTCGACGGCTCCGAGTGCTGTTGCGATGAGCATCCCTGCCGAACAACGTATCTCGGCTGCGGGCGAGTTCTGTGGTGATGCGATGCCGATGGTGGGTGACCCTTATCTGTTGTCGGTGGGCGAGCAGGATGTGCCCGTTCGAGTGCGACCTCTCGGTTCGCTTCTGCGCTTTAACCTCTACGCTTCGGGTGATTATGCGGGCGAAAAGGTGCGCTCGGTGGCATATACGACAACGACGCCTCTGGCAGGTGAGTTCGTGACCGATTTGACAGCCGGCCTGCTTACAATTGGTGGCTACGACGATAAGTGCGTTACCGTTACGCTCGACGAGACGTACACGCTGGGCAATGCAAAGGCGGCAGCCGAGCCGATATATATGGTTGTGGCTCCGGGCGACTATACGGGCGAGTTGGTCATAACGACCGATAAGGCGACCTATCGCTATGACTATTCGCGCAAGACGGAGCGTAATACGTACTACGACGTAAATGTCAATCTTTCGAATTGTAAGAACCGTACCGAGATTCCGACCATCCAGCAAGCGATGCTCACCTACGCCGAGGCCTCGCATAAAGTCTCGGGCTATAAGAATCCGACGAATTACACCAATAAGTACGGTACGTGGATTATTTGCGCTCATGATAACAGTGCGTTCCAAATCAACGACGGCAAGGTGTCCTATATCGGTACGCCGGAGTTTTCGGGTGCAATTTCGGCAATCGACCTTACCTTCAAGTCGTCGTTCCGTGGTTCGATTTACCTCTGCACCGAGTGTGGTACAACCAACGAGATGGGTATTGTGCAGACCGAGGCGGGTCCGAGCGATACATCGATGAGCATCAAACTCCAAAATCCGACGACATACAAGCAACTCTTTATCCGTTCGGAGGGCGTATGTTATATTACCTCCATTACGGTAACGCATGGTGGCACGGCAACAGAGCCGGAGCCGGAACCGGAGCCGGAGGTTGAACCGACATTCACACTCTCCACTCCGAAAACTACTGCTATAACGGGTTTGGGCAAGAAGGATGGTAAGGCAACGCTCGCGGCAACAATCGCCTACGAGGGAACAAAGACCGTGACCGAGACGGGTATTGCTTATAAGACGACTACCACGTCGGATTATACGCTTGTTTCGTGCGGAACGACGCTCACGCCGTCCGTGTCGCTTACGGCACTCTCCGATGGCTCGTACAACTACTACGCTTATGCGGTCATCGACTCGAAGACCTATCAAAGCGACGCCTCGACCTTCGTTGTGGATGGATACACTCCGCCGACTGACCAGATGATTGCTACGCTCACCTACGAGGAGGCAAAGGATTACGTTGCGGGTTATGGCTCACCAAAAGATTATAAGAACGATTACGGCACGTGGGCAATCTGTTGCTATAAGACGTATTTCCAACTCAATGGCGGCAAGGTTGCATATATCGGTACACCACTCTTCTCGTCGCCGATTCGCAAGGTGGAACTCGCGTTCAGCGAATCATATACGGGCGATCTCTACCTCTGTACGGAGAAGGGTTCGACCAACGCTTCGGGCGTTGTTAAGACCTTCAAGGGTAGTGGCACAACGGCTTCGTGTGAGATTACGGATGTGGACTATACGCAACTCTTTCTGCGTTCGAAGAATTGTGCGCGTATTACGGCCATTACCATCACTTGCGGTGGTAGTGTGACAACTCCTGATGTGGATACCTCTGTCGAGCCATCATTCTCCGCAGTGAAGGCGATTGTAACGGCTGCTACCTCATCGGCAAAGGCTGACGGTAAGGCAACGCTCTCTGCTACGATAACCTATACGGGTTCCACGCCGATAACCGAGACGGGTATCGCGTATAAACTCTCGTCGTCGGCTTCGTACACGAGCATCTCGTGCGGAACAACGCTTTCGCCATCGGTGTCGCTCACCTCGCTTGCCGTTGGCTCGTACTCCTACTACGCATACGCAATTGTGGACGGTGTAACCTATAAGAGCGAGTCGGCATCCTTTACGATTACAGACGCTTCGGTTGTGCCGGCGACGAAATATTCGTGGGCGGAGCTTCCGGTTATGTTCGACGAGGACGATAACGGTGTTCACGATAAGGACAATACGCTCTACTACGCATCGCACCTCTGCGCCGGAGGTGAAAAGAATGCCCAGCGCAATGACTCGGCACGTAATTTTACAGTATGTTACAGCAGCAAGTATATCTGTCCGCTATGGGTAGCTGCGCCACGTCACTCGATGTATGTCGGTGGCTCGGGTCGTAACGACTCGTATAAGGTCGATCCGGAGATTCCGAGCAGTGTCCAGTATAGTAGCAAGAATACGGGAGGCGGCTGTAATAAGGGCCATATGGTTGGCTCGGCCGAGCGTACTTCGTCCGTAGCAACCAACAAGCAGGTATTCTACTATTCGAATATCGCTCCGCAATACGCCGACACTTTCAATACGGGCGGTGGCGCGTGGAACAACCTCGAAGACCACGTGGATGGCCTCGTCTGCTTCGATACGCTCTATACTGTTATCGGTTGCTATTTCGATTCGTTCTCGAAGAATGGTGCTTCGGCCTCTCCATCGAAGATTTCGTTCGGTGGTCGTAGTGGCGTTTCGTGCCCGACGATGTTCTACTACGCTCTGTTGCGCACCAAGAAGGGTAATACGGGCAAGCGTGTTCAGGATTGCTCAGCCTCGGAGTTGCAGTGCGTGGCGTTTACCATCTGTCACAAGATGGCAAAGGGGCACAAGCCGGGTGCCGGCGATATGATGTCCATCCGAGACCTCGAAGCTCTTACGGGTGTTACCTACTTCCCGAACGTGCCGAATGCGCCGAAGGATACATTTACGGCGAATGACTGGCTATAAAAATTGATTTTATGCGGTGTTTACTGCCGCTAACGTAATATGCCGACAATGGGCTGTACGTGGAGTACAGCCCATCGCCGTCAATTCCGCCGAGCGTTGTAAACCCACGCCTAAAATACAATTTTTGGGTAAAAACTATTGTATGCGGTGTTTACTGCCTTCTTTGGTTTGCGTTCCGAAGGTCACATACGCGCAGTATGCTCCCTCCGGTCCGAAACCAAGAGCGTTGTAAACCCACGCCTAAAATACAATTTTTGGGTAAAAACTATTGTATGCGGTGTTTACTGCCGCTACCTCTCTTGTCGGCAAAGGGTAGTACGTCAAGTACAACCCTTCGCCTCCAATCAAGGCGAGCGAAAGTACCCCCTCACCTAAAATACAAATTTTGGGTAATGATGCCAAAAAAAGCTCTCCCGAATGGGAAGAGCCTTTTTTGTTGTCTTGTTTGGTGTTCGACTATTTGCTAAACTCGAAGCCGAGACATGCATTCTCGTACTGTTTGAGCAACGAAGTGATACTGTTCAGAGCCGAAATCTTCGAGCCGAGATTTACGACAAACTTCGTGAACTTATCGACCGAGAATACGAGCTGCAACTGCTGACCGCTGATATAGGCATAGCCGTTGATGGTACCGATCTTGCCAATCGTGAGTTTTACAACGTGAGTCGATGGGTCGAACGTGTATGTTCCGCTCACGCTCTTGCCCTTTACCGGCATCGAGAATGTACCGTCGCTATTGAATGTAATCGAGCAGAAACCCTTCTTTACACCGATTTTTTCGAACGTGCTCTGCATCTTGCTGCCGAGTGTTGCGCCGATTGCCGAGCCACTCAGATCGGCGAGCGTGTTATTGCCACCGAGGCGTACGGCCGGAGCCGAATAACTCCACGTTCCGTTGATTGCTACGGCTGTGAGCTTGCCCCCCGTTGCCTTATCGACTGCTTCGGTTGCTACCTTCTTGATTGCATTGAGCCAATCCTGTGCCTGTGCTTGCGCGGATATACTCATGACTGCCACAAGCAAAATGATGTACTTCTTCATATTCGTTTGTTTTGTATTATTAACTGCGGAGGTGCTTACACCAAACCGCTGAAACCCATAAATGCCATTGCAAGCAACGATGCGGTGATGAGTGCGATTGGCACACCATCGAAAGCCTTTGGCACCTCTTCGAACTCCAAACGCTCGCGCAGACCGGCAAAGATTACCAGAGCAAGCGCAAAGCCGATAGCAGTCGATACGCTGTACAACAGACCCTCCAAGAGCGAATACTCCTTCTGAATCATCAGAATCGCAACACCCAACACGGCGCAGTTGGTTGTGATGAGCGGCAGGAAGATGCCGAGTGCCTGATAGAGCGCCGGCGATACCTTTTTGAGGACAATCTCCACCATCTGAACCAGAGCGGCGATAACCAAAATGAAGACGATGGTCTGCATGTACTCGATGCCGAGCGGCGCGAGGATAAACTCCTGAATGAGCCATACGACAATCGACGAGAGGGCCATAACGAAGGTTACAGCTGCACCCATACCCATCGAGGTCTCAACCTTCGACGATACGCCGAGGAACGGACAGATGCCAAGGAATTGTGCGAGTACGACGTTATTTACGAATATCGCACCTATGATAATTGCAAAATACTCCATACGCTTACTTCTTCAAGAATTTGTTGAACAATACCATCAAAAAGCCAAGTACGAGGAACGCACCCGGAGCCAGAACGAATACGAGTGGCATATACTCTCCGATGCCGAGCGAATAACCGAAGATGGCACCACTGCCGAGCAACTCACGCACCGCACCGATTACCGTCAGCGACAGGGTAAAGCCCAAGCCGATACCTACGCCGTCGAGTGCCGAGTCGAGTACGCCGTTCTTCGATGCGAATGCCTCCGCGCGACCGAGAATGATACAGTTTACCACGATGAGCGGAATAAACACACCAAGTGCTGCGTACAACGACGGAACGTAAGCCTGCATCAGCATCTGAATCACCGTTACGAACGAGGCAATCACGACGATGAATGCCGGAATACGCACCTTGTCCGGAATGACGTTTTTGATTATCGAAATCACGATGTTCGACATGATGAGCACCGCCATAGTCGCAACACCCATACCCAAACCATTCGTTGCGCTGGTTGTCGTACCGAGCGTCGGACACATACCGAGTACCAAAACGAAGGTCGGATTCTCCTTGATGACGCCTCTCCACGTGAGAAGCAACTTTTCGCGGAGCAACGAACGCTTCGGTTCGGCCGCCTGCTGAATATTTACACTATTTTCCATGCTCTCCTCCTTTCTCTTTTTGTTGCGACGCGCCCGTTACGGCATTTGCCGTGCTTTGTGCGCCACTTGCAACCTTGAATGCCTCGTATGCACGAGCGACTGCCTCGGTATATGCACGCGAGGAGATGGTTGCGGCGGTCAGTGCATCTACATCGCCACCATCCTTGCGGACACTCATCTTCATATCGGCAGCCAACTTATCCTTGAAACTTGTGAGTAGCGGGTTGCCCTCATCGCACATCTTCGTGCCGAGGCCCGGAGTCTCGGTTTGTTCGAGTACGTTGATGTTGAGTATGCGACCCTCCGCATCGAAGCCGACCATCAGGCGAACTGCGCCACCAAAGCCATTCTTCGAGATGCTCTCAACGGCGAAACCTACCGTCTGCTCGCCCACGATTGCCTTATTGATTGTCAGTTGCAGGCCATCGGCTTCTGTCGTCCACGACTCGGTGCGCTCGAATGTCGGCAAAACTGCTTCGAGTGCCGCATTCGTCGCACGTACCTTTGCATCGGCAATCGCCTGCTCGGTAATCATATTGACTGCACCGACGCACGCTGCCGAGATAAACGTGATGGCGCCAAGCACCATGACCATATTTTTCAATGAACTTTTCATCTCTTCTGCCTCCTTTGTTTATCGTGCGCCGAAACGCTTTGGTTTGACATACTTGTTAATGAGAGGCACCACCGAATTCATGATGAGGATAGCGAACGACATACCCTCCGGATATGCGCCCCACAAGCGGATGCACATCGTGATTGCACCGATACCGACACCATAGATGAGCATACCCTTTGGCGTCATCGGAGAGGTTACATAGTCGGTCGCCATAAACACCGCACCGAGAATTGCGCCTCCGGCGAGCAAGTGGAATGCGGTGAAGTAGAGCGTAGTTGCGCCACCATCCAACGCACAGAGCGCATAGATTGCAGCGAAGATGCCCATCGAGCCAAGCACTGCCACCGGAATATGCCACGTAATTACGCGACGTACGAGCAGATACAGACCGCCGAGCAACAAGGCCATAGCCGAAATCTCACCCATTGAGCCGCCTATTGTACCCGTGAACAAGCCCAGCATATCCGTATCGGCGAAGGTCACCATCTGTGCCTTTGCTGCTGCGAGCGGGGTTGCGCCGGAGAATGCATCGGCGATTCCCTCCATTTTCGGCGCAGGGAACGAGGTCATCTGTACCGGATAGGCGATGAGTAGGAATACGCGCGCTGCCAGAGCCGGATTGAACGGATTCTTACCCAATCCGCCGAATGGCATTTTTGCCACACCGATAGCTACGATTGCGCCAATAACGACAATCCACAGAGGAATGTTTGCCGGAAGGTTCATTGCAAGCAACAGACCCGTCACTACGGCCGAAAAGTTGTTGATGGTCAGCGGACCTTTGACGAGGAAACGCTGTACCAGAAATTCGAGCAGTACGCAACTTGCAATCGAGACTGCCGTCACTGCAAGTACGTTCCATCCGAATACCCTCACCGAAACGGCAAGCGCCGGCAGGAGCGCAATTATGACGTCGCCCATCAGGCGGGCTGTCGATTGCGAGCCGTGCACGTGCGGTGCGGGTGCCACTAAAAATTTGTTAGCCATATTTTCTATCTCTTTTATCTTTTTTCTACTCCTTTATTTCTTTGCATTACGCGCACGGATAATGCCCATCACCGTCTGCTTGCCGAGACGAACATAGTCCAACAGCGGAATGTTTGCCGGACAGGTGTATTGGCAACAACCACACTCGATGCACGAGGTAATGTCGTTTTGCTCCATTGCCTCCCACGCCTTTTTGCGTGCTTGTTTCGAGAGCAGATACGGCTCCAAACCCATTGGACACGCTTCAACGCACTTCGCACACTTGATACATGCACTCTCTACGCCGCGATATGCCTCTTCGCCATTGATGATGGTGATACCCGAACAACCCTTCATTACCGGCATTGCCACGTTGCAGAGTGCGCGACCCATCATCGGACCGCCGTTCAATACGCGCACGTCGCCTGCCGGCAGACCACCGCACTTCTCTATAAGGGCCGATACCGGCGTACCAAAGCGTGTAAGGAGGTTTTTCGGTTCCTTTACGCCTGCGCCCGTAACCGTTACAACGCGCTCAATAAGCGGCTTGTGTTTCTGTACCGCCTCATATACGGCAACTGCCGTCGATGCGTTGCATACCACAGCTCCCACGTCAATCGGTAATGCCGGTGGAGCAGGCACTTCGCGACCCATAACGGCTGCGATAAGCTGTTTTTCGCCACCTTGCGGATATTGGGTTTTGAGCATCATGACCTTAATCGACTTGTCGTCGCCGATGATGTCGCGCAGATGTTGCACCGCATCTGGTTTGTTTGCCTCCACGCCGATTACAGCCTGCTCCACACCGATAGCACGCATAAGGATACGCGTGCCGATGACGAGCAACTCGCCACGTTCGAGCATCGTGCGATAGTCCGACGTAAGGTATGGCTCACATTCTACGCCGTTGATAATCAATAGTTCAGCGCGCTTACCTTCGGGGATGGACAACTTGACGTGTGTCGGGAATGTAGCACCGCCCATGCCGACGATACCTGCCGCCTTGATGCGGTCGATAATCTCTTTCGAGGAGAGCGTGCACTCCGTAACTATCTCCGGAGAGCGGTCGATGGATGCATCCCACTCGTCTCCTTCGCGCTTGATGGTAACCATCATCTGTCGCAGACCCTGGCCGTTTGGCTGCATATCGACAGCCGTCACCGTACCAGAAATCGGCGAGTGAATGGCAGCCGACATAAAGCCGGTCGGCTCGGCAAGGAGTTGGCCTACAACCACCTTGTCGCCTTTGGCAACTACTGCGGTGGCAGGTGCGCCGATGTGTTGCGAGAGTGGAATATTAACCACATCCGGCAACTCCATCACCTCGATTGCGCTGGCCTTGCTCCATTTCTTATTATCCGACGGATGGACTCCGCCAATAGGAAATGTCTTCATATCTTGATGTTATGCTTCTTTGTTTTCTACTTGTTTTACGGTTGCGGCAGCTGCCGGAGCTGTTGGCTCGGTCGCTTTCGTAGTTGGTTCTTTCTTTGCGAGTGGGGCGAGACCAATCATTTTGATTGCTCCCGTTGGGCACTCTGCCACGCACTTGCGACACAGACGACACTTTGTGGAGTCGATGTATGCCAGATTGTTCTCGATAGTGATTGCGCCAAATTCGCAAACCTTCGCACACTTGCCACAGCCGATACATCCCGCTTTGCACGCCTTCATCGTTACGGCACCCTTATCCTTGCTTACACACGAAACGTAGATGGCGCGATTCTTCGGCCACTTCTTACGCAATTCAATGATGCCCTTCGGACACGCCTTTACGCATGCACCGCAAGCCGTACATTTGTCGGCATCGACCTCTGCAAGGCCCGTCTCGGGGTTGATGCGTATGGCATCAAATGCACATGCCGCCACGCAGTCGCCGTAGCCCAGACAGCCGTAAGCACAACCCGTCTCGCCTACGTAGAGTGACGAAGCGATGGCACACGACGTAGCACCGATATAGGTGTTCGTACGAGGACGCTTCTCGCATGTGCCACCACAGCGAACTGTCGCAACGGTCGGCTCCTTTTTAGGCGCTGCCTTGCCGAGATACTCTGCGATGCAGCCCATGCAGGCGTCGCCACCTACCGAGCAATACAACGACGAAATGTCGTCGCTCTCGACCAACGCTGTTGCCAGACCGCGACAGCCCGGAAAACCGCAACCGCCACAGTTGGCGCCCGGCAACATCTTCTCGACATCGTCGATGCGCGGGTCCTCCTCGACTTTGAATTTTTGCGCCACGAAGTAGAGCACGAGTGCCGATACGACGCCAATCGCAAATAAAGTAATGATTGTGTAAATTAAAGTACTCATCTCTTCTTTAACTTATCTTTGATATTGTAAAACTTATTTTTTTCGAAATTCTGTTGCGGCCCAACCATAATCCGGCATAATAGAGTGCCACTGCTCCCAATGCTGCAAGTGCCGCCACCGGCTCCTGCACTCCGAATGCGATGCATCCGGTCAGCACACCAACCAACACCACGAGAGGTAACACATAACATAGCGCAACCGCAACCATTCCGACGCGCATATATGCCGAGACGGTGACCTTTTCGCCTATTGCGAACGCGACGCCTTCGGGTGCTGTGGCAACGATACGACGTTCATCACTTGCCGTACCCATCGAGCACGCTTTGCGCGATGCACACGATGAGCACGCCTCGTTCATGCGAACGGCTACCGTCACGCGCTTGCCATCGATTGCTACGATGTGGCCCGAATGGTGAATTGTCTGTTGCGAGAGCATACGATGTACCTGTCCCCTCCCCGAAAACGTTAATCTCCGTATTTGTTGATAAGCGGCATTAGACGCTCATGGCCAAACGCACACGACGAGAGACGCAATACCGGTGGAAATTGGTAGCGTTTCTTCTCGTTGTGCATAATCATCGCGTGAATCTTCTCGACCACTTCGCCCTCGAATCCCGCATTGATAATCTCCTCACGGTGCTGACCTTGTTCAATCATACGCATCAGAATTGCATCCACCACTTCGTAAGGTGGCAGGATGTCGCTATCCTTCTGACCCGGGTGTAACTCCGACGATGGCTCTTTGGCAAGGATATTTTCCGGAATGATGTTGTCGAAACGACGATTTATGAAGCGAGCCAAGTCATACATCTCGGTTTTGTAGAGGTCGCCCGTAACGCTGAATGCACCGGCCGTATCGCCATAGAGTGTACAGAGGCCGAGCGCGTTTTCGCTTTTGTTCGACGAGTTGAGCAATACGTATCCCGTCTTATTCTGTAATGCCATGAGCATTATGGTACGGATACGTGCCTGAATATTCTCCTCGGTCGAGTCAAATTCGCGACCGCCGATTACGGGTTTCAGCGTATTGACCATCGAGGTATATGCTTCGGTGATAGGGAGTACGTTGTACTCGATGCCGAGCGATTCGGCGAGCAACATAGCGTCAGCCACCGAATGGTCGGACGAGAACTGCGAAGGCATCATCAGACCGCGTACATTCTCTTTGCCGAGAGCATCGGCTGCAATGCAGGCAACAATCGACGAATCAATACCGCCCGACAGACCAACACACGCCTTCGTATAGCCGTTCTTGTGGAAATAGTCGCGCAGACCGACTACCGCAGCGCGATAGAGTTGCTCGGTGCGGTCGTGGCGGAAAAACTCATCCGGCATCTGGAACGGTGGGTAGTTTGCCTCGGTGTCATACAGCCCGAAATCCTCCTCGAAACTCTTCGTGAGTAGTATCAAGTTGCCGTCAGCACTCATCACACCCGACGTACCGTCATATACGATTTCGCCAGAGCCACCCACCTGATTGACGAAGATGATATTCTTCGCCTCGACGTATGCCATATTGTGGATAACATCGTAGCGACGCGACATAACGCCCTTGCCGTAACGACGGGCATTAATGTTTATCAGCGTACGGACATTTGGGTCGATGCGCTTGATGGAACGGAAATCATCGCCTACGACGATTGCAACCTTCTCTCCTGCAATGGTAACGGTAGCCATTCCATCGCCACCGTTGAGGAATCCCATCTCGCGACGAGCTGTGATGTGTTGTTTCGATATGCTGTATCGAATGCGTCCGTGCTCCAATACGAGAGCCGCGCTCTGAATACCCTCGGTGGTGAGGATTGGTGAGCCGACGACGGCCGCAATCGAGTCACAATGCGAAGCGATGCGCTCCAACGCATCCTCGCACAACTCCAAGAAGGTCGTTTTGCGCAATAGGTCGAAAGCCGGAGTGCCGCTGATTGCCTGCTCGGCAAATATTACGACGTCCGCACCCTCACGTTTCGCACGCTCGACGGCTGCGATAATTTTTGAAGTGTTACCATCGATATCGCCGATGGTGTAGTTAAGTTGAGCAAGAGCAAATTTCATTTCTCTTTTGAATCTTTGTTTTAATTGCGCAAAGGTAGTTATAATTTTTCAAATTATACGGTGATTTACATAAAAAGGCGAAACAACCCTCTAAAAAGAGTTATTTCGCCTTATTTTTGTGATGATTCGGGTTGTGAAATCCCTTGTGTGTTACTTTTTGTGGCGTGCGAGAATGCGGTAACTCCACGGCTCAACATCGCCCCACTCGTGCTCGTAGAGAGTTGTCCGTTCGCCGCTTAAAACATCGGTGTATTCACCAGCATAAATTCCGGTGTGAAAATCTCGGAAAACACAGTATGGCGAGAGGTTGAAAATGCCCACAATGCACTCCTCCGCAGACTCGCGGGTAAAGGTCATCAGACAGTCGGGTGCGTTATTGTTGATTTCGATCCATTCGCCACCCCTTTCACCGGCGCGTAATGCATTGTATGAGTGCTTCATACGGCACATTGTTCGGTAAAAATCCGTATAGCGGTTCGGTGCTATTTTCGGCATTGGGTCCTTATCGAAAAACAGAAACGAATGGTCGTATCCGAACTCCTGTCCGGTGTAGATGAGCGGGATGCTGTGTGGCAACAGAAAAGTGAGTGCCGACATGGCTTCGAGCGCATTGCCGAAACGAGCAAATTCGCTACCGCTCCACGAGTTTTCGTCGTGGTTTGATGTGAAGGTCATTCGCATTGCCCAAGCGGGGAATCGCTGCTCGTCGGAGTATATCACGTCGCGCAAAGCCCAAACACGACTTTTACCCTGTGCTACGTCGCACATAGCGTGGTGCATTTGCCAAGCGTAACAACTATCGAAAGCCCTCTCGAAGAGGTTGTCCTCTTCGGCCTCGGCAAGCAAAAATAGGTCGGGGTTAATTTGCTGTAATTGAGCGCGTACCTCCTGCCAAAACTCGATAGGAACAAGCATTGCCATATCGCATCGGAAGCCATCGACGGCGTGGTGCTCCATCCAGAATCGCATCGCATCGATTTGACCTTGCCACACCTCGCGATTTGCGTAGTTGAGTTTGGCCGTGTCGCTCCAATCCCATGGTACTATGGCACGTCCGTCGGCGTCGCGTTCGTACCAATCGAGCGGGCGTTCGGTTATCCATCGAGCATCGCGTGCTGTATGGTTTGCCACCCAATCGAGCAGTACGCGCATTCCGAGTCGGTGGGCCTCCTCGACGAAACTGTCGAAGTCTTCCATCGTGCCAAACTCTTCGTTTACAGCGCAGTAGTCGCGTATCGAGTAGTAAGACCCGAGTTCGCCTTTGCGCTCCTCGCGACCGATGGGGTAGATAGGCATCAGCCATATGATGTCGATGCCCAACTCGCGCAACGCGGCAAGGCGCTCGGTTGCTGCACGCAGAGTACCTTCGGTGGTTGCTTGTCGGATGTTAAACTCGTATATTACGGCATCGTAACTCCATTCGGGGTGTCTCATCTTGTTTTCTCTTTTTTTTAGTGTGTGGTTATTAAAACCCGTTGCAAAGTTACGTAAAAAGAGTTGAGTTGTGAAATTTTGGCGAAAAACTCTCAATATTTTATGAAAATCCGATACAAAAATGTATCTTTGTCCCTACTTTGCGTTGATGTATCGCGTGTATAACGCGCACGAGTCGATATATTTGGCTCATAATCAGCGTATAAAGAGTGTATGATGATAAAAACTAAAAAATATAAAAACAGATGAAACTCATTAAAAAACTTTTGTTGGTAGCCGTAGCAGTCGTTATTTGCGGTTGCTCGGCGATAGAACGTACAGTCTATTTGCAGGATGTTGCCGACAATGCGTCAATCAAGGCAGCGTCCGAGGCGCAGATTCGTATCAAGCCGCTCGACCGCTTGACTATCGTTGTGTCGAGTAAGGATCCGGAGTTGGCTGCTCCGTTTAACGCCACTTCGTCGTACAACTCGTTGTCGAGTAACCCGATGGGTAGTTCGACGTCGAATGGTGCAAGTTCGTTGCAGGTGCGTACGGTGGACGAGAGTGGTCTGCTCTATATTCCGATTATCGGCAATGTATATTGCGCCGGCAAGACTCGTTCAGAACTTGCGGCCGAGATTGCACAGAAGATTAAGAACGGTGGCTATATCAGTGACGCTGTGGTTAATATCCAGTTTGTCGATATGAAGATTTTCGTGCTGGGTGAGGTCTCCAAGCCGGGTCAGTATGACATTACGCGCGACCACGTGACGATTCTCGAAGCGTTGGCAATGGCGGGCGATATGACCATCTATGGTAATCGTCAGGCGGTTACGGTTGTTCGTAAGGTGAATGGCGAGACGAAGGTCTATCAGATGAATATGCTCGATTCGAAGATGTTCGAGTCGCCGGGCTACTATCTGCAACAGAGCGACGTCGTGTATGTTCAGCCGAATAAGTACAAGGCGGCAACTGCGGAGATTAACCAGAACCGTAACTTCTGGCTCTCGATTGCAACCACATTCGTTTCGATTGCTTCGCTCGTTGTTACTATCTTGATGTACACGGGAGTAGGAAACTAACCAAATGTTCCAAAGGATAACAAAAACAAACAAAAAATATGGCAGAATATCAGAATGAGCCGATAAATAACGTATCGGCAACAGAGACCACGCTGAACGATTTGCAGACGTTCGGTTTGCAGGATATGGTCGAAATGGTACTCAAAAAGTGGTACTGGTTCGTCATTTCGGTAGCGCTGTTCGTAGGTGTAGGTGTTCTCTACCTTATGAAGACTTCGCCGGTCTATCAGCGTACGGCAACCATCCTCGTAAAGGATAGCCGTAAGGGTAGTGGTGCGACGGAGATGGCGGCGTTTGGCGACTTGGCGGGTTTCAACACTCGTCGTAACGTGGATAATGAGTTGTTCGTCTTGCAGGCACGTCGTCTGATGATGCAGGTTGTTGAGAAACTCGGCCTGACGGTGAACTATACGACACGCGTTGGTCTGCGTACGGTGGATTTGTATCGTCGTTCGCCGATTGAAGCGGTGTTTGTTAATGATAACGATATGGGCAGCTGTGCATTCCAGATACATATGTTCGAAAACGAGTTCGAGTTGTCGGAGTTTTCGCGTAGCAAGCAGCCGGGTGTGGATACCAGCAAGGATGACGAGTTTACGGCTCGTGCACCTTATGGCGAACCTGTTGTAACCCCTTATGGTGAGGTCATCATCAATAAGACGCTCTACATGGAGCCGGACTATATCGGTCGCACGATTAGTGTTTCGAAGCGTACGGTTGAGGCGGTGGCTACGGGCTATCGTAACGCAACCAAGTCGTCGGTGGCAAACAAGATGTCGTCTATCATCAACATCACGTTAAACGATGTTGTGGCGAAGCGTGCGGAGGATGTTATCAATACGCTCATCGAGGTATATAATAACGATGCGGTGAACGATAAGCAGCAGATTTCGGAGGCAACAGCCGACTTTATCGATGTCCGTTTGGCTATCATCAGTAAGGAACTCGGTTCGGTGGATAGCGATATCAAGGCCTTCAAGAGCCGTAACAATATGGTCGATATCGAGACCGAGACCACGAAAAACATTACCGAGTCGTCGAAGTTGCGTTCGGAGGTGCTCAATATCGACAGCCAAATCGAGATGGCTCGTTTTATCAAGGAGTACCTGAACGACCCGGAGAAGGATTACAGCCTGATTCCGGTGACGGGTATCGGAGACGGCCATACCACTTCGAGCCTGACTTCGCAGATTAACGAGTACAACGAGTTGCTGCTCCGTCGCGAAAAACTTTTGCAGAACGGTGCAACGAACAACCCTGTCATCCAGCAGTTGGATGGCAATCGTGTGGCAATGAAGAATGCAATTCTTGCGTCGCTCGATTCGACCATCGCAACGCTCGATATTAAGTTGAAGAATGTGCGTCGTGAGCAGAATAAGACCGAGGCGCGTATCAGTAGCGTACCTCTTCAAGAGCAGGAGTACCTCACTATTGCTCGTCAGCAGCGCATCAAGGAGGAGTTGTACCTCTACCTGCTCAACAAGCGTGAGGAGAACGCCATTTCGCTCGCCATTACGGAGAATACTGCCCGTATCGTCGATTCAGCTTTCGGCCACGCATATCCGATTGCTCCGCGCAAGCCATTCATCTTGTTGATTATGGTTTTGCTCGGTTGCGGTGTGCCGTTCGTGATTCTCTACGTTCGCGAGATTCTCGATACGACGGTTCGCCATCGTTACGATATCGAGAAGTTCACGAAGGTTCCTTATTTGGGCGATATTCCGTTGTGCCAGAACTTAAACAAGTCGAATCGCGGTATTGCTGTTCGTGAAAACGGTCGTGACAATATCTCGGAGGCATTCCGTATCATCCGTACGAATATGAGCTTTATGAATACGACGGATGGCTCCCAGCAGGTAATCCTGATTACCTCGTCGAACGAGCACGCCGGTAAGACCTTCGTCTCGACCAACCTTGCGATGACGCTTGCTTTCTCGGGTAACAAGGTGCTGCTTATCGACCTCGACCTTCGCCGTCGTACGCTCAGTAAGCACATGGGCCAGCGCAATAACCCGAACGGTATCTCGAAGTATATGAGTGATAAGAATGTATCGGTTAAGGATATTATCACGCGTAGCGAAATGCACGAGAACTTCGATTGTATCTATGCCGGTTTGCAGCCACCAAACCCTGCTGAGCAGTTGCTCTCGTCGCGTTTGGATTCGCTTATTGCCGAGTGCCGCACGATGTACGACTATGTTATCATCGATAGCGTGCCGGCATTGGTTATCGCCGACGCGATTATCACTAGCCGCGTTGCCGATTTGAGCTTGTATATCGTTCGTGAGGGCTTGCTCGATCGTCGTCAGTTGCCGGATATCGACAACCTCTACCGTGCAAACAAGTTGCGTAATATGTGTATCATCCTCAATGGTGCAAGCGAGCGTAGCCACCGCTATGGTTACCGCTATGGTTACACGTACGGTAGCGAGGATGACGATTTGATGCTCAACTCTTGGGAGAAGCTGTTGTGCAAGGTCGGCTTTGCAAAGTTTATCAAGCATCGTAAACTTGCTAAAATCAGATAGTGCATATGGCGCAACCAATCATTGCTGTTGATTTTGACGGAACGTGCGTGACGCACGAATATCCCGATATGGGTCGTGATATCGGTGCAGTTCCCGTGTTACGGGAACTCGCCGATGCCGGCTATCGCATCATTCTCTATACGATGCGTAGCGGTCGTCTCGAAAAGCGTGCTGCCGAATGGTTCAAGGAGAACGGAATTCCGCTTTACGGCATAAATCGTAATCCGCACCAGAAGCAGTGGACCGACTCACCGAAGGTTTATGCTGACCTCTATATCGACGATAGCGCGCTCGGTGTTCCGCTGAAAATGACTTCCGATGTTACACGTCCATATGTTGATTGGGAGGGTGTGCGCGAGTTGCTCGTTAAGAGTGGCTATTTGTAGAACCCTGGAAGTTGGTAAATGTAAAAGCAGGTGTTCCGAAGAGGAGCACCTGCTTTTTAATGTTGAGGTTTTGGTGTTGTTATACGTGACGCAAAATCTCATCCAGTCCGTCGAAGTGACATTTGTAATCCTCCAACGAGCGATTGATAATCTGTTGCGCCTCCTCGCGTCCGTATATATCGACAATCTCGACCTTTTTCTTCGACGAGTCGCTGTCCGGCATATCCTTATAGGTGAGGAAGTAGTGCTTCAAACGATTTACTACGCCCTTCGGTAACTCCGAAATGTCGTTGTACGAACTGTAAGTCACATCGTGACGCAGAACGGCGATAATTTTGTCGTCGGCCTCGTTGCCGTCCAACATGCGGAAACCGCCAATCGGCTTTACCTCGACGATGATATCTCCGTGCACAATGTCGCGCTCAGTCAGCACGCACACATCCAACGGGTCACCGTCGCCAATGATGTCCTCTCTGCCACATTGCTGCATACAGTATGCAGCCACGCTGTCGCCGCAAAAACTCTGTGGAACGAAGCCGTATAGTGCCGGAACGACATTCGAATATTTCTGAGGTCGGTCTATTTTCAGATAGCCGCTCACCTTGTCCAATTCGTACTTTACGGTGTCGGTCGGCACCATCTCGATAAATGCGGTGATTATATCCGGAGCATCCTCACCAACTTCGATGCCGTGCCATGGATGCGACTTGTATCGCAAGCCCATCAGTCGTGCAATAGGGTCATTGATTTTGTTTCCCATCGTCTCTATCTATTTTTTTGTTTATACAAAAGTAGTAAATAACTTTTCCTCTTGCAAATAAAAAACGGCTTTTTGCGGAGTTTGCTCTTTGTAAAGGCGGATTGCGAACAAAAAATCCCGAATATCCTGCTCGATATTCGGGATTTTTAGTGATAAACGAGTCGGGTTTACTCTTCCGGTACAAGGATACGTCCGCAGTACTCGCAAACGATGAGTTTCTTACCCTGACGTACCTCGACCTGACGCTGTGGTGGGATGCGGTTGAAGCAGCCGCTACATGCATCACGCTGTACGGTTACGACAGCCAAGCCGTTGCGAACCTTGCTGCGGATACGGTTGTAGGCTGTGAGCAAACGCTCGTCAATCTTAACCTTTGCCTTCTCGGCCTGGGCCATAAGCTCATTTACCGGCTCTGCGGTCTCGCTCTCGATACCATCCAACTCGGTCTTCTTGGCCGTGAGATCAATCATTCGCTCGGCGATAACCTGCTCGGTCTGTTCGAGCGTGAGTTTCTTCGCCTTGATTACGCCTGCGTACTCCTTCAAGCGCTTCTCTGCGTGAGTAATCTCCAACTCCTGGAACTCGATCTCCTTGGTGATGGCGTCAAATTCGCGATTGTTGCGAATGTTGGTGAGCTGCTCGTTGTACTTGGCAATCTGAATTTGTGCTTGGTCAATCTCGCGACGACGCTGCTTGGTGAGCGTGTTCAACTCCTCGATTTCGGCATTTACCTTCTCAATGCGGGTATTCAGACCGGCAATCTCGTCCTCCAAATCCTCTACCTCCAATGGAAGCTCGCCCTTAACTTTATTGATTTCGTCGATTTGAGAGTCAATCTTCTGCAACTCGTAAAGAGCCATAATCTTCTCGTACATCGAGTAGTCAACCTCTGCTGTTTTTTTCTGTGTAGCCATATGTTGTTTGTTTTATATTTTTCTGTTTTGTAATGTTTTCTCTGCACTTTTTTGCGAGTTACTCGCCGTGCACTATTTTATTGTGACGCCGGCAAACAACGACAAAAACCGCATATCCATCTCCTCCTCAGCGCATTAGACGAAATAATGCACCGGATTTTTTGAACACGCGCTCTTATGGAGCGCAAAGTTAGTGATTTTTTTTGACAAAATATCAAATAAAATTTGAATTGCGCAAAATTCGCTCTCAAAATGTCCTACATCTGCAACTATAAATTCGCCTGCCGGTGCAAAAAAATCGTTATATCGAAGGTCGGCCGTAACGTAAATATCGCATCCCGACATACGCGCAGCCTCGATGCACGAGCCACCCGCTCCGGTACATATTGCCACACGTCGAACATAGCTTCGCGTCAATGTACTGTGGCGTACCACACCACATCCCAATCTCTCGCGTAACAGCGTTAAAAACTGCTCGATAGGCATTGGCTCGGAGAGTTCGCCAACTGTGCCGAAACCCGCGCCATCTGCCGACGGCTCCAATACCTGCATATTGCGAACTCCCAGAATCTCGCCCAAACGCCAACTCATTCCATTGGGAGCCGAATCTAGATTCGTATGGCAGGCATAGAGCGCAATATCGTGCTTTATAGCCTGTTCGACGCAACGCTCAACCTCCGATGCAGAATTGAGACGTTTTAGCGGATGGAAGATTATCGGATGATGCGTAACGATTAGTCCGCAACCGAGCGCAATAGCCTCCTCGATTACCTCTCGGGTCACATCCACAGCAATCAGTACACCGCCTTGCAACTCATCGTCCGCACGACCCACCACGAGGCCCGCATTGTCGTATGACTCCTGCAATGCCAGGGGTGCAAACTGCTCGATAATATCGGTTATCTCTCTGATTTTCATAGCACGTTGCGTTTTTTTTGTCTGCACTATTACTAAAACAGCGTTTGTTCGTAGAATGGCAATGGTCGTTCGGCCGGCTTGTCGGTCGATGCATCAAAGAGGTTGGATTCGGACTGCTTCTGTTTTCTCGACTCGCGCTTCTGCTCCATTTTTTCCTGTTTCGGTTTCATATCGCTCGTCTCCTTTTTATCCTTCTTCGTGCTCTTTGATTTTTTAGGTTGTGGCTTTTCGTCGGCAATCTGCTCCTCAGCCACCGATGGCTCTTCGGCCATCTGCTCCGCAACAGCAACCGGATTTTCGACCACCGGCTCTTCGTCTGCGGCCTTTTGTGGTACGGTAGTCAACTCGGCATCTGCTACCGGATCGACAACTTCGCTCTCATCGACGCCGTACGAGTCGCGCACCTGCACAAGCATTGCACGCACCGCTTGCAGACGTTCGAGCAACTCCATCTCCGCCGAGACCTCCGAACGCGACACGACACGCTCGGCACTCAACGCTTTGCGCGCACCGTCGAGCGTCATTCCGCGCTCCTTAACCAAGTGGTGAATCAGTTTGAGTGTCTCGATATCCTCCGACGTGAACATACGATTGCCCTTCTTGTTGCGCTTCGGACGCAACGCTGCAAATCGCGTTCCCCAATATCTGATAAGCGACGGATTGACATCGAACATCTCCGCCACCTCACCCATTGAATAGTAAAGTTTTTCTGCCATATATGAACATCTGTTTACAAATTCGTTATTCTCAACGATAGCGGATACATATTGTTGCATCGCGCTCCGATTCTCTTTACGAAACCGAGTGCTACACCATTGTGCACTACCAAATTCAACCCCTCGTCGAACTGCGTAGCCGAAATATCACGCTTACGCAGATAATCGAGAGCCTCCTCCTTCGATACCTCTACGCACGCAACTGCTTCGCGACGCAGACCGACATATTGCGAGAGCGCCCAATCGGGTTTGAGACGGCCTTTGAATATCTGACCCATCGCTACGCCGGAATATATTACGGTGAGCGACTCGGCAAGTGCACGCACCTCGTCGTAACGCTCTGCTGCATAGCCGTAAAGCGTATCGCCGACCATCGCAAAGTGCATCTGCTTCGGGGTCTTGACCCACCGCGCAAGCTCTGCCACATCCGCCTTAACGGCGTCGGTCATAATTCGTTTGCGAGGTTTCGGCGTTACTCGCGCACAACCGCTATCGGTCGCCTTACGCGCAACTGCCACGAAGAAACCTTCGCTCTGCACGCGATGCGGATAGAATCGGAAGGTTTGGAATGCCCCTACGCGGCCGCATTCTACGCCCCACTCCTCGGACGTGTGTATTGGCTCTGCCTCAACTATCTCATCGCCGTAGCGTTCCATCATCTGCGCCACAACACCTTCGTTCTCCGTGCGATTGAACGTACACGTGCTGTATATCAATACTCCTCCTGCGCGTAATGTCTGCCACGCCTCGTCGAGTATCGACATTTGGCGCGTGGCACACATCCGAACGCCCTCTGCGCTCCACTCTGCGCGCGCTCCGTCATCTTTGCGGAACATACCCTCTCCCGAGCATGGGGCATCCACCGCCACAACGTCGAACCATCCGCGAAAAGCCGCCAAATGTGACGGGTCATTATTCGTCACTACAACGTTTCCCAACCCCCATTTTCGAACATTGTCGGCCAAAATCACAGCACGATTACGTACATACTCATTCGCCACAACCAATCCATCCTCGCCGACTGCCGTCGAGTAGATGGTTGTCTTTCCCCCGGGTGCGGCACACATATCAAGTATGCGCCCCTGCTCGACATGTTGTTCGCGCAAAATGTGGTCCACGAATTGCGAGCCCGGCTCCTGCACGTAGTACGCTCCGCCGGCAAAATCCGTGTCGAGCGTAAATTGCGGTCGCTCGTCGAGGTAGCGACCATATCTGCTCCACGCAATCTCCTCTCCTGCCGGTTTCACATCTGCACACTTGTACGGATTGTGACGTACGGCTGTCGGCGACTCTCCATCGAGTGACGCAAAGAGTCGTTCCGCCTCGACGGGCGAGAGCATCTCGCGCATCGTCTCACAAAACAACTTTGGCAGAGGAGTGCGTTCCATTAAAAGAGCGTTTTACCGTAGATTGCGTCCAACTTTTCGTAGAGCGGTTCGAGAATCTCCGGATTTGCTACAAAGTCGTACTCGTCCTTATTGATGACGTACACTTCGCCCTTGTAGTCGTTATCAATCCAATTGTTGTAACGCTCGTTCAGGCGTTCGAGGTAGCCGACGTCGATATTCTGCTCATACTCGCGACCACGCTTGCGAATCTGCTTAACAAGTGTCGGAACACTCGCTTTAAGATAGATAAGCAAGTCTGGCTTCGGAATCATGTCGGTCGATATGTCGAACAACTTCATGTAAGTTCCGAAATCGCGGCTCGCCATCAAACCCATTTGGTGAAGGTTGCCGGCGAATATGTAGGCATCCTCGTATATAGTGCGGTCTTGGAATACGCAGTCGTTGCCCGCCGAGAGCATATCCATCGTCTGACGAATACGGCTGGCGAGGAAGTGTACTTGGAATTGGAACGCCCAACGATTCATATCTTCGTAGAAATCGTTGATATACGGATTGTCCAAATCCTCGTAATAGGCCTTCGCCCCGTAGTGATTTGTAAGGATTTCGGTCAGCGTCGTCTTACCGCTACCGATATTTCCCGCAATTGCGATATACATAGTATTTTGTGTTTTTGTTTCTTCCTTTTCTCTTTTTTAGGGTCGTTAAAGGCATCAGAGCCGTTAAGAGTTTGTGTCCTCACAATCAACTTCGTGCTTTGCTTTGCCCGACCTTTCCTTGACCTTATTCTACCTTAAACGCTATTGCAAACACGCAAGCAAATATATAAAATATCCGTTTCACTATCGGCACAATTTGGGTTAAATATCGTTTACGTTACACTTCCGATTCGCCAAAACGCAATGTCGTTAATCCGGATTGCCAATCAAACTTTTCGCAGTCTCGTGCTCCAACAAGGACGATAGCAAAAAATCCATTTTTAATTTCCGAACGCGTAATCTAAAACAAATCCAGAGCAATAACCCGAATCTCCGTTATTAACAACAACTCATTATATACGAATTGCACCTCATATCCGTAGTGCATTGCTTCATTTTTCTCTCGTTTTATGCTCCATAATTTGAATGGGCGCGACACTCCGTCTTTCTCAGGTGTATAATCTATTATTCCTCCTTCCAACAAACCGGTTTTATCAATTGAATCACCAACCCTTATTATATTATTAAACAAATATCGGGGCGTTTTCAGTGTACAACCTACTAATAAGTTCTCTTCTTCAATCCATATAAATTTATCTTCCCCGTAGTGTAATTCATAGATATTTGGGTCTGCATCAGCATCCTGCTGATTCTTCGAATCGGGAACACCAAGCACCTTAACAAATCCCTGCCCGTAACTCTTACCCAGGTATAACGAATCAATAACGATACAATCGGTTATCGCTTGTGCATTGCCGTTAAACGCTATTGCAAACAAGAGTGGCAAAATAAAAAATATTCGTTTCATAATAACATTTATTGTATTGGCAAACCAGTTTTATTATCAAATTTAGTATACAAGAAATCTTCTGGATTTACTCGATAAAAAGTCCCATTTTCATTCAACAACCAAATTTCTATATGTAAATGTGGCCCTCCAGATCCAACGGCTGTTGCATTTCCTGTCGCGCCAGAAGTTCCTATTATTTCTCCACTTTTTACGAATTGTTTGCATTGTACAGAAGGTGTATGCATATGAAAATACTTAACAAGTATGGTTCGCCCATCGGGTAATAAACATCTCATATTAACCCTATTACCAGCACCATTAAAAGACGTGTATTTATCTTCATATTTATTGTATGGCAGAGTTGGATCATATTTTGTTTCAACCTTATCTACATATCCATCAAACATTGCATATACATTTGTACCAACATCTGCTTTCAAATCAAGACCTTGGTGTGTTTTGCCAGAGTTTCTTTTATATCCAAATCTTCCTCCTGCAATACCACCACCGGGTGTTGGACAAATACCGTTGCTCATATCCAACAATGGGTCGGCTTTGCCGTTGGCAAGGTCGGACTTCGGCTTATCTTTCGCCGGAATCAATATAATAATATGACGAAGCGGATTGACTCTTTGTTCCAACTCTGTGCTCCAATTCTGTGAAGCATATGAAGCCGAGCCGGCGTCGAGCAATCCTCCCGAGGCGGAGTCGGTTGTCGCTCCCGTATTGCTACCGGATGTTGTTCCGGAATATCCCGATCCTACGCCACCAACACCTATTGCACCCGGGCTTGAACCACCGGTGCCGATTGAGCCACCGCCTGTGCCCATGGAACTACCACCCGTGCCCGAACCGGAACTGCCACCAATCAAACTTCCACTACTGGAACTATTGCTACTGCTCGAACTACTACTGCTTGAACTACTACTAGTGCTTCCGGACGAATTTGAACTTCCAGACGTGCCACTTGCTCCGCCATATGATGGTCGGGTTGCAACAACAGCAGAATCATCAAAAAAGCCGGTTACGGCATCGGACTTTCCGTCTCCGTCAATATCTACATATGTATAAAAACTTCCATTCTGGTCGCAAAATATTTCACCCGGTTTGCCGTACTCCATCTCATCCTGCATACGTGTTGTTTGCGACACTTTTGCTATGCACAAACCACCAAAAAGCGAAGCAAAACGCGACATTCGCTCCTTATGGGTTAATGATGTATCCCCAAGAAATACACTCTCTACACAAGAGCCATCTTCGTATTTGGCAATAGCAACCGGAGACCCATCAAGAGAGATGTAGTACTCCAATCCGTTATAGTGTTTCCTTTTGCCGTAATTGAGATATTCGCCAACATTCTCCTCGTCGGATTCGGGAATCATAATTCTAATATAGAACGATATTTCACCGTCAATATCATTTTGCACGGAGACAATGCTCGATTGCGTATAAACACTTGTATATGATCCGTCGGGTTGTGGGCGATATACTTTATAAACAAAATTATTGCTGATAGGAATATCTACCGCCGAGCGATTGTCGGATGCCGACTCTTTTGCCTGCTCCCAATGCCATAACGCATCGCCCAAAATAAACGGCAATCGCTGATCAACTTCTGTGCGGGTTTCGCTATTTGCAATATATGCTTCGTAGTACGATTTTGCTTTTTCGACAGATAGATCATCGTCGTAGAACGCGGTTTTATATAACCCTTCTTGTGTACAAGCGTACAACAACAGGGGCACAAGTAACACGCACCAACCGTTTCTGTAAAATCTGTTTGCCATGATTCGTAGTAATTGTCTTTACAAACTATCGCTTTATTCTTTTTTGCGCTTATCTATCTTACCCCCCCCCTCAAAAAACATTAGTTAAAGTAGTAGCCCACTTTACTAATCGCCGACGGCATTGCGAATACCACTACTCGGTCGTATGCGTTTATCTGCGTATTGCCCGTAGCAATCGAGACCTTGTCGCCGCGCACGATACCGCCAATGATGACATCTTCCGGCAGTTCGAGTTCGGTGATGGTTGCCTTCGTTGCCGGCGAGTTCGGCTTGACGATAAATTCCAGCACCTCGGCATCGCTACCCGTAAGGCACTTGATGGCCAAGACGTCGGTGGACATCGTGAAGCGGAAAATGTTCGATGCGGTAACCATCTTCTTGTTGATAATCGTATCGACACCCACACTGTCGGCAAGGTTTATATAGTTCATATTCTCAACCTCGGCGATAACCTTCTTTACTCCCATACGTTTGGCAAGCATCGCCGTCAGGATATTGGTCTCGCTACGACCCGTAACCGCCACAAAGGCATCCATATTGGAGAGTCCCTCCTCCATCATCGCCTCCGTATTGCGACCATCTTCGTGGATAATCAACGTGCGGTCGAGCATCTCTGCCAAACGATACGCCTTGTCGGCATCGTAATCGACCAGTTTGACATTTACGTCGTTCTGTAACGCTGCGGCAATCTGAATACCGATACGCGAGCCACCGAGTATCATCATATTGCTGACGTGTACGTTGCTCTTGCCGGAGAGAGCCATAGCCTCGACAACCGAATCGTGGCGTGAAATGACATACACCGTATCGCCGACCATAAACGTATCGGTCGCTTTTGGAATGATGGTCTTGCCGTCGCGCGAAATTGCTACCGCGCGATAGTTGAGCATCTCCTCCTGCTGGAAGCCCGATGCTCCGCGACCAATGAGCGACGAGTTTGGCTCCAAACGGAAAACGACGAGCGAGAGACGGCCACCCGAGAAATCGACAAATTCGGTGGTCGAAGTGTGACCGAGCAGATTGATTACCTCTTGTGCCGCGACCTTCTCCGGATAGAAAAGGTAGTCGATGCCCATGTTGATAAACATCTCCTTGTTGTTTGGTTCGAGATATTCGTTATTGTCGATACGTGCGATGGATTTTTTTGCGCCGAGCTGCTTGGCCATGATAGCCGAGAGGATGTTGTCGTTTTCGGCGTGATTGACGGCAATAAAGAGGTCGCACTTACGCACCGACGCCTTGCGCAGAACGGAGAAGGTTGTCGAATCGCCCTCAACCGTAATGACATCCGCCAGCGAAGCCACCTCCGCCAACAACTTTGCATCGGAGTCGATCACCGTAATATCGTGACCATTTCCGCTCAACATCTTTGCCAAATGGTTACCCATTTCGCCTACGCCGGCAATAACTATCTTCATAATACCCTCCCTTTTTTTCTGGAATATGCACCTAAATACCGCTATTTCGGACCCCGAAGCGAGCGAAAGGCCAATATTTTTGCAATTTATCAGGCAAATATATAAATTTGTAGCAACATTTCAAAAACTATTTGCGTTTTTAGCAAAAAACAAGTTCAAATAAATAAAACGAAAGCACTTATGGCTAATTGGTTAATCGTCATTCTTGTTGCCATCGCGGCTGTTGCATTCTTTGTTGTGGGAATGTCGCTGACGTTGATGATAAAGGGTCATCACATCGAGTCCGAGATATCGACCAACAAAAATATGCAACGTATGGGCATCAAATGTGCCGTACAGGAGACGCGCGAGGATATGGCGGCCGAGGATTGTACGGACGACTCGCTGTGTACGGGCAACTGCGCCGGTTGCGACATCGACCACGCTACGGCACAACAAAAGTAGAAACCTTTTTTGTAAAACATAATTTACCATGAAACGAATTTTTACACTGCTTGCCCTCGTCCTGCTTTTTAATTCGACGCTGTGGGCGCAAACAGAAACATCTTCAACACTGCCTCTTACGCTCAATGGCGGAGAGTGGCGAGCGGGACATATTCAGGGAGTTGCCGTCGATACTACCCGTAAGTACATATATTTGTCGTTTACGACACTGCTCGTGAAGATGGATATGCAGGGCAACGTTATCGGCACGGTTACGGGTCTGATTGGTCACCTGGGCTGCTTGGAATTCAACGATGCGGATGGCCGCTTGTACGGCTCTCTCGAATATAAGAACGATGCTATCGGTCGCCCGATTCTCGAACGCGAGAATGCCGGCCGTGCAGTCGAAGACGGCTTCTATGTCGCTATCTTCGATGTGGATAAAATCGACCGCGAAGGGATGAATGCCGAGCGTGACAAGGTGATGACAACCGTATTTTTGTCGGCGGTTTTGGAAGACTACAAGGCGAGTGTCACGAATGCGGGTCGTACCTTCGAACATCGCTTCGGATGCAGTGGCTTCGACGGCATATCGTTCGGTCCGCGATTCGGCAAGGGTGGTCGCAACGACAAACCGTATCTGACAATCGCCTACGGTATATATACCGACCTCGATCGTACGGATAACGACTATCAGGTGCTGTTGCAATACGACACGTCGGATTGGGCGCGCTATGAAACGCCGATTTCACAGAACAACATCCATCGTAACGGCCCATCAAAACCCGATGGTCGCTACTTTGTTCGCACCGGTAACACCAATTGGGGTGTTCAGCAGCTCGAATACGACCATCACAGCGGATTGTGGCTGTTGGGCACATACAAAGGTCGAAAGCCTCAGTTTGCACCACTTACACTCTTTGCCATTGACGCCGGCGTAGCACCTCGTCGCACGAAGTTGGAGGGCGTGGATTACGTCGGTCGCGAGCAGGTTTTGACGCTTGTTCCGCTCGGTGAGAAGAGTGGCTCGAATGGTGCGATTCGCGGTTGGCGATACGATTGTGCTGTGGGTCTGTGCTCGCTTGGCGATGGTGATTTCTTCGTGGCAAAGAGCAAAAAACGCGATGGCATGCAGTCAGGTATCATTACCCGCATGCGCTTTACACCAGACGACCCGGCAAGACCATTCGCCGCGTATTAATAGTCGGCTATTTGTGTAGAGAAATAGAGTGTCGGAACAGTGGAAAATCAAGCTGTTCCGACTTTTTTGTTGTGCAGAGATAATATTTCGTTAAATTTTCGTATATTTGTATAGGAGAAGATGTTCTTTGCAAAACAACAAATTAAAACCAAATATAATATGAAAGCAATTTTTAAGATCGTAGTGGCTATGCTCGTTGGGTTGATGCCATTTACCGGCTTGGCGCAGATGAAAACCGAGCAAAATTCGACCGTGAAAAAGCATGTCGAACTGACGGCTGATGTCGTTGTTTGTGGTGGCGGTTTGGCTGGTGTTTGTGCGGCTGTTTCGGCTGCACGTCATGGTGCAAAGGTTGTCCTGGTTCAGGACCGTCCGGTGCTCGGTGGTAATGCATCGAGCGAGATGCGCATGGGTATCGTAGGTGCAAAGACTGATGATACGCAGGAGACCGGTATTTTGGAGGAGATGCAGTTGCGTAACTTCTACTACAATCCGTTGCAGCGTTATACGATGTGGGATGATGTGATTTATTCGACCGTTGTGTCGGAGCCGAATATCAAACTTCTCCTCAATACGTCGGTAAACGACGTGGTGATGAATGGTATGCGTATTGCGGCCGTTAAGGCTTGGAATATAAACGCATATACCGAGTATACCATCAACGGTACGATTTTCGCCGATTGTACGGGAGACGGTATCCTTCGTTTGTCGGGTGCGAAGTTCCGCAAGGGTCGCGAGCTTCCGGTGGAGTTTAACGAGACATATTTGCAGGATGGCGGTGATGCAAAGACGATGGGTAACTCGATTCTCATTCAGTTGCGTAAGACCGATGTTGATGTGCCGTTCAAGGCTCCGGAGTGGGCATACCACTTTACCGATGACGACTTCAATTATGATACTCCGAAATCGACCATCCCGGGCGTGAAGTTCAACTACAAGCGTATCTATCACCCGCACGACAACAACTTCTGGTGGTGCGAGTTCGGTGGTAATTTCGATACCATCGCAGATGCAAACGATATTCAGTTTGAGTTGAAACGTATTGTTTACGGTATTTGGGAGTATATGAAAAACCATCCGGACGGCCGTGGCAAGGGCTACGAGTTGGATTGGATAGGTTCGCTTCCGGGCAAGCGCGAGAATACCCGTTTCGTGGGCCCGCACATTCTTACACAGCAAGATGTTTTGAGTGGTGGCCACTTCCCGGACGTTGTGGCTTACGGCGGTTGGACGCTCGACGATCACCATCCGGATGCATTCCACAAGAAGGGTCGTATTTCGGTTGAGTATGCCGTTCCACAGGGCTTCGGTATTCCGTTCGGTGTTCTCTATTCGGTGAATGTTCCGAATCTGATGTTTGCCGGTCGCGATATTTCGGCTACGCATATGGGCTTGTCGGCTACGCGTGTTATGGCAACTTGTGCACTGCTTGGTCAGGCCGCAGGTACGGGTGCAGCGGTAGCCATCGCAAAGGGTGTCGATCCTGCTGAGGTGCATAAGAGTCATATTGCTGAGGTGCAAACTATGTTGGAGGACGACGATGTGATGTTGCCTTATCGTTGGCGTACGATTTCGGAGTTGACAGCTTCGGCGAAGATTGATGAGGGTCTTGAAGTTCTACGCAACGGTATCGACCGTAATTGGGAGGGTGCCGACAATGGTGTATGGGTTGCACCGCAGGAGCAGACCATTCTCTACACATGGAAGAAGCCGGTGACGGTCAGTGGCGCGCGTATGATTTTCGACTCGGACTTGAAGGTGCGCAGCAAGCGTATGCGTAAGTTGGAGGCGACAACCGAGCGCGTTAAGTTGCCGTCGATGCTCACGAAGGGCTATCGTATCGAGGCTCTTGTAGGTAAGGAGTGGAAGACCGTTTATGAGGAGGATAACAACTATCTGCGTTTGCGTAAGGTGTCGTTCGAGCCGGTTCAAACCAAGCAACTGCGTCTGGTTGTTACCGAGACGTGGGGCGGCGAGAAGGCGCATGTATTTGCGTTTGACGCATTATAAATAGAGCGTTTGAAAAGGTGATTTCTTTTCGAAATCACCTTTTGCGCCAAGTAAATAATATGAAAAGGGTGCTCCCTCCACTGCGGGAACACCCTTTTTGTCTGCTATGACAAACGTCTGTCGTTCGTGTTATTTGAGTACCTTGAAAATCATCTTCTTGACGTGGCCGTTGCCGAGCATCGGCGCGTGTGCATCGTCGGGCATAAGAATCGTGAACTGACCTTCACGCAACGTATAGAAGAGCTGTGGCTCGTCGGTGAAAAACTGCACGTCGCGCTCTTCGTTAAATTCGCCCTTCGCACGTTTGCAATCTTTGCGTTCCGACCATCCGAACTCCTCTTTGCCTGTACCACCGACAACAACTTGTATGTCGATATACTTGTTGTGCACTTCGAGCGCTGCCTCGTAGCGTGGTTTGAGATCCATCTCCGACACGTTTACGAACACCTCGTCACCGAGGATTTGGTGTTTGCCTTCGGCAATGGTCTTGACGTTGCACTGTGCAAGAAAATCGAATGCGGCTTTGAGGCGCGGATTAAGTGAGTAGTACAACTCGGCATTCTGTAAAGAATCTATAATCATAACTCTATTGTTTGTTTTCGTTGTCTTCTTGTTTTATGATTTTGAGTCGTGCGATGAGCGGATAGTGGTCAGTGTATGTTGCCTCGTGGTCCGTCTCGTACGAAACAACCTCTATGTTGTTGCTCGTAAGCAGGTAGTCGATTGAGAGCAATCGGAAAAATCCGTTGAACGTATATGTATATCCTCGACCTGCCTCGGCGAAGCCGTTGTTCAAATCTTTGGCTATGTGGCGATAGGTGTACGACAATGGTACGTCGTTAAAATCACCACATACTACGATGTTTCTCACAGGCGACTGCTCGATAAAGCGTCTTACGAGGCGTGCCTGCGCCGCTCGTTTTACGTTGTTTTCGGCCAAACGCGTAATGATGCTGTGTATGCGACCTCTGCGATTCGTGTCGCGCAGATAGCCGTGCTCCTCGATGAATTGTGTGTCCGGTGGGCGTATGGAGGTCGATTGCAGATGCAGGTTTACTACACGCAGCGTATCTTTTTTGTCGATAAGCACATCGGCCCACACACCGTTGAATCGGCTGATTGAATCGATTTCGCCGTGACGAATGATAGGGTAGCGCGATATGATTTCGCACGAGAAGTCGTATGCTCCGTCTGCTGTTGTTGAGTATTTATCGCCGAGCTGCTCCCAATTTTTGCTGTAATCGAACAAGAATTCCTGTAAACATAGTATTTTCGGATTCTTCTCCTTGATATACTCCACTATTCCCGGAGCTGTGCCGTTTGCCACGTTGTAGGTCATCGTTTTGATGAAGTGGCGTTCGTTGTATGGCGTGTCGTACGAACGTTTTAGCGTTATGTGGCAATATTTGCCGAGCGAGAGCGTGGCTGTCATAAATACGATAAGAGCCACTATGGCCGGTCGCCATCGCCAACGGATAATCCAATAGAGCATGATGACGATGTTGAGCAGATATACGATTGGTGCTGCGAGTACAACGACCGACAACACGCCCATCTTCTCTGGCGTAATGTGTTGTGTTATAAGGCATACGATGGTCGCGAATATTAACACGGCCATCAGTGCGAATGCGAATGCATCGATAAGAGTCTGCAATACCGATTTGCTTCGTCGGCTCTTGCGACGACGAGTCTGTTTGCTGGAAATACTGCTACGGTATATATCTGCCATACTCTTGATTAGTTTAGCGTTTTAGAAATATATGTTGCCTCTCTTTTTCCAATAATGAAGTAGCAGGTAGCCCCACAACATTCCGCCGACGTGTGCAAAGTGTGCAACACCTGCATTGATGCCGCCCCATCCCTGGAAGAGTTCAAGTACGATATATCCCACGACAAACCACTTGGCCTTAATCGGGAATGGCAGTGGGAATATGAAGATTTGCTCGTTGGGATGCATTACGCCGAATGCCATCAGCAGACCCATCACTGCGCCCGACGCGCCGAGCATTGTAAAGTAGTATTCGCTCGAAATCCACGCCACGAGCATTTGGAGTAGTGCCGCGCCAATACCACATACCATATAATATATGAGAAAGCGACGCGAGCCGAGTTCGTATTCGAGAGTGCGGCCGAACATCCACAGAGCAAACATGTTGAAGAACAGATGGCTGAAACTGCCATGCAGGAACATGTACGAGATGAACTGATACGAATGGTAGTTCGGCGAGCCGACCCAGAACAGTTGTCCGTATGTGCCCATAAGTGTATTGAACGACGGAATAAGCCACGTTGCGAGAAAGAGCAATGCGTTGGCTATAATGAGATTCTTCACCACGGGTGGTGTGCGAAACATTGGATTCATTATGTTGCGTTTTTTTTGTTATCCTAAACGTTTTTGTATCTCGTTGATAGTCATCTCCGAGAGAATTTGTTTGCCCGAAGGCGAGTAGTTGCGGTCGGATGCGTTTTTGAGAGCACCGAGGATATGCTCGGCATCGCTCTGTGTGTAACTGCTTTTGTGTGACGCCTCGTTGTGGGCGAGCGTCATTGCCATACGCTCCTTGCGAATCTCGGCTATCGGTTGCGCGAGTGATACGGTTTTCAGCAACTCGTATAGTGCTATGTCGATGCGCTCGGCTGTCGAATCGGCCGGAATGCCACGCACATCTATTGCCCGATTGCCACACATCTCGATATCGAAGCCCAATGCGGCAAAATCTGTCGCATACTCTTCGAGTAGAGCATACTCCTCGTCCGATAGTTCCAAACGCTCGGCAAATAGCAACTGTTGCGATACGCTTTTGCCGCCACCGAGCATCGTCATATATCCGTCGAAGAGCACTCGTTCACGAGCGCGCATCAGGTCTGCGATGATGAGTTGTCCGCCAGCTGTCAGCGATGCGTAACGACCGCCGATATGCGTGATGCCTGCCCACTCGGCATCGGCCTGTGATTCGAGTTCGAGATACTGTTCACCCGACTCGTGCGACTCGATATACTCAAATTCGCTCGATGTTGAGCCTCCAATCGTGCCCGATAGCGGAAATTCGAAATCGTCGTATGCATTCGATGTTTCGAAATCATGATTTACGTCAAAGACGCTACGACTTGTCGAGCTTGATGTGTTACTCTCCTCATTGTCGATTGCAAACGGGTTGTAGTCGTTACGCGTAGTTGCACGAGGCTCATTGTAATAGACGCCTTGACGAGCAACAGGAATCTCAATATCAGATTCGTTGTCGAAGTCGAGCAACGGAACGGCACCCGTCTTGGCGAGCGTTTCGCGTACGGCGGCATTTATAATCTGCCATATTGCATCTTGCTCGGCAAACTTCACCTCGGTTTTCTTGGCATGTACGTTCACATCGACACGCTCGGCATCGACCGTCAGGTATATGAAAAACGAAGGCGAAGCCCCATCCGGAATCAACTTTTCGTACGCTTTTGTCACCGCTTTGTTTAGGTATGGCGAGCGGAAATAGCGACCGTTTACGAACATGTATTGTTCGGCTCCATGTGCTCGTGCGGCAGACGGGCGACCGATGTAGCCGTCGATTTTGACTATCGAGGTCTCGATGCCCACTTCCAACAGGTTGCTCTTCATCTGTTTGCCCATAATGCCGATGATTCGTTCGGCGAGATTCGACTGCGGCAACATGTAGAGTGGTGCGCCTGCTGATTGCAACTCCAAAGCCACCTCCGGATGACACAGTGCCACTCGACGGAATTCCGTCTTGATGGCGGCCGTAAGTTTGCTCTCCTTGTTGTCGATAAACTTGCGACGTGCCGGGGTGTTGTAGAAGAGGTTACGCACGATGAACTGCGAGCCGACCGGTGCTGCAACGGGTTGTTGCGAGACGAACTCGCCGCCGTTGATGATGGTCTTGGTGCCGAATTCCGCATCCTCTTGTCTGGTTATGAGTTCGACCTGCGCAACGGCGGCTATTGAGGCGAGAGCCTCACCGCGAAAACCGAACGTATGCAGAGCATATATGTCGTCCAGCGTAGCGATTTTGCTCGTTGCGTGACACTCGAATGCCATACGCGCGTCGGTTGGCGACATGCCACATCCGTCATCGACAATCTGTATCATGTCGCGACCTCCGTTGGTGAAATTCACTTGTACGGTGCTCGCGCCGGCGTCAATCGCATTCTCCATCATCTCTTTTACGGCAGATGACGGCGATTCGACAACTTCGCCCGCCTTGATTTGATTGGCAACAATCTCGGGTAGCAGTTTTATTCTGTCGGCCATATAGTGTTACTCCTCCTTGTAGTCGTTAGGTACGATGGTAATCGGTGTGTATGGGTTAAACTCTTCGATGTCGAGTTGCTCCTGCGTCTGTGGCGGGTTGTGCATTTTCGAGAAGAGCATTGCCACACGTGGATATATCATGTAAATAATAGCAAGCAGTAGTAATACGCCTGCAATTGGTGCGATTTTCGAGCCCAAACCGCCGCTGACGGCACGTTCCGTTTCGCGTCTGGCATTGCGTGCTTCGCGCTGTGTTCGGATGAACTGCCCCGGCTTGTACTCGCCGCCCTCGTCCGTCGCGCCCTCGCCACACAACTCTTTGCGTCGCTGCTCGCGACGCTCCTTCTCGGGGTCGTAGTAGCGCGGGATGTAGTTGAACGCGTTGGCGTGTTTCTTATGTGGAGTGAAGAGTCCCATTCTCTACCGTCTGTTTTCGTTTACTTGAAAAAACTCTTCATGCGCTCGAAGATATTCTGATTCTCGACCTTCTCCGGACGCTTGAAGTGCGTCATCGTGGAGAGCTTCTCGACGAGAGCCCGCTCCTCCGAGTTGAGCGAAGTCGGGATGGTGATATCGACTACCACGAGCAGGTCTCCGCGACCGTAACCGTTCACCGACGGCAGACCTTTACCGCGCAGACGCAGTATTTTGCCCGAGTGTGTACCGGCCGCAATGCTTATCTTAGCCTTGCCCTCAATGGTCGGCACTTCGACTTCGCCACCGAGCAGAGCTGTCGTGACGGTGATGTTGAGGTTGTGAATCAAGTCATTGCCGTCGCGCATGAGTTGTGCGTTATGCTCCTCCTCGATTACGACAATCAAGTCGCCGTTCACACCGCCATGACGCGCTGCGTTGCCTTTGCCCGCAACGGTGAGTGCCATACCTTCGCCAACACCTGCCGGAATATTGATTTCGATAATCTCCGAACCCTTTACGATACCTTCGCCACCGCACGCCTCACACTTATCCTTGATGATGCGCCCCTCGCCGCCGCACGAAGGACATACGCCTTGTGTCTGCATGCGACCGAAGAAAGTGTTTTCTACACGAGTAACCACACCCGAGCCGTTACAATTCGGACAGGTCGTGAAGCCCGAAGCGTCTTTCGCTCCACTGCCTCCGCACTTTTCGCAAGCGACATATTTATTTACCTTCAACTTCTTTGTTGTGCCTGCTGCTATCTCGGCGAGTGTTAATTTCACGCGAACACGAATATCCGAGCCGCGATTCACACGCTGACCACCTCGGCCACCTCCTCCGAAGCCACCAAAGCCACCGCCGAAATGACCTCCGAAGATGTCGCCGAACTGCGAGAAGATATCCTCCATCGAGAAACCGCCGCCGAAACCGCCGAAACCGCCACCACCGGCTGCGCCACTCATTCCTGCGTGGCCAAACTGATCGTAACGGGCGCGTTTGTCTGGATTCGACAATACGTCGTACGCCTCGGCTGCCTCCTTGAACTTCTCCTCGGCCTCTTTGTCGCCCGGGTTCTTGTCCGGATGGTACTTGATGGCGGCCTTGCGGTACGCCTTTTTTATCTCGTCGTCATTGGCGTTTTTGGCAACGCCCAACACTTCGTAGTAATCTCTCTTTTCTGCCATATTCTAAAACTATTCTCCTACAACAACTTTGGCAAAACGCAATACCTTGTCGCCCAACTTGTAGCCACGCTGTATGACGTCTATAACCTTGCCTTTGTTCTCCTCGCCTGCGGCAAAACGAGCCACCGCCTCGTGTAGATTCTCGTCAAAAAGCTCGCCCTTTGCCTCAATCTCCACGACGTTCTTCTGGCGCAGTGTGTCGATGAACTTCTTCTCGACCAAACGCTCGCCCTCGCGCAACGCGGCAATATCCTCGCTTCGCTCCGACGCCTCGATTGCTCGCTGCATATCGTCGAGTACCGGCAGAATCGCTTTCAGTACGTCGCTGCCTCCTGTCTGGATAAGGTCCATCTTCTCGCGCAGGGTGCGCTTGCGGAAGTTGTCGAACTCGGCTTGCAGACGAATGTATTTGTCGCGCCAATCAATCTGCTCCTCCTCCTTCTCATCGCTATGCTCCGGCTCTACGAGTGGCTCTTCGTCGGTTGGCTCTGCCACGTTGTCAGTCGCCTGTTGCGCTTCCTCTGCCACATTGTCACAAGGGGTACCTTCGTTCGATGGGCAACCTTCGCCGGCGAAGACCTTCTCCTCTTCGTTAATCTCTTGGTTATAAGTGTTTTCCTTTTTCATATAGTAAGTGTTTTTATTCTCTCTGCATACTACTTGCACAAATGCTGTACCGAACCAGCGTGCGTGTCGCCCTTTGCCGGCATTTAGAAGAGGTTGTCGTACATCGACTGACTCTTATCGTACTTCAAGTCGGCGAGCGACGAAGCCTTGACACCGATGTTGAAGCTCCAACTCTTGTGCGTGCCGAACGGAATCCATACGAACGACATCTGCCAACAGTGCAAATCTCGCGTGATGGAGATGGAGGTTGTAGTCAGTTTTCTGTTCTGTATGTCGAAACCGCTGGTTACGGATATTCCCGTCTTCGGCGTGAGGTTTACGCTGGCATTGATACCGATTGTCTGTGTGATGTTTCGCTTGTAGCCGGTCGTACCGTTGTTCATGTACGAAATACCATAGCTTATGACATAGTTGAAACCGAGGTTCCATGGTATCGAGAAGTCATAGTATGTCTGTGCCATATACTGCCTTCGCAGTGTCGGGTCCATCAGACCGTATGGGTCGGAGAACGGGTTAAAGTACTCCGGCGGGATGGTGTTGATATCGTTTATGGCTGATTGTGTTTTGTTTTGGCGCGACTTGAATGTGTAACCGAAACTCCAACCGGTGCTGATGACGCGACCGAGCAGACCGCGACGCAACATCAGTTTGTTATAGCGTACACCCTGCGGTGTAACCTCATATGGGTCGATTGTTGCCGAGAGGTTGATACCGAAGTTGCCGACGATGGTCGTACGGAAGGCGAGCGAGAGGTTGCTCAATCCCATCGAGTCGGCGAGGAAGTTGTACGAGCCGCTGATGGAGAGGTCCTCGATAAGTTTAATTTTCTTGACGCCCGATGTGTCGCGTTTCGAGAGTACCTTCATCTCCAAACTCTGTTTGAGCGAGAAGTTGATCGAAGCCGCCTCGCCTCGTCCCGGTACGCCGAATGCGTTGTCCGAGTATGGCGAGTAGATTGTATGGCCGCCGAGCGAGTCGGATTGCACGACCTTATAGAAGCCGTACTTTTGCTTGCCGAAATTAGGCATGTACGATGCGCCGATGCTCGGAGTGATGGTATGGCGAACGGCTTGCACCTTTGCCGTCTTGGACTTCATTTGCCACATACCGTAGATGGTCGTGTTGGCCGAAACGGATGCATTGTAGTTGTATATTCGCCAGAAACCATACTCCGGGTCGAGTTTATCGACCGTATTGGTCTCCGGATTCCACTCCTGCATCTGTCGCTTGAAGTACCAACGCTCCGTATAGTTGAACGATGGCGAGATGTTGATATACTTGAAGAGCGTGAAACTTGCCGATACGGGCAGCGTATGCTCGATACCGTGCTTCATGTTGCGGAGAGTCTCCTTTGTGAATATCTGATTCTCTTGCGCCGTTGCAGAGTTGGTCAGCTTACCGGTATAGGTGAACGAAATCTTTTCGTACCAGCGTTGTTTGCCAACCGCCTCTTTGCGCTTGAATGGATAGATGCGGGCAACGTTGAATACGATGTTCGGGAATGTTACCGACAGGGCTCTGGTTTGCGAGTTCTGCGAGATGGCCATATTCATCGAGAGTGAGAACGGCGTTCCTGCCCAACTCTTCGAGTAGGAAATCGAGGAGTTGGTCTGTGTCGAGAGAATATCGTTGAGCGTCGTCGCCGAATACTTGTTATAGCCACTGCTCGACAAGTTTACCGAGGCGGAGAATGTAGAACCGGGGTTTGCTTTCGGGTCTTGCGAGTGCGTCCACGTGAACTTAAAGTTGTTCTGCTTGATATAGTCCGGCTCGCCCTTGTCACCGGTCTTTACGCTCGAAAAGTCGAACGAGAGGTTGCCGTTGAATTTGTATCGTTTGGTGTAACGCGACGATGCCTGAATCTCCCACGAGCCGAGTGTATAGATGCCGCCCGTCACCGCAAGGTCGATGTGTGGACCGAGGATGAAGTAGTAGCCCAAACCGCGTAGGAAGAAACCTCGCGAGGCGTCTTCACCGTAGCTTGGCATCAATAATCCGGACTTTGCTCCCGTGCTGATAGGGAAGAATCCCTCCGGAATGCCGAGGAAATAGAGCGGCACATCCTCCATGACCATATATGCCGGACCGGTGATAACCTTCTTGTTTGGAATAATCTTCGCTCTGGTCATCGCCAAATAGAAGTGCGGATTTTCGGTATGGTCGCAAGTGGTGTACTTACCACCCTGGATATTGATGGAGTTGTCGGCCATCTTTTTGATTCGTCCACCGACCAGCCAACCGTCACCCTCCTGTGTTGCTACGCCCTGGATGAGAGCCTTCTCGGAGTCGAAGTTGTAGGTGATTGTATCCATCGTGTATGACGAACCGCCATCCGTAAATACGGGGTGGGTCTTGCCTGGTACACCGTCAACCGTATCGGGCTTGCCGTATGCGTATATCTCCTTGTTGTCCATATTGATACGCATAAAGTCTGCCTGCAAACTCTTGTCTGCATATTTGATGTCGCCCTGATTGTAGATATAGACGCGCTTGTTGAGTACGTCGTAGTAGAGTGAGTCGGTATTCTTACCCTCGATTATCTCGTCCAATCCGCTGGTTTTTGCTCGTGGTTGTTGCTGTGTGGCTTGTGCTATGCCTGCTTTCAGCATCGTGTCCGGAATTGCAGCAGGTCGTACCGAATCGTTTTGCGGAGTGGCTGAACGACGACGTGAAGCCATTCTCTCGGCTGCTCGGCTGCGCGAACGACGAACTGCGCTATCGGGTTTGATGAGAGCGTTGCCGTCGGCTATGGTTGCCGTCGGGCGCAACTCGTCACGAGCAGCGACGGCCGGAGCGACCGAGTCCTGCGAAGCGGTAAATGCAGCGGAAATTGTCTCATCGGAGAGATTTTTTGGCTGCGTGCCACCCAACAACGACCCGATTGCTGCGAGAGCAACGAGCAGAGAAAGCAAATATTTTAACCCTTTTTGTTTCAAAAATCCAAAATTTTTCGTACCTTTGCCGACAAGTCGGCAAAAACGGCAAAATCAAGCCCTTGTGCGCTTGTGTGCGCGTTTTTTCGGCGCGTAAAGATAGTGAAAAAACTCTACATATCAAATTTTGTGACCACGAACCGCTATGCATAGAATTGTTTTCGGCATACTATTTCTGTTGTTCGGTGCACTCTGCTTTAACGCAAAAGCGGAGGAGAATGTTGCGTGCGGTGTACGAACAATTGTTATTGACGCGGGACATGGTGGGTCGCGTTTCCCTGGTGCGCGCTATGGCGGCATCTGCGAGAAGGATATTAATCTGAAAGTTGCGCTGAAACTTGGTGCGCTTATCGAGCGTGGTATGCCACAGATAAAGGTTGTCTATACGCGTAAGGTGGAGAAGAATTTTTCGAGTGTGCTGACCGACGATTTGCAGGCTCGTGCCGATATTGCCAACAATGCAAATGGTGATTTGTTCATTTCGATTCACTCCAATGCGGCGCGTAACAGTGCGGTGCGAGGTGTGGAGACACTTATAATGGGTGAAACCTCAATGGAGACACGCATCAACGAGCAGGCTCTCTATCTGAACAATAAAGACGAGTTGCTCGATATGTCCGACCAGAAGACGGCGGCTATCGTGAGGGCATATATTCAAAATCTGCAATTCACCTACGGTGAGTATAGCGAAATGATGGCGCGCCTAGTGCAGAAACACTATATGGCGCTTGGCCGCGCAAGTCGCGGAGTGCGTCGTCAGCCGTTGAAGGTCCTCTATGCTACCGATATGCCGAGTGTGCTGACCGAAATCGGTTTTATGTCCAATCCGCAGGAGCTTGCGTATATTACATCCGAAAAGGGGCAAAACGAGATAGCGAATGCGCTCTATTCGGCCGTTAAGGATTATGTGGCTTATGTGCGAAAAACATTGCTTGTTGATGAGTCGAAAACCGAAGTGGCAGAGTCGTCGGTCGTTGCAACACCGCCGAGTGAGCCTAAACCTGCGCAATCGACCGAACAATTGAGTGTGGAGCAGCCGAAAACCGAGCAGCCGAAAGTAGAGCAACCGAAAACCGAGCAGCCGAAAGTGGAGCAATCGAAAACTGAGCAGCCGAAGAAAACGCTTCACTATGCCGTGCAGATTATGGCAAGCGCAAAACGCTTGTCGCTCTCGCACGCGGAGCTTGGCGAGTATCGTGGTCGGGTTGTGGAGGTACTCTCCGATGGGTCGTTCCCGTATAAATATTGCGTGGGCGAGTATGCCGATCGTGCTGCGGCACAGCGTGCTGTTGCGGATGTACGTAAACGCTTTCCGTCGGCGTTTGTTGTGGCGGTAAGCGGTGGTCGTATAGCAAAGTAACAAGAGAATGAAAATCATAAAATAAAAGACGAATTTATCGAAAAGTCGAAAACAAAAACGGATTGAAATATGTTTAAGATGAAAAAAGAGGTAAAGATTGGAATCTATGCTGTTGTGATTATTGCTGCGGCGTGGGTAGGTATCCGATTTTTGAGTGGTGTGGATGTGTTTGGTCGCAATGTGACCTACTATGCTTATTATGACGAGGCGGCAGGCTTGCAGAATGCTTCGGCGGTTATGATTCGCGGTGTAAAGGTTGGCCAGGTAGCGCAGGTTGCCGTTTCGCCGGAGGATCCGTCGAAAGTCAAGGTTACGATGTCGGTTTCGCGCGACTATAAGTTGCCGAGCGACTCGCAAGCAAAGATTTTTAGTGCCGGACTGATGGGCGGCAAGGCGATAGAGATTGAACTCGGCTCATCGAGCGAGACTCTTGCGGCCGGTGCGGAGATTCGTGCGGAGGTTGAGCAGGATATGCTCGATATGGCGGCATCGGAGTTGGGCGACATCAAGGGTAAGGTGGTGGAACTTATTGACAACCTGAACAAGACGGTTACGGGGCTTAATGCCGTAGTCGATGGTAATAATGCCAATATTACGGCGGCGGTTGCTAATCTGAATGCGGTGCTTGCCGAGTTGCGTAGCTCGCACATCGTATCGAATATTGACGAGTTTACGGGTACGTTGAGCCGTAACGGTGAGCGTATCGACAGCGTTATGATGGGTGTAAATGCACTTGTTGCAGAGTTGGAGCAGCGTCAGTTGGCGAAGTCGCTTGCGGATGCGGTTGCGACACTCAACGAGGTGCTTGCGAAGGTTAATAATTCGCAGGGAACGGTTGGCGGTTTGCTTGGCGACCGTGCGCTGTACGACAATTTGGCTACGGCGTCGAACAATCTCTCCGTACTGCTTGCCGATTTGAAGGAAAATCCTGCACGCTACGTTCATTTCTCGCTCTTTGGCGTGGATGAGCAGAAGGCACAGGCAAAGGCGGCAAAGAAGGCTGCAAAAGCCGAGAAGAAGGCGGCGAAGAGAGCCGAGTAACAACGAATTGTCCCGATAGCGGACGGCGCGCGTGAAGTAGTTGGTGGCGCGTACTCCTGCGGTCGGGATTTTTTTGAAATCATAGTAAAAACATAGACAAAAAGTACACTCTCCGAAAATGGTCTATCCCGAAAATTTCGAGTCGAGAATAGGTTTCGATGTAGTGCGCCGACAGTGTGCCGCGCTCTGTACGATGCACCGTTCGGTGGCGATGCTTAACGAGGAGCGTTTTTCGACCTCGCCAAAAGAGATTGCCCGCCGACAGGCGCTCGCCGACGAAATCCGTCGTGTGCTCGTGTCGGATGGTGATGCGTTTCGAGACGAGTTTTTCGATATTGACTCGATTGTCGAGAAGATTCGCGTGGAGGGTACGTTCCTCGAAGCCTCTGAGGTGGTGCGCTTGGGTGCAACACTCTCGTCGGTGGCTGCCATCGTCGAGTCGGTACGCAGTCGCGAGCAGAAAGAGTTTCCGCAGTTGCACCGATTGAGTCGTGATGTTGTTTCGCTGGCGCATATCGTGCGTGAGGTATCGCGTATTATTGACGAATTCGGCAACGTGCGTGATAACGCATCGCCGGAGTTGGCTGCGGTGCGAGGTGAGATTCGTCGCCATCAAGGTCAGGTCTCGAAGCGTTTGCAACAGGTGTTGCTCTCGGCCAAGAGTGCCGGTATAGTTGAACCGGAGGCAACCGTCTCGATTCGCGAGGGTAGAGCCGTTATTCCGGTTGCGGCGGTGAACAAACGCAAATTGCAGGGTTTTATACACGATGAGTCTGCTACGGGCAAAACCTTCTATGTCGAGCCGGTAGAGGTGGTCGAACTCAACAACCGCTTGAAGGAGTTGGAGTATGCCGAGCGCCGCGAGGTGGTGCGTGTGCTGACGGCCTTTACCGATATGGTGCGCGTGGATGCGGATGCGGTCGAACACTCAGGCGAGTATATTGCCCGCGTGGATATGGTTCGCGCAAAGGCGCGTTGGGCGATAGAGAATGGTGCGGTGAGTCCAATACTCTCGGAGGGCGAGGTGTGGTTGCGTACGGCGCGTCATCCATTGCTTGCACAGACATTGCAGCGTAGCGGACGATCGATTGTTCCACTCGATGCGCGCCTCGACCGAGATAACCGAATACTTGTGATTTCGGGCCCGAATGCGGGTGGAAAATCGGTCTGCTTGAAGACTTTTGGTCTTATCCAATATATGTTCCAATGTGGTTTTCCGGTTACGGTGTCGGAGAATAGCGAGTTGCCCGTATTTCGCAAAATATACATTGATATAGGTGACCAGCAATCCATCGAAAACGACCTTTCGACCTACTCGTCGCATCTGCTCAATATGAAGGCGATGCTTGCCGGAGCAGATTCCGAGACGTTGGTACTTATCGATGAGTTTGGTTCCGGTACGGAACCTACAATCGGTGCGGCAATTGCCGAGTCGATTTTGGAGCGTTTGGTCGAAAGCGGATGTTTCGGAGTAATTACTACCCACTACTCGAACATAAAATATTATGCATCGGCAACGGCCGGCGTGATTAATGGCGCGATGATGTTCGATGTGCAGAATATTCGCCCGCTATTCAGCCTCGAAACAGGCAAACCGGGTAGTTCGTTTGCAATCGAGATTGCGCGTAAGATTGGGTTGCCGGAGAGCATTATCAGTTCGGCGCGTGAAAAGGTCGGTAGCGACCATATAGATATGGAGCGTCAGTTGCGCGAAATTGCTCGCGATAAGCGTTATTGGGAGCAGAAGCGCGAGCGTATCCGTCAGACCGACCGCAAGGTTGAGGAGTTGGAACATGCCTACCACGACTCGCTCTCGTCGATTCGCGAGGAGCGACGTGCGATTATCCACGCAGCAAAGCAGCAGGCGCGAGAACTTATTGCCGAGGCGAATCGTCAAATCGAGACCACCATAAAAAGCATCCGCGAGTCGCAGGCCGAGCGCGAGGCTACGCGCGAATTGCGTCGTACGTTCAACGAATTTAAGGAGAGTGTTGAGCAGGAGGATACGACGCAGGATGCAGAGCGATTGGAACGTGAAATGGCGCGTATCGAGCGTCGTCGTCAACGTCGCGAGGAGCGTAAGCAGAATGGAGGTGTGGAGGCAAAGAGCGAACCGCAGCCCGAGAAGAAGAAGTTACCGTTGGAGCAGGGTGCAAAGGTGCGCCTGATGGGACAGGATGGTGTTGGTGTCGTTCAGTCGATACGTGGCAAGAAGGCGCAAGTTGCTTTCGGACAGATGCTCACGACGGTCGACGCATCGCGTTTGGAGGTAATTTCGTCGGCCGAATATAAACGTGCGACACGTCCCGTTACACCGCGTACAGTTATTTCGGCGGATATTTCGCAACGCCGCCTGAACTTCCGCTCGTCGATAGACGTGCGAGGCGAGAGGGTGGTCGATGCGTTGGAGAAGGTGCGTGCGTTGGTCGATGATGCGTTGATGGTCGGTGTCGGTACGGTGACAATTCTGCACGGCAAAGGTACCGGCGCCCTAAAAGAGGAGCTGCGAAAATACCTGCGAGCATTGCCGGAGGTTGAGAGTGCGGTGGATGATCACCCTGACCGTGGTGGCTCTGGTATAACGGTGGTTACGTTCGGAATATAAAACAGATAGAGAAGAAGATGAAATTTCGTTTGTCCGAAATAGCAGAAATCTGCGGAGGAACGCTTCACGGAGAGGATGTGCAGGTCGGTTCGATTGTGACCGATAGTCGCGACCGTCTCATTGGCGACGATGCGCTGATGGTGGCAATGCGTGGCGTTAATCACGACGCACACGACTTTGTCGAAGATATGCTTCTGCGTGGCGTTCGTGGTTTTTTGGTCGAGCGCGAAGTGTCGCTTGCGGAGGGTTGTGGAGCGGTCGTTGTCGAGGACTCTTTGCGAGCATTGCAGCAGTTGGCTACGGTGCGTCGCGAGCGTTTCGGCGGTGTGGTGGTCGGTATTACAGGCTCGAACGGTAAGACGGTAGTCAAGGAGTGGATTGCCCAATGTGCACCACGCGATGTGAAAATGTTCCGTTCGCCTCGCAGTTATAATTCACAACTCGGCGTGGCTCTGTCGCTTATGATGATGGAGGATGATTGTAAGGTGGCGGTTATCGAGGCTGGCATATCCAAACCGTTTGAGATGGCGCGTTTGGAGCGTATGATACGTCCTGATGTAGTTGTGTTTACTTCGATGGGCGATGCGCATCAAAATAATTTCGAGTCGGCACATGCAAAGATGACAGAAAAACTTACGCTTGCCGAGCACGCCGAGCAGATTATATACGACTCGACCGGTTCGACGGGCGAATATAGATCTTTTGCCGAGGAGATTCGTCGCCGATTTGCCGACCGCGTATTGATTGATGCGTGCGATGAGGAGACACCGATGGAAGATACCGCATCACAGCGCAATGCGCGATTGGTCGCAGCTTTTTGTGAGGCGATGGGTTACGCAAAGCCCGATTTTGCAGCGTTGCAACCCGTTGCCATGCGTTTGGAGGTCAAGCAAGGCATTGGTGATGCACTCATCATCGACGACTCGTATAATTCGGATATTAATTCGCTTGTCATTGCGCTCAATTATCTTGCATCGGTTGCGGGGTCGCGTCGTCGAATTGTGGTGTTGGCCGATATTTTGGGCAGCGATTTGGCGGAGGATGCACTCGCACGAGAGGTGGCAGCGTATGTGAATGACGCAAATATAGATATGTTTATCGGTATAGGTGAGGCGATTGCAAGTACGCGACCTTATCTGACGATGGAAAATCGTTTTTTCCGTTCGACGGACGAGATGTTGGCGCGTTTTACTGAACTCGATTTTGCTACGGCGGCGGTGCTCGTAAAGGGCAATCGTGCGGCACAGACCGAGCGTGTGTCGCGTCGCTTGGAGTTGAAGAGCCATACGACGGTATTGGAGGTGAACTTGCGAGCAATGGAGCGCAATATCAACTATTTCCGCTCGGTGATGCCAGCCTCGGCAGGTCTTGTTGCAATGATTAAGGCGTCGGGTTATGGTGCCGGCGAAGAGGAGGTTGCGCGTATGTTGCAACATCAAGGTGTGGCATATCTTGCCGTAGCGTTTGCCGACGAGGGCGTTGCGTTGCGAAGGGGAGGAATCACGATGCCGATTGTGGTGTTGAATGCAGACGATGCAAGTTTCGAGGCGATGATTGATGCCGCGCTCGAACCGGAAATATACGGTTTCCGTTCGCTCGAAGCATTTGTGCGGGCGGTTGATGCTTATGGTGCACGCAACTATCCGATTCACCTGAAACTCGATACCGGTATGCACCGTTTGGGCTTTATGGCAGAGGATATGTCGGCGCTGCTCGATAAATTGGATGAGTATGTGGGTCGTGTGCGTGTTGCATCGGTCTTTACCCACTTGTGCGTGGCTGACGACCCTTCGCAAGACGATTTTACGCGTCACCAGATTGCTCTCTTCGATAGTATGAGCCGCACTATTACGGAACACCTTCCTTATCGTGTGTTGCGTCATGCGGCGGCTTCGGCAGCTATCGTTCGTTTCCCGGAGGCACACTTCGATATGTGTCGTCTGGGTTTGGGTCTCTATGGTTTCGGTTACGTGCATAACGATGCGTTGGAGATGTGTTCCACGCTGCGTACACGCATTGTGCAGATTCGTACGCTTGACGAGGGTGAGACGGTCGGCTATGGTCGTGCAGGAGTTGTTTCGCGACCGATGCGCGTGGCGACCATCCCGATTGGATATGCCGATGGTCTGAATCGCCATCTGGGCGATGGGCGGTGGTCGATGTTGGTCGGCGGAGTGTCTGCTCCAACTATCGGTCGTATATGTATGGATAGTTGTATGATTGACGTGACGGAAGCTCCGCAAGCGGCCGAGGGCGACGAGGTTGTTATCTTCTCGCCGGTGGCAGGCAATACGGTCGAAGATATGGCGGCGGTGCTCGAAACGATACCTTACGAGGTGCTGACGAGTGTGTCGAAGCGCGTCAAACGAATATATATAAACGAATAATCGGTCATGAGTGGAGTTCTCTACCTGATACCTTGTCCCATTGCGGACGATACGGCGGTTGCGGATGTAACCCCTGCGGCGAATATGAACGTCGTGAATGCACTCGACTATTTTATTGTCGAGAACGTGCGTTCGGCGCGTCGCTTTCTCTCGAAAGCGGGCTATGCGCGAGCTATCGACGATGCGGAGTTTGTCGAATTGAACGAACATACCACATCGCCGGCCGACATCGCGCGTATGGTCGAGCCGTTGCGAAAAGGTCGCAATGCGGGTGTTATCTCGGAGGCGGGCGTTCCTGCGGTTGCCGATCCGGGTCAGCAGGTGGTGGAGTTGTGCCATCGCTATGGGATTCGCGTTGTGCCGTTGGTTGGTCCGTCGTCTATCCTTATGGCGGTCATGGCGTCGGGATTGAGCGGTCAGTCGTTCGCCTTCAATGGCTATCTGCCTGTTAAGGAGCCGGAGCGTTCGCGCGCAATCAAACGTTTAGAGAGTCGAGCCACGTCGGAACATCAGTCGCAGGTGGCAATCGAAGCACCATATCGCAACATTCGCCTTGCGGAGCAGATTCTGCGTACTTGTGCGCCAAATACACGATTGTGCATCGCCTGCAACATTACGGCGTCGGACGAATATATACGTACGGCAACCGTTGCCGAGTGGCGCAAGTTTGGTTTGCCTGATGTACAGAAACGCCCTACAATATTTATTATCGGCTAACATAAAAAACACTATACAATATGAAGCGTAAGATTTCTTTATTCATTGCCTGTCTGTTGCTCGCATCGGCAGCTGGTGAAATGATGGCTCAAAATGCCTTTAAGAGTGCTAATCCTTATTTCCAGCCTGACGAGTTGCCTGATATGCGAGTTTGGTTACCGGCTCCTCCTGCGGCCGACTCTCCGGAGTTTGCGTTGGACGTCGCTCGATACGAGTGGGGCAAAGCCGTGCGAAAGAGTGACCCGGCACGATTGGCTTTGGCGATAAAACAGGCAGATGCCTCGGTTGGCAACTTCTGCGAAGAGTTCAGTGGGCCGTTCGGTATGACTATCTCCAAAGAGCGTACACCGAATATTTTCAAAGTGCTCGTAAATTCTGTTGCAACGTGTGCGACTATCGCTCATGCGCCGAAGAATCACTATATGCGTCCTCGTCCGTTTATCCACTTTGAGGAGAAGACACCGATTCCGAACCACGAGAGCAATCTCGGCGATAACGGTTCGTACCCTTCGGGCCATACGACTCGTGGATGGGCTGCGGCATTGTTGCTTATGGAGATCAATCCTGAAGCATCGATTGACTTGTTGAAGATGGGTCTTATGCAGGGTGACAGTCGTATGATTGTCGGTTACCATTGGCAGAGCGACGTTACGGCGGCACGTCTTGGTGCAGCGGCAGCTGTTGCAAAGTTGCACTCTTCGGAGCGATTCAACCGCGACATGAAGCAGGCAAAAAAAGAGTTTAAGCGTTTGTCGAAGAAGAAGTGACGCTGTCGAGACGTAAAACCACCGAGGGCTGCCATCGAATATTATTCAGGCAGCCCTCGGTGGTTTTGTTTTGTTCGAGTGTGTATGATTACTTCATATCCAACAGCTGCGACACCTGCTCGGCACGTTGCAGTGCCTTGTGGATGTGGTCGAGAACGTTGTCCTCACCGACCATGCGAACGATACCTGCACGCTCGATGGAGTTATATACCTGCTCGTTTACGCCCGAGAGAATTACCGTACGACCCTCATCAAGAGCCGATGCGATAAAGATTTCGAGGTTATGCAGACCCGTTGCGTCGATAAACGATACCTTGCGCATACGGATAATACGAATCTGTGCCTTGGAGCGCGTGCGAGCCATTTCCTCAAACTTGTTTGCAACGCCGAAGAAGAACGGGCCGTCAATCTCGTAAACCTCCGTATTCGATGGAATTGCAAGTCGCTCGTCGTCTGCCTCGCCATCGTGGTGTACCTCCATCTCGTTGCGGATGACCGAAATGTTGGTGTTCTCCATGATTCGACGCATGAAGAGTACTACGGCCAATACCAAGCCGACCTCAATAGCAATCGTAAGGTCGAAGATAACGGTCAGTAGCAGTGTTGTGAAGAGTACCAAAATATCCGAACGCGATTGACGGCACATCGAACGAATTGTGCGCCAGCCACTCATGTTGTACGATACGACAATCAGCACGCCCGCCAAGCATGGCATAGGAATAGCTCCCACTAAACCTCCTAACAACAGTAGTACGAGCAACAGTACGATGGTGTGTACGACACCGGCGATAGGGGTACGACCACCGTTGTTGATGTTGGCCATTGTGCGGGCGATTGCTCCCGTTGCAGGGATACCGCCGAAGAACGGAACCACGATATTGGCAATACCCTGGCCGATAAGCTCGGTATTGGAGTTGTGTCGATCGCCAATCACACCATCGGCTACCATAGCCGAGAGCAACGACTCGATTGCGCCGAGCATTGCAATTGTAAAGGCAACCGGCAACAGCGATTGTACCGTTGCAAAGAATGATGCGCCCTCCGGCAACATAGGAATGCGCCACTCTGGCAGACCCGATGGCAACTCGTAGAGGTCGCCAATGGTCTTAATCGAGGTTACGCCGGCATATTCGCGTAGTATGTAGCAGAGTGCCGTCATGACGACGATGGCAAGTAGCGAACCGGGCACCTTCTTCGAGAAGCGTGGCGTGTAGGCGATAATCAGGATGCTGATGATACCGACACCGAATGCCCACCAGTTTATATTGCCGATATTCTGGAAGTAGCAAATCCACTTATCGATAAAGTTTGCCGGCACTTTTTCGATGCCCAGACCAAAGAGGTCGTTCATCTGTGTAGAGAAGATAGTTATGGCGATACCGCCCGTAAATCCGACGATGATAGGGTATGGCATGAACTTGATGACGCTACCCATACGGAATATGCCCATCAGTACCAACATGATACCTGCCATGATAGTTGCAATGGCAAGACCTCCGACGCCGAATTGCTGGATAATGCCGTAGATGATGACAATAAATGCGCCGGTCGGACCTCCGATTTGTACCTTCGAGCCGCCGAATACCGAGATAAGCAGGCCGGCAATGATAGCCGTTACAAGACCCTCGGTCGGGCCTACACCCGAAGCGATACCAAATGCGATGGCAAGCGGAATGGCTACGATGCCGACAATGATACCCGCCATGAAGTCTTTTGCCGCCTTTTCGCGATTATAATTGCGAAGCGTCGAGAAAAGTTTTGGTCGGAAATCGATAGTGTGACGAAAATCCATAATAGTTTTTATGTTTATAAAAGTTTGGAAAAATCCTGTTTGCTCTGTAATGACCTTAATCGGCTGCAAATGTAATATATTTCGGTTAAACCATCAAAAAAAAGTGGCTGTCGCAACCAACTTGCCGGACAGCCATCATTCCACACCTTTGTCGGTCTATTTTACCCCTTGCAGGCAATCTGTACCTGCATATCAAATTCGCCACCCTCAATCTCGGTTGCCAAACGCAGGTAGTTGCCGAAATGGCTTACTTTGACGAAATAAAGTCCCGGTTGTCCGATTGGTTCGAATTTGGTTCCTTCGTCTGTCCAATGTACGCCGTCGAGTGATATTTGTACTCGCGCACGCAGTTGTGCCTCTTTGCCCTCGATGCCGAGAACGAGGATGTAGAATATCGCTTCGTCTGCCCATCCACACTCGTAGGGGTGGGTTTCAAAACTCTCTGAGAAGCGGCGTTTTATCTCCAAATGTGCTGCATTAAACTGTTTCATACTACTCTTGTGATACGACAAATGAGTCAATATATAGGAATACGCGACGGTTGGTGTCGGTCTCTAACCAGATAACAGGATTGATGAGTCCGTCGATGCGGCGGTACTTATCGACTGTTGTAATTGGTGTGCCACGTAGGTCAAAAACCTTGTTTTGACACTGCATTTCAACGTACTCGTGATTCTTAAAATCTATTTTTAGACGCAGATATTGCCAATTTATCTTGCAGTCCGTTTCGTTGTAAATCAGATTCTGCGAACCGCCCGGCACATCTTTGTATCCGGCGTGATAGCCATCCGGACGACGCTCGCCAAACCACCAACAATCGACACCCCATTTGCACCAATCGCCATCTTGCCCGAATGCCCAATCCTTGTCTGTGCCAGGCGTGGCACTGATGTATTGCCACTTACGCATTGGCTTGCCATCGACGGAGTTGAGGTAGCGTATGCCCCAAAAGAAACGATTTCCATCGTCCTGCGTGTCGGAGCCGATGCCGAAGGCGCGTATCGAGTTTTCGTGCAGGCCCGGTTGTGGTCCATCGCCATCCACCGTATCTTGCTCGGCCGTATATGCAAACCAACATTCGAGTTGTAGATATTGTGCCGAGGGGTCGAAGAACGATAGTCGCTTGATGGCGTGTCCCATCGAGCCGGGTGCCGGTGGCATCGAGTATGGGTTGGCTACGGGGCGTGTCGAGAGCTTCAAACTATACGTTCCCGACATTGAGCCGTGTGTTCCCGGAAATCGGTACGTCGCGGTCGATAGCATCACCGGAGGCCATTGGTCCTTATTGACCTTTGTCGGTGGAACGTCGAAGTCGGGTCCCTCGGTGAAGTTCGGCAGCAAGACCATCCATCCGTTAAACCCTCGGTCGAATATGTCGTAACTCAAAATGTTGCGTAGCGGGCGATATTTGCCCTGCAACAAAATATCTTCCATTGCCATAACGTGTATCGTGTTTTTATGGTTTAGTCAAACAATTCGATACCCTTTGCTACCATTCTCTGTTGCAAATCTCCCACGCTTAATTGGCGTGGTGTACAACCGCGCTCGGCACACATTGCAGCCGCAATACCGACAGCTTCGCCCATCGCCATACATATCGACATTACGCGATATGATGCGTGTGCGCGATGTGTTCCCGATATGCAACGACCTGCGACGTAGAGATTCTCTACACCCCGTGGAGTAAAGCAACGATATGGCAAATCGTACGGGTCGCAATATTGTATATGCTCCTCAGCCTGACCTGCGCCGGCAGGGTTGTGGATATCGACGATAAATTCGGCACGATGTACCACCACATCCTCGAAACGGCAACCTGTGGCCAACTCCTTGGCCGTAATAACATAGTCGCCCATTACGCGACGCGTCTCGCGAACTCCGGTTGTTGTGCCACTCGACGTGCAGCGACACTTCTCGTATCCTGGTACGTTTTCGCGCAGAAAATCGACCAACAGATGTATTTGTCGGCGTAACTCGTGCTCGGCTGGGAATATCTGTTCCGGCTTTGTCATATCGACTCCGTTCGCTTGTGTGGTGTTTACTTGACGCTGGCCTGCGCGAGTTGTTGGGTGCAGACGTACGGCTGCGAGGTGTTGAGGTAACTTGCCCTCGTCGGCGCAACGTTTGCAGTAGTCGAGAAAACGCTCGTCGCCTAAACGCACGTCATCCACATCCCCGATGCATATTACACCGCGACTCTCGTCCACGTCGTCAATCGTGAACTCCAACGTAACGGGTTGCATCAAACCATCGTCGCGACCCTTCTCGGTCGGCGCTCCTGCGAGATATGAGACCAGACCGTCGCCCGTCGTGTCGATTGTCACCTTCGCAGCGAGAGCGAACGTACCTTCGCCACCTGCCACGATAACGCCTGCTACGGAGTCACCCTCCTTGATTACGTCACACACAGCACATTGCAAATATACATCGATGTTTGGATGGCAGACAAACTCCGCCAATGCGAACTTCGCCTTCTCGAAGTCGTGAGCACGCCCTGTCTCTCCAATCATATCGTTCTCCGGAACTCCGAGCAACTCTACAATCTCGTCGCGCATCGTGCCACGCGAAACCATTCCGAGAATCGGACCGACGTATCCTGTCGTGAGGTTGCCACCCACAATTCCATAACGCTCGATAAGTGCTACGCGCGCACCTTCGCGTGCTGCTGCCACTGCTGCACAAATACCCGCAGGACCGGCTCCCGCCACGATGACGTCGTACTCTGCGCGTATCTCCAAATGTTTTTCGTAATTTATGCTTTTCATATATCTGAAAGGATGTCTGGTTGCACAAGTTTTTACAAATTTATGTTTTTTTTCGATACGTTGTTCGTTTTTTGTGCGCAAAGCTTACTAAAATGAGTAGTTGCTCATGATTGATCGTCTGTTTTGTCGATACTCTTCGAGTCTATTCGAATCACCTCCAACATATATTTTATTTAATGATTTTTGCCTGAGATTCGTCCGAAACGCCCCCGACAGACCGAATCCTTCTCTTGGAGCAAAAAATAAGCAAGGCACATGGATGCAGATGTTGGTTGGATTGATAGTCTTCCCCCTCTCTACCACAAATAAAAACGCATTTTCCCCAACGATTCGAACGGTCGCCGCAGTTGCGAGGAGACCGGAGTGAGGGAAGATAGACATTAAACCGGAAGGTTTAGAGAATAAATCAAATAACAGCAGACAAATTTATTTGTGCTGATGAGATTTGATTTGTTGTCGTCGTTGCGAAGCAACAATGTCTATCATACATCATGCAGACAAGTCTCCCGAAACGCCCCCGACTGACCGAATCCTTCTCTTGGAGCAAAAAAATAAGCGATGAAAAAATCATCGCTTATTTTTGAGCGGAAAGAGAGGGATTCGAACCCCCGGAACCTCTCAGTTCAACGGTTTTCAAGACCGCCGCAATCGACCACTCTGCCATCTTTCCAGGTGCAAAAGTAGTATCTTTTTTTTATTTTGCCAAATATTTGTGACGCAGAAAGCAAAAACCGAATGAAGCATTGCATCATTCGGTTTTTTGTGATAATATTAAATCGTGAAATTACTCCCACTCAATAGTTGCATTTGGTTTTGGCGAGACATCGTAGCAAACGCGGTTTACGCCCTTCACCTCGGAGAGAATTCTGCGAGTGATACGCTCCAACAGCGCCCAATCAAGCGGTTCGATTGTAGCCGTCATTGCATCTACGGTATTGACCGCGCGAATAATTACCGGCCAATCGAACGAGCGAGCATTGTCGCGTACGCCTACCGATTTGAAATCTGGTACTACGGTAAAATACTGCCATACGGTCTTGTCTAGACCTGCTGCTGCAAACTCCTCACGCAGAATGGCGTCCGATTCACGAACAGCCTCCAAACGGTCGCGTGTGATTGCACCCAGACAGCGAACGCCGAGACCCGGACCCGGGAATGGCTGACGATATACCATCTCGTATGGCAGACCGAGTTCCAAACCGCAAGCACGAACCTCGTCCTTGAAGAGTTGGCGCAATGGCTCAACCAACTCGAACTGCAAATCATCAGGCAGACCACCAACGTTGTGGTGCGACTTTACCATCTTTGCCGTCTTTGTTCCGCTCTCTACGATATCCGGATATATTGTGCCTTGACCGAGGAAGTCGATGCCGTCCAACTTGCGTGCCTCCTCTTCAAATACGCGGATAAACTCGCCACCAATAATCTTGCGCTTCTGCTCCGGATCCTCGACACCCTCCAATTTGGTGAGGAATCGCTCCGTAGCATCGACATATACGAGATTGGCGCATAGTTGGTTGCGGAATACTTCTACAACGGCCTCCGACTCGCCCTTACGCATCAGGCCGTGATTAACGTGTACGCATACGAGGTTTTCGCCAATGGCTTTCAGCAACAACGCAGCTACAACCGACGAATCGACGCCGCCCGAGAGCGCGAGCAACACCTTGCGGTTCCCCACCTGACGACGTACCAACTCTATTTGGTCGTTTACGAAGTTGGTCATATTCCAATTCGGCTCGGCCTTGCAAGTGTCGAATACGAATGATTTTACGGCTGCCTTAATTGCCTCGATATCGTCTGTGAATTGTGCCAATTTTACCTCGCACAACGCCTTGTCGTGGCCTGCTGCCATAACCGGAATGCCGAGCGTGTAGAGCTCCTTGCGAACATCAATCTCCTCACCGTCGATTACGTTGTTCGGGCCACCGTTGATGATGATACCCTTCACGTTGTCCATTGCCTGTAACTCGCCAGCGGTGATGTCATGCGGGTAGATTTCGCTATATACGCCGAGGTCGCGGATGGCACGGGCAAGCACTGTGTTTTCGTGGCTGCCCAAGTCCAAGATAACAATCATATCCTGTTTCATAAAACTATGCTATTGTCTGAATTTTAACAGTTAATTTGTTTTTATTGTTTTTATTCACCACGTGAGTAGTTCGGAGTCTCGCGAGTGATTGTGATGTCGTGTGGGTGGTTTTCTACAACGCCACTCGCCGTGATGCGAACAAAACGAGCCGTCTGTAATTCGCTAATTGAGCGAGCGCCGCAGTAACCCATGCCCGAGCGAATACCGCCCACAAGTTGATATACCGTCTCGTTGAGCGCACCCTTGAACGGAACGCGACCTACGATACCTTCCGGAACGAGCTTGTTGATGTTCGACTCGTTGTCTTGGAAGTAGCGGTCCTTCGAGCCGGCCTTCATGGCATCAATCGAACCCATGCCACGATATGTCTTGAACTTACGACCATTGTAGATTATGGTCTCGCCCGGAGCCTCTTCCGTGCCCGCAAACATCGAGCCACACATCACGCAATCACCACCGGCTGCGAGGGCCTTGACGATGTCGCCCGAGTAGCGCAAACCGCCGTCGGCAATTACCGCTACACCCGACCCCTTCACTGCATTCGCTACATCGAAGATGGCGGTCAGCTGTGGAACACCTACACCGGCAATGATTCGTGTCGTACAAATCGAACCTGGACCAATACCTACCTTAATGCCGTCGGCGCCGTTCTCTGCAAGATACTTGGCTGCTTCGGCAGTCGCGATATTACCCACAACAACGTCGAGTGTCGGATACTTCTCCTTGATGGCTTTCAGCAACGATACGATGTTCTTCGAGTGGCCGTGTGCCGAGTCGAGAACTACGGCATCGACACTCTCCGCTACCAATGCATCGACTCTCTCCATCGAGTCGCCCGTAACACCAACACCTGCGGCTACGCGCAGACGACCCTTGCTGTCTTTGCATGCGTTCGGATGGTCCTGTACTTTGGTGATATCCTTGTAGGTAATGAGACCTGCGAGGCGACCCTGTTTGTCCACAACCGGCAACTTCTCGATTTTGTTGCGAAGCAATACCTCTGTAACATCCTCGCTGTCGCGCTCTGCTTCGGTAATTGTCACGAGATTCTCCGATGTCATCACTTCGGCAATCAGACGCGAATTATCTTTCTGAAAGCGGAGGTCGCGATTGGTAACGATGCCGACCAACATACGGTCTGCGTCCACAACCGGAATACCACCGATTTTATTCTCGCGCATGAGTGCCAATGCGTCGCCTACGGTCTGCTCCTTGGTGATGGTTACCGGGTCGTAAATCATGCCGTTCTCGGCACGCTTTACGCGACGCACTTGTGCTGCTTGCTCGGCAATCGACATATTTTTGTGAATCACGCCGATACCGCCTTCGCGTGCAATGGCGATAGCCATCGGTGCCTCGGTTACGGTATCCATAGCGGCGGAAACGATAGGGATGTTGAGCGTAATATTGCGCGAAAAACGACTCTTTACGCTCACTTCGCGTGGCAGTACCTCCGAATAGGCAGGAACGAGCAACACGTCATCGAAGGTCAAACCCTCTTGCTGAACTCTCTCTGTTAAGAACGACATATTTTACACTATTTTTTTGTTAAACATTTAGCTTGTCTAAAAACCGAAAGGAGCGAGGCGCACACGCACCTCACTCCTTTCATTTTATCGCACTATTTTTCTACGGTTTCGACATACGCCCGCCGTCGAGGACTCGACACATCGCATCGCGTGGCAGTGTCGTCTTTGTAAACCTGCGAAGAGGTTACGGACTATGGCGGAAATATTCGTCATTATTTTGTCGGCCGTTGAATTTAATTGTGCAAAGGTATGCAATATTTTTTGATTTGCGCAACTTTTTTCAATAAAATTCCGCTCTTTTTTGAGGTATCGAAAAAAAAGGTCGATTGATGAAAAAGTGTTGATAAAAAAGATGGTCGTTTTTTTGCTCTTTTGCGCGCGTTTGCGTATTTTTGCGCTATGGAAAGGTTGATGTTGTACGTGTCGGTTTTGGAAGGTTCGGGAGTTGGCTCTCGAATAGCGGAATCGGGGTGTGTACATCGTCGAAAAATGCGTCAGCAATCATCTCGCAGCCGAAAGTGTGCGGCCGAGCAGGGTAGAGGAGTGTGCGCTGTGATATAGAGACCACTGCAACTGTATGTTGCGGTGGCTCTTGTTTTTTAGGGAAATTGTAAAACGAAATAAAAACAACGAAGATTATGAAAGTTGCAGTTATTATGGGCTCGACGAGCGATTGGGGTGTTATGTCGGCAGCTGTCGAGACACTTGAAGAGTTGGGTATCGAATACGAGAAGCGCGTCATTAGTGCACATCGTACTCCGCATTTGATGTTCGAGTATGCTACGACCGCTCGCGAACGCGGTATTGGTGCTATCATTGCCGGAGCGGGAGGTGCAGCCCACGTTGCCGGTGTTACGGCCGCTTTGACGACAGTGCCGGTTATTGGTGTGCCGATTAAGACGTCGGCTCTCGGTGGTCTGGATTCTTTGCTCTCGATTGTTCAGATGCCGGGCGGTGTTCCGGTTTCGACTACTGCAATCAATGGTGCGAAGAACGCGGCGCTGATCGCAGCGTCGATTTTTGCGCTCACCGATAAGGCGTTAGAAGAGCGTTTGATTGAGTTCCGCAAGCGCCAAACGGAGACGGTGCTCGCTTCGGAGTTGTAGAACAAGAAAAACTTTACGAAAAGAGATGAAGAGTTATCGTATTTACGTTGAAAAATATGCCGAGTTTCAGGTTGAGGCGGAGAGTCTGCGCAGGGAGTTGAACGAAAACCTCTCGCTCGATATCCGTTCGTTACGTGTGCTGAATGTGTACGACCTGTTTGGTTTTACGGAGGAATTAATCGAGCGTTGTCGCTATGCTGTCTTTGGAGAGACGGTTACCGACCGCGTGACGGATGAGTGCTCGTTGGAGGGTGTGAAGTATTTGGCGGTGGAGTATCTGCCGGGCCAATTCGATCAGCGTGCTTCGTCGGCAGTCGATTGTGTGCATCTGTTGGAGCCGACGGCCGACGTGCGTATTCGTTCGTCGCGCTTGCTGATTTTCGATAATGGCGTGTCGGATGAGCAAATGGCAGCCATAAAACGCTACTATATCAATGCCGTTGAGTCGCGCGAGAAGGATTTGTCGCGTTTGGCTGATAGCGAGCAGGCGGAGGTTCGTCCCGTGCCGGTATTGGAGGGCTTTGTTGATATGCAGGAGGATGATTTGGCGGAGTATTGTCGCGCCAATTCGCTTGCGATGAATGCCGATGACCTTCGCGAGGTTGTCAATTACTTCCGTGCCGAACATCGCAATCCGACACAGACCGAGTTGCGTATCCTCGATACATATTGGAGCGACCACTGCCGTCATACAACCTTTACGACCGAGATTACGAAGGTGTCCATTGACGATTCGTTTATGCGCGAGGAGTTTGAGCGTGCATTGGAGGAGTTCGGTATGATGCGTAAGGAGTTGGGTCGCGAACATAAGAGTTTGTGCCTAATGGAGATTGCTACCATCGGTGCGCGCTATCTGCGTCATAAGGGCTTGCTCGACGACATGGAGCAGAGCGAGGAGAATAACGCTTGTAGCATCTTCGTAGATGTGGATGTTGAAGGCCAGAGCGAGAAGTGGCTCTTGCAGTTCAAGAACGAGACGCATAACCACCCGACCGAAATCGAGCCGTTTGGTGGTGCTTCGACCTGTTTGGGTGGAGCCATCCGTGACCCGCTGTCGGGTCGTGCGTATGTCTATCAGGCGATGCGTGTAACGGGTGCGGGCGATATATATAAAGGTATTTCGGAAACGCTTGCGGGCAAACTTCCGCAGCGTGTCATCAGCCGTAAGGCGGCAGCCGGATATTCGAGCTATGGTAACCAAATTGGTTTGGCTACGACCCACGTTCGCGAGATATATCACGAAAACTATGTAGCCAAGCGTTTGGAGGTTGGTGCGGTTGTCGGTGCAGTTAAGGCGGAGAATGTTCGCCGCGAGAGTCCTGCTCCGGGTGATGTGGTGCTGCTCATGGGAGGCCGTACGGGTCGTGACGGTATCGGTGGAGCTACGGGTTCATCGAAACAGCACACCGCAGCATCGCTCGAAGAGTGTGGTTCGGAGGTGCAGAAAGGTAATGCGCCGGAGGAGCGCAAGATTCAGCACCTGTTCCGTCGTGCCGACGTGACACGTCTTATCAAGAAGTCGAACGACTTTGGTGCCGGAGGTGTGAGTGTGGCTATCGGTGAGTTGACCGATGGTTTGGATATCTATCTCGACCGTGTGCCGGTTAAGTATAGTGGTTTGAACTCGACGGAGTTGGCCATCAGCGAGTCGCAGGAGCGTATGGCGGTGGTTGTCGAGCGTGGCGATATGGAGCGCATGATGGAGTTGTGCGCCGAGGAGAATGTAGAGGTTACGCACGTTGCCGATGTTACCGACACGTCGCGTATGCGTATGTTCTTCCACGGAGAGAAGATTGTTGATTTGCGTCGCGACTTTATCGATAGTGCGGGTGCAAAGCACTATACCGAAATTTGTCTGGGTGCGGTTGAACAGAAGAATCCGTTTGCCCGTCCGGTTGAGGGCTCAACGCTTGCTGAGAAGATGGAGCGTACGCTTTCGGATTGGAATGTTGTTTCGCAGAAGGGCCTTATAGAGATGTTCGACTCGACTATCGGTGCTTCGACGGTGCTGATGCCGTTCGGAGGTCGCACACAGCGCACCGAGACACAGGTCTCGATGCAGACGCTGCCTGTCCGTCACGGCAAGACATCGACGGCGAGTGTTATGGCGTTCGGTTTCAATCCATACATTTCGGCGTGGAGCCCTTATCATGGAGCGCAGTATGCCGTTGTTGAAGCATGTGCGAAGGTTGTTGCCGCAGGTGGTGCGTATGGAAAGATGCGATTCTCGTATCAGGAGTATTTCGAGCGCATGGGTGATGCTCGTTCGTGGGGTAAGCCGATGTCGGCTCTGCTCGGAGCGTTGCGTATGCAGTCGGCACTCGGTTTGCCATCGATTGGTGGTAAGGATTCGATGAGTGGTACGTTCAATGATATTAAGGTGCCGCCTACGCTTATTGCGTTCGGTATTACAACGCTCGATTCGCGTAAGGCTATAAGTCCTGAATTTAAGCAGACGGGCAAGTACCTCTATCTCGTTAAGCATACCCCTAATGCTGATTGGACTCCGAATACGGATGCTTTGAAGGCGAACTTCAATGCCGTAACCGCGGAGATTGAGCGCGGAAACGTCGTTGCGGGCTACGCTATCGGTTTTGGTGGTGTTGCGGAGGCGGTTGCCAAGATGTCGTTTGGTAACGAGATTGGTGCAACGCTTACGTGTGATGAGTCAACACTTTTCGACTACTCGTATGGCTCTATTCTCGTTCAGAGCATCGAGCCACTCACCTTTGAGAATGCTCTGCTCGTCGGTTATACGACCGAAGAGAAGTGTATTGAGGTGCTTGGCGAAAAGTTCTCGTTGGAGGCGCTTTACGAGGCAAATACCGCAAAATTCGAGAAGGTATATCCGTCGCGCGGTCTTGCGGGAGGCGTAACAATCGCAGGTGATTGCAACCGCAAATCGGCAAAGTATGAGGGCGAGCCGGTCGAGGAGGTTAAAGTCTGCTTGCCGGTATTCCCTGGCACGAACTGCGACTACGATACGGCACGAGCTTTCGAGCGTGCCGGTGCTTCGACCGATATTTTTGTATTCCGCAATCTGACGGGCGAGGCGATTATGGACTCTATCGAGACGCTGTGCCGCAAGATTGACGAGAGCCATATTTTGGTCCTCAGTGGCGGTTTCTCGCTCGGTGATGAGCCGGATGGCAGCGGTAAGTTTATTGCCAGCGTATTGAATAACGCAGCGGTAACCCGTTCGGTACATGCATTGCTTGACCGAGGCGGTCTGATGCTCGGTATATGTAACGGTTTCCAGGCGCTTGTTAAGTCGGGCTTGTTGCCTTACGGTCGTCTGGGTATGGTGACGAAAGAGTCGCCAACGCTGTTCCATAACGACATCCATCGTCATATCTCGCAAATTGTCACGACGCGCGTCGGAACGACGGCATCGCCTTGGCTCTCGTCGTTCGAGGTGGGTGATCTGCATTCGATTGCAGTGAGCCACGGTGAGGGTAAGTTTGTCGTAAGCGAGCAGTTTGCACGCGAACTCTTCGAGAATGGACAGGTGGCATTCCAATATGCCGATGCTGCGGGTGCACCGACGACCGATGCTCCGTTCAATCCGAACGGCTCGTCGTACGGTATCGAGGGCATCATTAGTCGCGACGGACACATCCTTGGTAAGATGGGCCATACGGAGCGTTATACGGAGGGCCTGTTCAAGAATATCGCTGGCGAGAAGCAACAGAACATATTCGAAAACGCGGTGCGTTATTTTCAAGGTAAATAGCATATAGGTTAGGAAAGGATATAAGAGTATGAGTGTATTGGGTGTTTATGGCGTTGAGCACGTTTCGTCCATAATCTATTATGGTCTGCATGCAATGCAGCATCGTGGTCAGGAGGGCTGCGGAATGGTCTGTGTGAATGCCGAAGGCAAAATGAAGCGCCATCGCGGTGCAGGTCTTGTGACGGAGGTGTTCAACGAACAGAAAATTAATGATTTGGAGGGCCACTTGGGTATTGGTCACGTCCTCTATACGGGAGCGGGTGCGCGAAGTATGGATAATATCCAGCCGTTCTATTTCCATCACGGCTCGGGCGATTTTGCGTTGGCGCATAATGGAAATATTGTGAATGCGGAGTTGCTCACCGAGTGTTTGGAGCGTCGCGGCTCATTGTTTCATACACACTCCGATGCGGAGTTGTTTGCGCATCTTATCAAGAAGGATAATCCGGAGGAACCGCGAATCTTCTCGATAATCAATGCGCTGAATGAGATGGAGGGTGCGTTTGCATTCCTAATAATGACCAAAAATCGCATCTATGCCTGCCGAGATAAGTATGGTTTCCATCCGCTTTCCATCGGAAAGATTGGCGATGGTTATATCGTCAGCAGCGAGACATGTGCTTTCGATGCTGTTGGCGCCGAGTTTGTGCGTGATGTGGTACCGGGCGAGGTGGTGACAATCGACAAGAAGGGTGTCCGTTCGTCGTTATACTCGCAGGAGTGCAAGTGTAAGATGTGCGCCATGGAGTATATCTACTTTGCTCGTCCGGATAGCGATATCGAGGGGTGTAACGTCCACGCATATCGTAAGGCGTCGGGTCGCCTTCTCTATAAGGAGGCACCGGTTGAGGCGGATATTGTGGTAGGTGTGCCGGATTCGAGTTTGAGTGCTGCGCAGGGTTACAGTGAAGCGAGCGGTATGCCGTACGAGATGGGACTTATCAAGAATAAATATGTCGGTCGTACGTTTATCCAGCCGTCGCAGAAGTTGCGCGAGAAGGGTGTGCGAATGAAACTCTCGCCGGTGCGCTCGATTGTGAATGGTAAGCGAGTGGTGCTGGTCGATGACTCGATTGTGCGAGGTACGACGTCACGCCGCATTGTCGATATGTTGCGTTGGGCAGGTGCTACCGAAGTGCACGTGCGTATTGCAAGCCCGACGATGACGCATCCGTGCTTCTATGGCGTGGATACATCGACGCTCGACGAGCTGATGTTGGCACGTATGTCGGTTGAGGAGGCGTGCAAGCAGATTGGAGCCGATTCGTTGGCATTCCTTTCGTACGATGCGACGCTTCGTTCGGCACAAGGTCGTACGGATATGTGTCTGGCTTGTTTCGACGGTAAGTATCCGACCCCGATTTATAAATCTATCGAAGATGCAAATAAATAAAAAAATATAAGAGATGGCAGTAAATTACGAAAAAGCAGGTGTAAACCTCGAAGCGGGCTACGAAGTGGTACGCCGCATCAAACAACACGTTGCATCGACCGCGCGCGCGGGTGTGATGGGTAACATTGGCGCATTTGGCGGCATGTTTGACCTTGCGTCGCTCGGCGTAAAGGAGCCGGTGCTGGTCAGCGGTACGGATGGCGTTGGTACGAAACTCAAACTCGCATTTGCGATGGATAAGCACGATACCATCGGTATTGATGCTGTGGCAATGTGCGTAAACGATGTGCTGGCACAGGGCGCCGAGCCGTTGTTCTTCCTTGACTATGTGGCTTTGGGTCACAATATTCCGGAGAAGGTCGAGCAGATTGTTGCCGGTGTTGCGGAGGGTTGCCGTCAGGCGGGTTGCGCCTTGATTGGTGGCGAGACGGCTGAGATGCCGGGCATGTACGAGGGTGGCGATTACGATATCGCCGGTTTTACGTGCGGTGTGGTGGAGAAGTCGCGCTTAATCGATGGCTCGAAGGTCAAAGTCGGTGATGTGCTGGTTGGCGTTGCATCGAGCGGTGTCCATTCCAATGGTTTCAGTTTGGTTCGCAAGGTTGTTGCGGACAATGCACTCGATTTGAATGCGTCGTATGACGAGTTGGATGGTCGCGTTTTGGGTGAGGTGCTCCTTACGCCGACCAAGATTTACGTGCGTCAGATGTTGGAGGTTATCCGCGAGTGTGACGTTCATGGTATCTGCCATATTACGGGTGGCGGTTTCGATGAGAATATTCCTCGCGTGTTGCACGATGGTCAGGGCCTGCATATCAACGAGGGCTCGTGGGAGATTTTGCCGGTATTCCGCGCTTTGGAAAAGTGGGGTGGCATCCCTCATCGCGAGATGTTCAACATCTTCAATATGGGTATCGGAATGGTTGCCGTTCTCGATGAGAGCGAGGCACAAAAGGCAATCGATATTTTGACAGCCGCAGGCGAGCGTGCCTCGGTTATTGGTCGTGTAACGGCTACGGAGGGCGTCGTAATCGAGTAGGAATATGAAGCGAATTGCCGTATTTGCGAGTGGCGAGGGAAGCAATTTCGAAGCGATAGCGACAGCTTGTGCTTGTGGCGATATTCCAGCCGAGTTGGTGCTCATGGTCTGCGATAAGCCAGGAGCGGGTGTCATTGCCCGTGCCGAGCGTTTTGGTGTGCCGTCGTTGGTCTTTTCGGCAAAGGATTACGCTTCGAAGGCGGAGTACGAGCAGCGCATTGTCGCGTTGCTTGATGAGGCGAAGGTCGATTTAGTCTGCTTGGCAGGTTATATGCGTATCGTGGGTGATACGTTGCTGGGCGCATACGGCGGTCGAATCATAAATATCCATCCGTCGCTACTACCTGCGTTTCGTGGAGCACGTGCCGTCGAGCAGGCAATTGAATACGGTGTTAAGGTTTTTGGTATTACGATTCATTGGGTGGATGCATCGCTCGATGGCGGTCGCATTATTGCCCAACGAGCCTTCGAGTACGATGGTAACGATGCCGAAGAGGTGCATCGTATCGGACAGCGAATAGAACACAAACTTTATGTAGAAACAATTAAGAAATTATTATAGAAAGATGAAAAGAGCGTTAGTCAGCGTAAGCGACAAGAGTGGATTGGTCGAGTTTGTCGGCGGTCTGCAATCTCTCGGTTGGGAGATTATTGCGACGGGCGGAACACAGCGTCTGTTGGAGGAGAAGGGTATCAAAACAATCGGTATCAGCGATGTTACGGGTTTTCCGGAGATTTGCGATGGTCGTGTAAAGACTCTGCATCCGAAGGTGCATGGTGGCCTGTTGGCGCGTCGTGATGATGAGAGCCATCTGGCAGCATTGCGCGAGAACGGCATCAGTTTTATCGATATGGTATGTGTAAACCTCTATCCGTTCCGTGAGACTATCGCAAAGGAGGGTGTTTCGATGGAGGATGCCATTGAGAATATTGATATCGGCGGCCCTTCGATGTTGCGTAGTGCGGCGAAAAACTATCGCGATGTAACGGTTGTTTGCGATCCGGCAGATTATGCAAAGGTGCTTGCCGAGATTAGCGAGCAGGGCAACACGTCGCTCGAAACCCGTTTGTCGCTCTCGGCAAAGGCATATACCCATACGGCTGAGTATGATGCATGTATCGCTACGTTTATGCGCGATAAGGCTGGTCTGCCGGAGAAACTGTTCTTGCAGTTTGATGTTCAGCAGGGTCTTCGTTATGGCGAGAATCCTCACCAGAGCGCAACCTTCTATCGTGACAATCAGACTCGCGCATTTTCGCTTGCGTATGCCGAGCAGTTGGGTGGCAAGGAACTCTCGTATAACAATATTCAAGATGCTAATGCTGCGCTCAATATCGTGCGCGAGTTTGAGGAGCCGTTCTGTGTTGCGCTCAAACATATGAATCCTTGTGGTGCGGCAGTTGGTGCAACCATCGAAGAGGCATGGTCGGCTGCTTACGAGGCAGATAAGGTGAGCATCTATGGCGGTATTGTTGCCGTAAACCGTGAACTCACAGCAGAGGTGGCCCTCGGCATGAAACCTATTTTCCTTGAAATCGTTATGGCTCCGTCGTTCTCGGCCGAAGCACTCGAAATCCTCTCGACGAAGAAGAATCTGCGCCTGTTGAAGGTCGATATGACTCGTTCGGGTGAGAAGATTAATCAATATATCAGCGTTAATGGTGGTCTGCTTGTTCAGCAACTCGATACCGAAACCAAGCAGGTTGTTGAGGATATGTGTGTAACCGAGGTGCGACCTACTGCCGAGCAAATGGTGGATCTTAATTTCGGTTGGCGAGTGGTTAAGCATGTCAAGTCAAACGCTATCGCTGTTGTGAAGGATGGTCATACGGTTGGTGTCGGAGCCGGCCAGATGAATCGAGTTGGTTCGGCAGAGATTGCCTTGAAGCAGGCACACGCAGCGGGCTTTACCGAAGGTTTGGTACTCGCTTCGGATGGATTCCTTCCGTTTGACGATACGGTAGCGCTTGCAGCTGCGAATGGCGTTGTGGCTATTGTTCAGCCGGGTGGCAGTATTCGTGACGAGGATGCTATCAAGAAGGCAAACGAGTTGGGCGTTACTATGCTCTTTACGGGTATGCGCCACTTCAAACACTAATTTTCAATTTTGGGAGGAATATTTTCTCTTCCAAACCTGCAAGATTGGTTGTAGAATAACTTTTAATTTTTAACTCTAAAACTATGAAAGTATTAGTCGTTGGTTCAGGTGGACGCGAACACGCTATTGTAGATGCGTTGAGCCGTTCGCCACAGGTCGATAAGATATATTGTGCACCGGGCAATGCGGGTATTGCTTCGCAGGCCGAGTGTGTGCCGATTAAGGATACCGATGTTGCTGGCTTGAAGCAGTTTGCTGTGGCGCAAGCGATTGATTTGACGGTCGTAGGCCCGGAGGCGGCTTTGGCTGTCGGTGTTGTGGATGCGTTCCGTGAGGCGGGACTGAAAATTTTCGGTCATACGCAGACTGCAACGCGTATCGAGTCGAGCAAGGAGTTTGCCAAGCAGTTAATGGTCAAGTACGACATACCAACCGCGGCTTATGAGGCGTTCGACGACTATGAGCAGGCACGTGCGTATGTCGAGCGTAAAGGTGCGCCGATTGTGCTGAAATATGACGGTCTGGCTGCTGGCAAGGGCGTGGTTGTGGCGATGAGCATTGAAGAGGCAGACGCTGCGTTGCGTGATATGTTGCTTGATGCGAGTTTCGGTCAGGGCCGTGTCGTAGTGGAGGATTTTCTGACAGGTCCAGAGTTTTCACTCATGTGCTTTGTGCATGGCGATAAGGTCGTTCCGATGCCGGTAGCGCAAGATCATAAGCGCGCTTACGATGGTGATAAGGGCCCGAATACGGGCGGTATGGGTGCATATACCCGTATGCCGTTCATCACAGATGAGGATATTGCCGAGGCGATGAAGCATGTTATGTTGCCGACCGCGAAGGCGATGGTGGCGGAGGGTTGTCCGCTGTCGGGCGTACTGTATGGTGGTCTGATGAAGACGCCGGATGGAGTGAAGGTAATCGAGTTTAATGCTCGTTTCGGTGATCCGGAGACGGAGGTTGTCCTGCCGTTGATGGATAGCGATATATGTGATACATTCATGGGCATCGCTACGGGCGAAGAGTTTGCTGCTCCGGTGTGGAGCGACGATGCAACGCTTGGCGTAGTACTCGCGTCGAAGGGTTATCCGGGTAGCTACGATAAGGGCTTCGTGATTGGTGGCGTAGAGTCGCTTTCGGCAAAGACATACCACATGGGTACGGCTCGTCGTGAGAGTGGAGAGCTCGTTACGGCAGGTGGTCGAGTGATGATTGTTGTGGCTCGTGCTGCGACGCTTGCCGAGGCACACACTTATGTTGCAAAGGAGATTGAGAAGATTGAGTGTGAGAACCTCTTCCATCGTAACGATATCGGTTATCAGGCATTTAAGAAATAAAACAAATAAGGAGAGAGATATGATTATTGACGGAAAACAACTCTCTGCCAAGTTGAAGGCGGAGATGGCGGAGAGAGTCGTTGCTCTCAAAGAGCAATACGGCCGTGTGCCTTCACTTGCGGTGATTTTGGTTGGCGAGAATCCGGCTTCGCAGTCGTACGTCCGCGGTAAAATCAAAGCGTGTGCCGAGTGTGGTTTCGAGAGCATACTGACGACGATGCCGGAGAGTGTGTCGGAGGAGGAGTTGCTCGCCGAGATTGCAAAGTTGAATGCAGATGAGACGGTTGATGGTGTGCTTGTGCAGTTGCCTTTGCCTCGTCATATTAACGAGGAGCGCGTGATTGATGCCATTGCGTTGGAGAAGGATGTAGATGGCTTCCATCCGGACAATGTTGCGAATCTGTGGCTCGGCAAGCCGTGTATTAAGCCATGTACGCCGAAGGGTGTTATGCGTATGATTGAGGAGTGTGGTTTCTGTGTGGCAGGCTGTAATGCAGTGGTTGTTGGTCGTAGCAATATTGTCGGCAAGCCGATGGCAAAACTGTTGCTCGATGCCAACGCAACGGTTACGATTGCCCATTCGCGTACGAAAAACCTTGCAGAGGTGACCTCGAAGGCCGATATTTTGATTGCAGCCGTAGGTCGTGCACGTATGATTACGGCCGATATGGTGCGTGAGGGTGCTATCGTTATTGACGTAGGAGTAAATCGCGATGCCGAGAGTGGTAAACTTTGTGGCGATGTCGATTTCGAGGCCGTTAAGGATAAAGCGGCACATATCACACCTGTACCCGGCGGTGTTGGTCCGATGACTATCACGATGTTGATGCAGAACACGATAGAGTGCTTCCTGAATAGAGTGAATAAATAAAAAACACAATATAATATGATTGAAAGATACAGTCGCGAGGTTATGCGTAACGTATGGACCGAGCAAAACAAATTCAACGCCTATTTGAAGGTTGAGATTCTCGCTTCGGAGGCGTGGAGCGAGTTGGGGGTAGTGCCGAAGGAGGATGTTGCGAAGTTGTGGGAGAAGGCATCGTTCTCGATCGACCGCATCAAGGAGATTGAGGAGCAGACCCGTCACGATATCGTTGCATTCACTCGCGCGGTGAGCGAAACGCTCGGTGAGGAGCGTAAGTGGGTACACTACGGCTTGACTTCGACCGACGTGGTAGATACAGCAAACGGTTATTTGCTCAAACAGGCAAACACCATCTTGGAACGCGATATTGAGGAGTTCTTGGAGGTGTTGAAACGTCGTGCCAACGAGTTTCGTACTACGCCGTGCATCGGTCGTACACACGGCATTCACGCTGATATCACCTGTTTCGGTTTGAAGTGGGCATTGTGGTACGAGGAGATGAAGCGCAACTTGGAGCGTTTTCGTACGGCAGCACGTGGTGTTGAGGTTGGTAAAATCAGCGGTGCTGTGGGTAATTTCGCCAACATTCCTCCGATGATTCAGGACTATGTATGCGAGAAACTCGGCATCGAGAGCGCAAACATTTCGACACAGGTCATTCAACGCGACCGCCACGCATACTATATCGCTACGCTTGCCGTTATCGCTTCGTCGCTCGAACAGATGGCGCTCGAAGTTCGTAATCTGCAACGCACTGAGGTGCACGAGGTTGAGGAGTCGTTCGGTAAGGGCCAGAAGGGTTCGAGTGCAATGCCGCACAAGCGCAACCCGATTAGTAGCGAGAATATCTGTGGTTGTGCTCGCGTGATGCGTGGATATATGGCTACGGCGTGTGAGAATGTTGCGTTGTGGCACGAGCGTGATATTTCGCACTCGGCAACCGAGCGTATCATCCTGCCGGATGCAACCGAACTGCTCGATTATATGTTGTGCCGCTTTAAGGGTATCTTGGATAACCTTGTAGTCTTTAAGGATGTGATGATGGAGAATATCTATCGTACGCGTAAGGTTATCTTCGCCCAGCGTGTGATGAATGCCTTGATTGATAAGGGTTTGTCGCGTGAGGAGGCGTACGACACCGTTCAGCCGATTGCCATGCGTGCGATGGCCGAGCGCGAGGATTACCAGGAGTTGCTCGCAGCCGATGCAAAGGTTTCGTCGCTACTCACGCGTGAGGAATTGGACGGCTGCTTTACGTTGGAGTACTACTTGAAGAATGTTGATTATATCTTCAATCGCGTAGGTTTGTAGTGACGCTTGCCTACCGCATCAAAAAACACCCCTCACGTTTTCGTGAGGGGTGTTTTTTTGTGTATTGATACGGTATTTTACAATCCGAATTCTGCCTTTATCTGCTCGACAGCGTCCAACTTCTCCCAGCCGAAGAACTCGACCTCGCGCTCAACTTCCACGCCGTTTTCGATGAATGTAACCGGCTTGATGTACGAACGATTGCCGAAGTGACCGTACGATGCGGTTGGTTCGAAAATCGGGTTGTTCAGACCGAAACGACGCACGATGCTTGCAGGGCGTAAATCGAACAGACGACCAATACGCTCGGCAATCTCACCCTCACTAATCGAGAGGTGGTTTGTGCCGTATGTATCGACATAAATCGAGAGTGGCTGTGCTATACCGATAGCGTAGCTCAACTGAACGAGCACTTCATCTGCAACGCCTGCTGCAACCATATTCTTTGCGATGTGACGTGCTGCGTATGCTGCCGAACGGTCCACCTTCGACGAGTCCTTACCCGAGAAAGCACCGCCACCGTGTGCACCACGACCGCCGTACGTATCGACAATAATCTTACGACCCGTAAGACCCGTGTCACCGTGTGGACCACCGATAACGAATTTGCCCGTTGGGTTTACGTGCAGTATATAGTCCTCGCCGATGAGTGTGGCCAATTCGTCGTTGGCGCGCTCCAAACGTGCCTTAACGCGCGGAATGAGAATCGTGCGAACATCCTCCTTGATTTGCGGAGCATCCACATCCTCGTCGTGCTGTGTCGATACGACTATCGTGTGTACGCGCTGCGGATGACGCTCGTCATCGTACTCAATTGTAACCTGGCTCTTGGCATCGGGACGTAGATATGTCATCACCTTGCCCTCGCGACGGATGTCTGCCAACTCTTTGAGAATGACGTGCGACAGAATGAGCGTTGCCGGCATCAACTCACGCGACTCGCGGGTTGCATAGCCAAACATGATACCCTGGTCGCCGGCGCCCTGCTCCTCCTCGGTTGCGCGAACGACGCCCTGATTGATGTCGGACGACTGTTCGTGGATGGCCGAAAGAATACCGCACGAAGCGGCATCGAACTGTAATTCGCTACGGTTGTAACCTATGCGCTCGATTACGCGGCGTGCTGTCTGCTGAATATCGACGTATGCGTCGGAACGCACCTCACCTGCTACGACAACCAAGCCGGTTGTGCAGAGTGTCTCGCAAGCGACTTTCGAAGATGGGTCGCGGCGCAAAAATTCGTCAAGAATAGCATCGGAAATCTGGTCGGAAACCTTGTCAGGATGACCTTCCGATACCGATTCGGATGTAAACAAAAATCCCATAGTTAAGGTATGTTCTATAAATTAATAATCTCTATAAATGATGTAGGGGATTGCCTGCGCCAATGCGACAAATGGTAAGCATCTGTTTTAGCACTTTTTTACCGTGGTTGCAATCAGTACAAATCCCTCCACAAAATCGGCTGCAAAGATACATCACTTGTTTGAAAAATGCAAATTTGCAGCCGAAGCTCTTTTTCGATATTTTTTTTGCCTCTCGACCCGAATCTACCAAACGATTGGTTCGAGACCCTGCGCTGCGAGGTATGTGTTGGCTTGCGAGAAGTGTCGTGAGCCGAAAAATCCACGATATACCGAGAGCGGTGACGGGTGTACGGCTTTGAGTATCAGATTGCGCGACGGATCGGCAATAGCCCCTTTGCGTTGCGCATAACTTCCCCACAGCATATAAACCACGCCCTGCTTGCGCTCGGCAATGGCTCTCACTACGGCATCGGTAAACTGCTCCCATCCGCGACCTGCGTGGGATGCTGCTTCGTGCGCACGTACGGTAAGTACGGCATTGAGCAATAGTACGCCCTGCTCTGCCCAGCGGTCGAGATTGCCGCTCGTCGGAACGGGTACGCCCATATCGCTACTCACCTCCGTAAAGATGTTTTTGAGCGATGGCGGGAATGCTACACCGTCATTTACCGAGAAACACAGACCGTTTGCCTGCCCTTCGCCATGATATGGGTCTTGACCGATGATGACAACCTTCAACTTCTCAAACGGGCACTTGTCGAAAGCGCGAAAGATGTTTGCCCCGCGTGGAAATACCTGATGGGTGGCATACTCGGCACGCACGAAATCGGTGAGCGTGGCAAAGTACGGTTTGTCAAATTCTGCTTGCAGAATCTGCTTCCAATCTTCGGCTATGCGTACATCCATGATGCGGTGTGTTTACTTGTTTTGCAACTCCTTTAACAACATCGGTTTGAGTAAGGATGTCCAAATCTGGTAACCCTGCTCGTTAATGTGGAGGCGGTCCTTGACGAAGAGCGACGGGTCGATTGCTCCCTCCGGCGTCAGCAGTGCCGAGCATGTATCTACGAATGTTACCTGTCGGCTTCGTTCGGCATAATCCTTCATTACGATATTGAAAGCGTTTTGGCGGTCGCGAATTGTCTCGCGGCGCTGGCAGTGTTTCATGGCAAGGAAATATACCGGTACGCCTGGGTAGTCGGCCTCCAAACGGTCGAAGAGCATGCGATAGAGGTCGAAGAGTTCACCTACGGAGATGTTCTGTGTTGTTTTGGTGTGCAGATCGTTATCGCAGTAGATGACAAAGCATTTTGGACGGTAGTCTGCCATCACGATATCGTAATTGTGGTGCAAGTCGCGCAGCGTAGCGCCACCGTAGCCGCGATTGACAACTTTCAGCGGAGCCATATCCTGCTGTAAACTCTTCCAACGGCGTATGGACGAACTACCGAAGAACATCACGTCGCACTCTTTATCCTCGGTGCGTGCACGTTCGTTCAGTTTGACAAGATCTTTCTCGTCGTAGCGGTGAATCCACTCGCTATCGCACATGTGCAAAACCTTGATTGTGCCTTCGATTTTGATTTTATCACCTTGTGTGGTTGTGATGCTGTTTTTTACAGCGCAAGATGCACAAAAGATGCAGAGTAGAATGAGTAATTTTTTCATAAGTCAATAGTTTTATATACAAATATACGAAAATTTTGGGTTGAGGGGATTACATCATGCAGAAATTTTAGCAAATTTGTAAAAATTTTATTAGTTTTGTATGTTGCAAAGTGTGACGACTTTGCCGACCAACAAAACATGACGATAATATGAAAGGAACCTTGTGGGCAATTCTGGCGCTGTTGCTGACCGGATGCTCGACCACATCTTTTGATGTGGCACTCATTGAACCAGAGCAGTTTGAGATGACTGTCGATGGTAAAAAAACATCGCTCTATACGCTTTCGGAGGGTTTGCTGACGATGCAGGTGACCAATTTCGGCGCCCGTGTGGTATCGTTGTGGGCTCCCGACCGTAATGGTGATGCAGCAGATATCGTTATCGGTTATGAGTCGCTCGACCGATATGTCAACAACACGGGCGAACGCTTTCTTGGCTCTGCCGTAGGTCCGGTTGCTAACCGTATCGCAGAGGGGCGGATGATGCTTGATGGTGTGGAGTATCGCCTCTCGCGCAACAATAACGGACAGACTTTGCACGGTGGTCTGCTTGGTGTGGATCGCATCGTGTGGAGTGTCAAGTCGCACTCGAACAGCAAAATCGTCTTCGAGTGTACGTTGCCTGACGGGCAGGATGGTTTTCCGGGCAATCGCCATATCGAGATGACCTACTCCCTTACGCCACGCAACGAGTTTGTTGTCTCGTACGAGGCGGTCACCGATACGACGACCGTGATGAACCTTTCGCACCACTCGTTCTTTAATTTGAGTGGCGAGGGTTGTGGTACAATTCTCGACCACGAGCTGACGATTGCGGCCTCGCACATTACACCGGTAGATAGTCGTCTTATTCCTACGGGTGAGATTATGTCGGTCGAGGGTACGCCGTTTGATTTCCGTACGCCACACACCATAGGCGAGCGTATCAATGCTGAGCACGAGCAGTTGCGTATGGGTGCAGGTTACGACCATAACTGGATTATCGACCGCGAGGATAATGGCGAGGTTGTAAAGTTTGCCAACCTCTACGAACCGAAGAGTGGTCGCGGTATCGAGGTGTGGAGTGACCAGATTGCGATGCAGTTTTATAGCGGAAACTTCTTCGACGGCTCGTATTGTGGCAAGTATCGTCGTCCGATAGAGTATCGTGGAGCGGTGGTGTTCGAGACGCAGCGTTATCCGGATGCGCCGAATCACCCAGATTTCCCATCGGTTGAGTTGCGTGCCGGCGAGACGTATCGCCACACCTGCATCTATAAGTTCTACGTAAAGTAGGATGGCGTGAAGAGAATGAAACAGAGTTAGCTAATCGGGCAAAATGATGATATTGTGAAAAATTTTTAATACGAGAAGATATTATGGCAGATATGACTCCTACTCCGCATATCGGAGCAAAAGCCGGCGAAATTGCCGAGCGAGTAATTATGGCGGGCGACCCGCTTCGCGCAAAGTTTATGGCAGAGCGTTATCTTGAAAATCCGACTCTTGTCAATCAGGTGCGCGGTATGTATTGCTATACGGGTACCTATAAGGGCAAGCGTGTCTCGGTTATGGGTCACGGTATGGGTATCTCGTCCATCGGCATATACACTTTCGAGTTGTTTAACTTCTATGGTGTTAAGCGTATTATCCGTACCGGTTCGGCTGGTGCGTATCATCCCGATTTGCACGTTGGCGACATCGTAATCGCAATGGGTGCGTGCGACAATTCGAACTATGCGGCACAGTATCGCCTGCCGGGTACCTATGCTCCTATTGCCGACTACGGTATGTTGCGTGCTGCGGCCGACAAGGCAGAGTCGATGGGTGTGAACTATCGTGTGGGTAATATTCTTGCGAGCGAGATTTTCTACAACGATGACCCGGAGGCGTGGAAGCGTTGGCAGCGTATGGGTGTGCTGGCAGTCGAGATGGAGGCTTCGGCTCTCTATATGAATGCTGCGCGTAGTGGTAATCAAGCACTCTGCATATGCACTATTTCCGATTCGCTTGTGACGCACGAGGATACGACCGCCGAACAGCGTGAGCGCACGTTTACCGATATGATGGAGATTGCATTTGATATTATATAGTATATAATGTAATAAACGTAAGATACTGAAAAACAAAAATGATGAAAAAGACAATTTTGATTTTGATTGTAGCCCTAATGTGTGGTCAGACCGCATTTGGTTGGGGTCGTCGTGGTCATGAGGTGGTAATTGCGGTTGCCGAGCGCCATTTAACGGAGAAGGCGAAGGCTAATATTGCGAAGTATATCGCTCACGACTTGAAAAAGGAGTCCGTATGGATGGACGAGCATCGTCGCGATGAGGATATCGCCTACACTTCGGCTTGGCACGTTTACAGCACCTACGAGAATCACGATTACGACCCGAATCCGCGTCTTTATAAGGGCGACGTTGTGCATTCGCTCAAAGTTTCGGAGTACAACCTGAACGACTACGAGCGTCTGACCGATAGCGCAGTGGTTTTCAACCTCCGTATGGTATTGCACTTCGTGGGCGATTTACACTGCCCGACGCACAGCTATCCGCATAATTCCAACTATAAGTGGGCTTGTACGCTCAATGGCAAACCTCAGAAGACCTTCCATAGCATCTACGACAAGATGCCGCAGTGGATTTGGAAGAAGACCCAAGCTGCCGAGATTGCGGAGCAGATTGACAACGCATCGAAGGGCGAAATAAAGAAGATTCAACGTGGCGATTTTCACGATTGGGCAAAGGATTGCGCAACGAAGAGTGCAGAGATTATGGTGTGGAATCCGATTGGCACCGAAACTCTCAATCCGCAGACTGTCGAGTTGTCGCGCGACTTGGTGAATCTCCAAATGCGTAACGGCGGTTATCGTTTGGCATATTTGCTCAATAAGTACTTCGGAAAGTAGTCGCTTTTGTCAACCGGTAAAAACCGAGCACGAAAAAAGGTTGCCCGCCACAAGGGGGCAACCTTTTTTGTGTCTTTATTTATAACGGTTATTCGTACTTGACAACACATGCGCGGTGACCCTTCTTCTGGCCATCCTTGTTGTAAGCCGAGAACGCTATGTATGCCTTATTGCCATCAACCTGTATGCCGCAAATATCTGCGTAGTCGGTCGAGGTGATGCCCATGAGTTCGAGCAATACCTGGTCGGCGATAACGCCTACACGACGACGTGGCAATGCGATGCGACCTGCGTGGTCGAATACGGTGATAAATGCCTTCGACTCGCCGTTACCTTTGAAGTTACCACGATTGTGACGACCCTCGATGAAATATACATAATCCTTGTCGATGTCGAAACCGCGATACGTGTAGAAGTTCACATCCTTTGCAGGGTTGCCACCGGTCTTCTCATCCGGCTTGTTTACAACAAACGAGCTCAGTGGTTCGAGCGTGGTCAAATCCTTGCCTTTGAGTGTGAGAACAACTGTCTCCTGCTCCTCGCCGATGTTTTCGCCTTTCCACTCGGTCTTAACCTTGATATCGGTATCCGGCAACGTGCGTGCCTCCGAGAGCGAGTAGATGAAGATGCTTACAACGCCAGCCTTTTGGGTTGTTATACCGAGCAGGTCGTTCTCTGCATCGACAGCAGCCCAAACGTAACGCTCGCCACCCATGTAGTAGGTTTCGCCTGCGTGTCCGTTGTCGATTGTGCCACCTGGCTCGAAGAGGAAACGCGATACGGCACGTGTGCGGGAGTACGAGCCCTTCCACTTCGTACCGCAACTGCCCAACCATACATAGTCGCCCTCCGGCGTGCTCTCGATTGCGACGTTGTTTGCGTTACCGAAATAGTTTACGGTCATCGCCTCACGCTTGCCGTTCTTTACGCGAATGATGTAGTTCTCGTGTACCTTCGTCAATCCCGGCTGCGATTTGCCGAACGTGCCCGGCTGCGAGAACCACAAAGTACCTTCGTTGTCGCTTACGTCGAAGCCTTGCACGGCACGATGTGCGGTTTTGAGCGCTGTGCCCTTCGAGAGGAATTGCGACTCTTTGGTCGTCTTTGGCATCTTCATAATTGTCAAGAGACGTGGGTCGGTAATCTTCTCCTTCTTCTCCTTTGGTTTTGCCATAACATCAGCGGTAATGCAGAGCATAGCGGTCAGCATTACGGCTGTCAAACACTTAAAAATGCGTTGAATCTTCATAGTTTTATATTGTTGGTTTTTGTTTACGATAATACAAATATATCTATTTTTTTTATAAAAATGTATTTTTGTCTCCGAAAATTTAGTTTTTACCGAATACACTCTCTCGTAGGACCTTGCCCGTATGGCTACACTCGCAGTTGGCAATTTCGGTCGGTGTGCCCGTCGCGACGATTTCTCCACCTGCTTCGCCACCCTCTGGGCCGATGTCTATAATGTGGTCCGCCACCTTTATTACATCCGTATTGTGTTCGATGACGATTACCGTATTGCCGCGATCTACAAGCACGTTGAGAACGCCGAGCAGTTGGCGTATATCCTCGAAATGCAGACCCGTTGTCGGCTCGTCGAGGATATAGAGTGTGCGCCCTGTGTCGCGCTTCGACAGTTCGGACGAAAGTTTTATACGCTGACTCTCTCCACCGGATAACGTCGTGCAAGGTTGGCCGAGTGTCAGATAGCCGAGACCAACATCCTGGATGGCCTTCAACTTTTGGTGAATATGCGGAATCGACTCAAAGAACTCGACCGCGATGTTGACCGTCATATTCAGCACGTCGTTGATATTTCGACCCTTGTATCGCACTTCGAGCGTCTGCTTGTTGTAGCGGTTGCCACCACACGCTTTGCACTTTACATATACATCGGGCAGGAAATTCATCTCTACAACCTGAACGCCTGCGCCCCTACACTCTTCGCATCTGCCACCCTTGACATTGAACGAGAAACGACCCGCCTTGAAACCGCGGATTTGAGCGTCGGGTGTCATCTCGAAGAGTTTGCGAATGTCGGCAAAGACGTTCGAGTAGGTTGCCGGATTGCTGCGAGGCGAACGACCGATAGGGGATTGGTCCACCACGACGAGTTTGTCTATGTGTTCGATGCCTTCAATGCTATCGTATTCCAATGGGTGGTCGTACGAGCGATAGAGCGTGCGCGAAAGAATCGGAACGAGTGTTTCGTTTATGAGCGATGATTTGCCCGAGCCGCTGACGCCCGTTATGCAGATAAGTTTTCCGAGTGGGAAGGTGACGTCAATCCCTTTGAGATTGTTGCCGCGAGCTCCACGCAGTGTGATTTGTTCACCCGTGCCCGAACGCAGTTGTTGGGGCGCTTCGATACGGCGACGTCCCGAGAGGTAGTCGGCCGTTATGCTCTGCGCATGGAGTATGTCGTCAAACGTGCCGCTTGCTACGATATGTCCTCCTCGACGTCCCGCCTTTGGGCCGACGTCGATGATGAAATCTGCTGCACGCATCATCTCCTCGTCGTGTTCAACTACGATTACCGAGTTTCCCGCATCGCGCAACTCTTGGAGTGTGCGAATCAGTCGGCGATTGTCGCGCTGGTGCAGACCGATGCTTGGCTCGTCGAGTATGTAGAGTACGTTCACGAGTTTCGAGCCGATTTGTGTTGCGAGGCGTATGCGTTGACTCTCGCCGCCCGAAAGCGAACGTGTTGCGCGGTCGAGCGACAGATAACCCAATCCGACATCAACCAAAAAACGTAGTCGTTCACGAATCTCTTTGACAATCTCTTGTGCTACGGCTCGCTCTCGCGTCGTGAAACAATCTTCAATGTGTGTCATCCACTCCGCGAGGGTGGATATCGACATCGATGAGAGTTGTGCTATATTTTTGTCGCCAATGCGGAAGTGTAATGCTTCGGATTTCAGACGACTGCCTCCACATTGCGAACATTTGCGATAGACGACAAACTGCTCGCGCCATTTCTCGCCGCGTCGCGTATCATCGTCATCACCCGAGAGTGTCGAGTTGATGTATTCGGCCAATCCCTCCCACGTACGCATCTGCATACCGCGCTGATACGAAAAGTCGGCGAGGTTTACTGTGACCGGTTCAGGGTCGCCATACAGGATGGCGTTGCGTCCCTCCTCCGAGATGTCGGCAATAGGCTCGTCGAGCGTAAATCCGTGTCTGCGCCCAAGAGCCTCGATTGTGGCGAATAGTGCATTTTCGCGCCCCTTGCCAAGTGGAGTGATACCGCCTTCGCGCAGCGAGCGACTCTCATCTGGAATGATTTTTTCGATATCGAATACCGCCTCTTCGCCCAATCCATTGCATCGCGGACAAGCACCCTTTGGTGAGTTGAACGAGAAGGTGTATGGTTCCGGGTCCTCGAATGCGACACCTGTTGTCGGACACATCAGATGGCGCGAGTAGTATCGCATTTCTCCTGTCGAATAGTCGTGCAATCCCATTGTGCCTTTACCTTGACGCATCGCCTCGGCGATAGATTTTGCCATACGTTCGCGGGCATCATCGACTACCGCCATACGGTCGATGACTAACTCTATGGAGTGGGTCTTATATCGGTCCAATCGTTCGCCTGCTCGAAATTCGCGAATTTCACCGTCGATGCGTGCATAGAGGTAGCCGCGCTTGGCGAACGATTCGAAGAGTTCGCGATAGTGGCCCTTGCGCTCTTTGACAACGGGAGCGAGCAGGGCTATTTTGCGGTCAGCGTACTCCGAAAATATGAGATCGATAATCTGCTCGTCGGTATAATGCGTCATTGGCTCTCCCGTTGCGGGAGAGTAGGCGCGTGAAGCGCGAGCATAGAGCAGTCGCAGGAAGTCGTTGATTTCGGTGACAGTTCCGACTGTCGAGCGCGGATTTTTGTTTGTGGTCTTTTGTTCGATTGCAACGACTGGACTGAGTCCCGATATTTTATCCACGTCGGGACGCTCCATGGAGCCGATGAACTGACGAGCATAGGTCGATAGTGTCTCCATATAGCGACGCTGACCCTCGGCGTATATAGTGTCGAATGCAAGCGACGATTTACCACTGCCGGACAGACCGGTAACCACTACCAGAGCGTTACGAGGTATCTCTATATCCACATTTTTGAGGTTGTGGACTCGTGCGCCTTCGATTTTTATGGTGTCGTTCATCTTGTGCTGTTTTTGCTCTGCGATAAAATTACATGCAGACGGTCATCATCGAGTAGAAAAAATCGTGCAAGGAGATAAGTCCCACCAAATCAGCGAAACAAATCAGTACGATCAGCAGCGTAAACGCCTTGATGAATCCCTTGCCCCAATGTACGGCATAGTGCGATGCAAAGAACGAACCGATGATGTTGCCGATGCCGTGCGGGATGCCGAACAGATAGTCGATTTGGCCGTTAATCATAAATACGGCGAGCGAAAATGGTGTGGCGATAAAAATCACGAAACCCTTTATGGCGTTTGCAGTTACGATGTCCATCTTCATCGACCATAGCGTGATGGCGAGTATCAGGTATCCGATACCGATGTAGATGTAGCCGCCGTAGAAGCCGATGAGCAGAAACCACAAATAGTGCAACGGCTTGATTTCGATGTTGTGACCCTCCTTGATTTTTATGCGATTGTCGAAAATCAGGTATAGCAATATGATGACTAATATCACTCCGAAACATATCTTGAATATGCGGTCATCGATTGTCGTTGCCACAAGCGAACCGACGATATTGCCGATTATGACGGGTATCGAGAGCAGAAATCCGTGCCGTAGGTTGAACATCCCTTTGCGGAGAAATGTGATGGTCGAGGTGAGGTTTTGAAGGAATACCGCGATACGGTTTGTTCCGTTGGCAACGGTTATTGGCAGTCCGAGAGCTGTGAACATTGTGACGGTTACAATCGAACCTCCGCCGGCCAACGTATTGACTATGCCGACGATAATGCCCGATACGATGAGTATCACTATTATATGCCAATCCATCCCTATCATCCTAATCTCTCTTTTGAAATTTCAAAAATAGACATTTTTTCACTATTTTGCAAGCTATGGAGCCGCTACGAATATAAATCCTCGAAAAATTCGTTCGTTCAGTAGGTTTTTTATACCTTTGCGGCGTGTAATTATTGAATGGAGATGAAAGTAGGAGAGATTCAGACTCTGACCGTCGGACGCTTGTCTGATTATGGTCTCTATCTTGTGGATGAGGAGCAGAACGAGATGCTTCTGCCGAATCGTTATGTGTCGTTGTCGCAGAAGGTTGGCGACAGTGTGGAGGTCTTCGTCTATCACGATTCGGAGGATCGTATCGTGGCTACAACTGACGCGCCGCTCATAACGGCTGGTCGAGTTGCGTGGTTGAAGGTTGTCGATAAGAATATACACGGAGCTTTCCTCGATTGGGGAATTGCCGGCAAGGATTTGTTCCTGCCTAATCGCAATCAGCAGGGCGGTATCGTAATTGGTAACTCGTATCCTGTCTATATGTATGTCGATGATGTGACGGGTCGTTGCGTAGCGACGAATAAGTTGCGAGCGTATGTGAATAACGACGATTTTGTAACGGTTGAGCGAGGACGTGAGGTTGATGCATTGGTCGTATCGGAGAGTCCAATAGGGTATCGTGTCATTGTTGAAAATCGTCATTGGGGCATGTTGTACAAGAATCAGATTTTCCGACCGCTGTCGCTTGGTGAACGCTGTCGTGCGTTTGTGACGCGCGTTACCGACGATCGCCGTATCGACCTATCGTTGCAGCGTCAGGGCTATACGCAGGTGAAGGACTCTGCCGAGCAGCTCTACGATGCGGTGGTGGCGGCAGGTGGTATGCTTCCGTTGAGCGATGCCAGCTCGCCGGAGCAGGTGCGCGACACGCTCGGAATGAGTAAGAAATTGTTCAAGCGCTCGCTTGGTGTACTGCTCAGTCACAATCGTGTGACGGCAGATGAGTCGGGTATTAAGATTGTGGAGAAGAGGTAGTATGGCGAAGATTACCACAGCCGAGCGCGTGTCGCAGGAGGCATCGGATAACTACGTTTTTCAGCGTTCGTTGCTGGCATATCATCGTGCGGCAGAGATTGTCAGTGGTGATGTGTTGGAGATTGGTACGGGAACGGGATACGGCGTGAAGGTGCTTGCACCCAAGTGTTCGCGTTATATAACCATCGATAAATTCCAACCGTCGGACGTGTGCCAATACGACAATGTGGAGTATTACGAGATGTGTGTTCCGCCAATCGGTTTTGAGGGTAATTCGTTCGACTTTGTTGTTTCGTTTCAGGTCATCGAGCATATCGAGCAAGATATAGAGTTTGTGCGTGAAGTGGCTCGTTTGTTACGTCCGGGCGGAAAGTTTATCGTTACGACACCGAATGCACCGATGTCGCTAACGCGAAATCCGTGGCACGTACGCGAGTATAATGCCGACGAGTTGCGTAATTTGTTGGAGTGTCACTTCTCGACGGTCGAAGCCTCGGGCGTTGTGGGTAATGAGAAGGTTATGGAGTACTATCGCAAGAATCGTCGCAGTGTGCGTCGCATCACGCGTTGGGATGTGCTCGACTTGCAGCATCGTTTGCCGAGATGGGTGTTGCAGAAGCCGTATGATTTGCTGAATCGCATGAATCGTCGCGTGTTACTGAAAAAGAATGCCGAACTGACCACATCAATTGCGATGGATGACTACTCGATTGTGCCATCAACGGAGGAGAGTTTTGATTTGTTCTTTGTTGCGACCAAATAAAGAGAGTAGGATAAAACGAGAGCGGCAGTCATTCACCGATGAATGACTGCCGCTTTTCTGTCTTGTCGTTTATAGTGAGTTTGCGTTGATTGCTGCGACACTCGTCTGCGATTACTGCTTTTGACCCAAAGCGCGTTTGAGTACGCCGGCGAATTTCAGTGGGTCGATTTGATAGCGAATCTGGCCATTCTTCACGACAGATATGCTGCCGCTCTCTTCCGATACGACAACTACGACCGAGTCTGTAATCTCGCTCAAACCGATGGCCGAGCGGTGGCGCGTGCCATACTCTTTCGGTACGTTGCTCTGAGTAACGGGAAGAATACACTTTGCAGCCACGATACGGTCGCCGTCGATTATGACTGCGCCGTCGTGTAGCGGAGCATTCTTGAAGAAGATGTTTTTCAACAACGAGACCGAGACTTTTGCCTCAATCGAGATTCCGCCCTCGATGATGAATTGCAGGTCGTCCTTCTGTTTGATGACAATCAGTGCGCCCGTGCGACTTTCGCTCATGTCCAGACATGCCGAGACGATTGGTGAGGTGTTGATATCCTCCGCACGACGCGACGAGGAGAACATTCTCGAAATAAAGTCGAACTCCTTTTGTCGCATTCCGATAAGTTGCAGGAAGCGACGTATTTCGGGTTGAAAGACGATGATGAGCGCAATGACTCCGACACTGATTACCTGGCCGAGAATCGTCGAGAGCAACTCCATATTCAGCGCGCGCACGGTTACCCAGCCAATGCAGATTATGATGATGCCGAAGAAGATATATGGCGCACTCGTTCCTCGCGTAGCGCGATATATACCATATATCAACAGCGCCACGAGGAAGATGTCGATGAAATCTATCAGTGTGAACGGAATGAAACCCATCTCGAACGGTTAAAATCGCCTGTTACGGTTGTTACTCGGCTTTTGCCGTGCTTGCACCCTCTTTGTCTGCCTTGTAGAGCTCGTTTACCTTTGCGAGAACTACCTGCGTGATGTCGAGTGTTTCGTCAGCGTCGAGCAGAGCCGAAGCGTTTACAATCATCTTGTATGCGCCATCAGCGTTAATCTCCTGAATTGCGCGACCGAGCAAGTCGTTCATGCGGTTCTGGAATACGATATTCTCCTCTTCGAGGGTCTTTGCTTCGTTCTGTGCCGAGGTCTGGTAGTTAGCGGCACGGCGCTGTAACTCCTGCTCTTTCTCCTGTGCGTCACGAGTTGTAATCAGGCCCTTCTGATATTTCTCCTGCAACTGAACGATTTCGTTTTGCAGGCGCTGCTCCTTTTGTGCCCAACTCTTCTGTGCTTTCTCGGTTTTGTCGCGGAGCGCTACGCCCTCACTCTTGAAGATGTCGCTCTCGGCGAGTACGTACTCCACCTGAACGTATGCCAAACCGGTTGCGTTGAGCTCGGTCGTCTGCTGGTTTTCGTCCGCTGCTGCGGCGTTTTCAGTGTTTGCATTTTTGCAGCCGACAACCAATGCGAGTGCCAATGCTGCGAAAAGAATTTTTTTCATTGTTTGCTATCTCTGTTTTTTTTGGTTAAAAACGTGTTTTGTGCTCGTTTTGAGCTTTGTAAATCCTTTGTTGTCGCTTGCTGTAAAAATAGTTGCGACTTCTTACAAGTTACAAAGATAGTAAAATTTCGTGAAATGCATGCGATTTACCACTCAATTGTTGCGATAATCGGCAATATTCAGTATATTTGTAGTATGAAAATCGAGGCAAATTGTAAAATAAATATCGGACTCAATGTTTTGCGTCGGCGTGCAGATGGCTTTCACGATTTGGAGACAGTAATGATGCCGGTGTGTGGCTTGTTCGATATAGTCGAGGTCGAGCGTACGGATGTGGATGATGTCGAATTGGTTGTTCGTGGCATTGTGGTGGATTGTCCTCCGGAGAAGAATCTGTGCGTTAAGGCGTATCGACTCATGCGCGAACGATACGGCATTGGTGGGGTGCGAATTACGCTTGATAAGCGTGTTCCGTTCGGCGCGGGTCTCGGCGGTGGGTCGAGCGATGCGACTGCGGTGTTGTTGGCACTTAATGAGGAGTTTGCGCTGTCGCTTTCAGAGGAGGAGTTGATTGCGCTTGCCTCCGAATTGGGTAGCGATACGGCTTTTTTTGTGCGCAATACTCCACAACTCTGTACGGGACGAGGCGAGGTGATGACACCGATTAATTTGCCGATTGCAGGTATGTATCTGATGGTTGCCAAGCCGGAGGAGGGTGTTTCGACAGGCGAGGCGTATGGTGGTGTACGCCCTGCGGAGAGTGCTACTTCGCTTGCCGAACTCGTGCAACGACCTGTCGAGGAGTGGCAGGCGAAGGTGAAAAACGACTTCGAGCCACACGTTTTTGTCGCCCATCCTGCTATTGCCGCAATAAAGGAGACGATGCTCGCGGCGGGTGCAGCGTATTGTTCGATGTCGGGTTCCGGTTCGGCTGTATTCGGTCTATTTGACAAGATGCCGAACATTGTGTTTGACGAGAAAATATTTACACATATTGAAAAACTATGAAACGTATTTTGATTTTTTGCTTTGCGCTTTCTGCGACACTATGCTGTGCAGCGCAGTCGCTCAATGTTGCTTCGTATAATATACGAATGCACTCGAAGGTCGATTATAAGCGTGGAGATGGCTGGACTTCGCGACGCGACGTGATGTGCGACCTTATTGCCTATTCGGCGTTTGATATTTTTGGCGCGCAGGAGGTGTGCCACGACCAGTTGGAGGATATGCTCTCGCGTCTGCCCGATTACGACTATATTGGTGTTGCGCGTGATGATGGTGCCCGCAAAGGTGAGTATAGTCCGATATTCTATCGCAAGGGGCGTTTCGAACTGCTGGCCAGCGGTACGTTCTGGTTGTCGGAGACTCCGGATAAAGTGTCCTACGGCTGGGATGCAGCCTGTCGCCGTGTATGCAGTTGGGGCCATTTCAAGGACCGTGCAACCAAGAAGAAGTTCTGGTTTTTCAATACTCACATGGATCATAAAGGTAAGACGGCGCGTGTCGAGGGAGCGAAGTTGGTGCTTGCCAAGATTCGCGAGATGTGTGGCACGAAGGCAGCCGTGATTCTTACGGGCGACTTCAACGTGGCGCAGGGTAGTCCGGCGTATAAGACCTTTGCCGAGAGCGGGATGCTGCGTGATGCCTACGATATGGCACCCGTAAAGTTTGCTCCGTCGGGTACGTTTAACAACTTTAAGGTTGCCAACCACTCGTCGCGCCGTATCGACCATATTTTTGTATCCGGCTTCGATGTTGAGCGCTACGGTGTGCTGACCTACCACTATTGGAGCGATGAGCAGGGCGAGCAATCTGCATTGACGGATGCTCCGAAGGAGATTTCTGCGGAACATCGCGGAGTACATCTGCCATCAGACCACTATCCGATACAGGCCTTCGTTCGATTCTAACGGGTTCAATCCGCAAGCAAATACCCCCCCCCAAAAAAAAATAAAATCACCGCTCGCAAAAGCCCCGAGCGGTGATTTTTTGTTGTGTGCCCCCCCGCCTACGTTAGGCGAAGAGCGTGTGTTCGAGCAGGATTTTTGTGCCGATAATGAGTAGGATAACACCTCCCGCCACCTCTGCTTTCGATTTGTAGCGACACCCCACCTCTCTGCCGAGGATAATACCGATGGCCGAGAAGGCGAATGTCGTGCAGCCGATTATTGTCGCTGCGCTCCAAATGTTGATGGAGAGGAACGCAAACGATACGCCGACAGCCAGCGCGTCGATGCTTGTGGCTATGGCGAGTAGCAACATCGTGCGTGCCGAGAAGTCTCCACCGCGCCCCTCGCTACAATCACACTCATCGTTGCTCTTTGCGCGAGATTCGCGCACCATATTTGCACCGATTAGCGCCAACAGAACGAATGCTACCCAATGGTCGAAGCTCTCCACCTGTTGCGAGAATCGTACGCCGAGAAAGTAGCCGACGATGGGCATCACCGCCTGAAATCCGCCAAACCATACGCCTGCCGACAGCAGGTGTTTTGCTCGTACGCGACTTACCGACAACCCCTTGCCGATAGCCACGGCAAAGGCATCCATCGACAGTCCGACAGCCAAAAGTATAATATCTGCAATTCCCATCCCCTTGTTGTAAGGTCTCCTCTTTTTCGGAGCAAATGTAGCGATTTTTTTGCAATATATAAAAATACCCACGAGTTTTGGCTCGTGGGTGTTTTCATTTGGCATAATTGTAAGTTTATCAGTTAATAAATATTATTCAAAATCATAAGGTTCAATACGAGATTTATATCCATACCACTTTACTTGGCCTTGCGACATGTTATTATTACTAGTTGACGGATATGATGTATACAATGCATACGAATCGCGTGGAACATATATTTTCATGCCCGAATTACTTGGGAAAGTATTTGTATTAGATAAGTCACTCCATGCGTCAGTTTGGTAATAATAGATTGCAGGGGGTGTTGTAGGTTTGCAATATATTGTTTTAAGCTTACTACAACCATAAAACGCTTTGTTTCCAATTCCGGTCACGCTATTTCCGATTGTCACACTTGTCAGCGAGGTGCACTCTCTGAATGCACTATCTCCAATCGTCGTTACGCTATCGGGAATAGTCACACTTGTCAGCGCGGAGCAACCGACGAATGCCCTATTTCCAATCGTCGTCACGCCATCTCCGATAGTCACACTTGTCAGCGAAGTGCAAGCGTGAAATGCCTCATATCCAATCGTCGTTACGCTATCGGGAATAGTCACACTTGTCAGAGAGGAGCAATTATAGAATGCAGAACTTCCAATCGTCGTTAC
>JAFNYX010000053.1 GCA_017654125.1 Alistipes sp. | reverse complement strand
TGACGATAGGATATCGAGGTAATGGACACCCAACCATCGGAAATAATGTTCGTATTGGTACTGGCGCAGTTGTATTGGGCGGTATACTCATTGGTGACAATGTGAACATTGGTGCGAACGCCATTGTGGTTGAGGATATACCGTCGAATTGTACGGTATGCTCGCCAAAAGCACAAATCGTAAAATATCATAAAACAGAATAACACCTTATGCGGAAGTTACATATCATAATGCCGATGGCGGGCGAGGGCTCGCGATTTCTGAAAGAGGGTTGGAATACACCCAAACCACTGATTTTGCTTGATGGGGTGCCTCTCTTCAAGCGTGCAATCGGAAGTGTGGCCATTGATGGACTCGATATGAAGTATTCTTTCATTGTGCGACAGGAGCATATCGACAATTACGGTATAGACCTTGCAATTCGTGAAATTCTGCCCGATGCAAATATATTTTCCGTACAGAAAACTACTCGCGGAGCTGTTGAAACATGTCTTATGGCTGAGTCGGTTATTGAGGATGACGATGCTGTAATTGTTATGGATTGCGATTTGGAATTTCGCAGTGCGCGATTCGAAGAGTTGATGCGAGAGGTGCTCAATACGCCAGCCGAAAAGGCCGATGGCGGGTTGCTCGTTTCGTTCGAATCCGACCAGCCACGATACAGCTACGCCGAAACGGATGGTACGGACCGTGTTATCCGAACTGCCGAAAAGGAGGTGATTTCGTCGCACGCCCTTTGTGGTGCATATTTTTTCTCATCGGGTCGTGTGTTCAAGAGTGCTGCACATCGTCTGATGGCAGAGGCGGAGTTTAATAAGCCTGAGTACTACGTTTCGCTGCTTTATAACTATCTGTTGGGTGATGGTGCGATGGTGCGCGTGGCGAATATGGAAGTCTATCGCTCATATGGTACCCCGGAGGAGTTAAAACGATATATGTGATGACTGGAATAAAGCTGCTCATAACCGATTTCGATGGTACGCTGGTAAATACGTTTGCTGCTAATTTGGCAGCCTATCAGCAGGCGTTTGCGGAGGTAGGCATGTCGCTCACCGAAGCGCAGTATCGTGATGCTTTCGGATTGCGTTTCGATAAGTTTATGGCGCAAGCCGGTGTTGAGGATAAGAGTATCTCGTCGAAGATACGTGAGCTGAAAGGGTGTTATTATCCAGAATATTTTGACCGCCTGATTGTTAATAGACCGCTGTTGGAGATGTTGCGTGCGTTTCGTCGCGGTGGCGGGCGGACGGCAATCGCATCGACGGCACGCCGCATCAATTTGGAGAATGCTTTGGCGTATATCGGTGCGCGTGAGGACTTCGATTTGATTCTTGCTGGTGAGGATGTCGTGGAGGGAAAACCCTCGCCGGAGATATATCGTACGGTATTAGACCGCATGGGTGTAGCGCCGTACGAGGCCATCGTATTTGAGGATTCTGCCGTAGGCATGGCTTCGGCCGAGGCTGCCGGCATATCGTATATTGAGATTAAGGATTCGTTTTATGGAGATAGAGGTTAAAGGTCATTCGGGCTGTGATATATCCGTTGCGCGAGAACAGGATTCGCTCTATGTGTATAAAAGCACGTATGACGTAAAGTATATTTCGCGTCTGCTTAAACAGGCCGACAAGCAGCAAAAGGCGGCCGACTTGGAGTATCAGCATATTCGTGTGCCGAAGATATTCGATGTGATGAGCGACGAGCGGCATGCGACGATAAAGATGCAATATGTCTATTCGAAGAACTTTGTCGAGTATTTCGAGCAGTCGGGATTCGAACAAATCGACTATCTGATACACGCCATTGAGTACTTTGTCGAAAAGGAACTCTTGCAGTCGCCTGTACGCAGAGTGCCGAAGGAAATATTTATCGAGAAATTTGAAGATGTGCGTAGCAAAACGCTCATCAAATCGGAGATGGCGGAAGATGTACAGGTCAAGGAGTTGATGCAGCGTGCGGCAGTGGTCTTCGAGTCGATGGACGATTGGCAGATTCCGGTCGGGTGGTGTCATGGCGATTTGACCTTCTCCAATATACTGTTTAACGGCAACAATTACTATTTGATAGATTTTCTCGATTCATATGTCGAAACACCGTTGCAGGATATCGTAAAGATTCGTCAGGATACGGCATATCGTTGGTCGCAGTTGATGTATATGCAGTCGTGCGATAGTGTGCGTTTGCGAATCATATTCGACAAAATTGACCGCGAAGTGGATGCATATTTTAGCGAACGATACGAGTGGTATCGCCTATATTACAAACCGATGCAGTTGATGAACTTGTTGCGAATATTGCCATACGCAACGGAGCATCGTGTGATAGATTATTTGAAAACCATAATTTCACAACTATTAAATGAAATTTAGTTTGATAGTACCGGTTGCAGCCGACAAGCCGGAGTATAACGATACATTGCCCTATGTCTTTGGTTTAGATGAAGAGGGTACGATAATATGCGTAAAAGCGGTTGTTGGAATGGATTTATCGCTCTTCGACAATATCTATTTCACCATTCTTCGCAAGCACGACGAGCGTTTTGCATTGAAGCGGATGCTTCAACTGCAATTTGAAAGATTCTCTCTCACGCAGGCGAAGGTTGTGGTGTTGGATGAGCCGACGGCGAGTCAGCCGGAGACCGTCTATCGTACGATTTGTCGTGAGAAGATAACGGGAGCGATATTTATTAAGGATAGCGATTGCTATTTCGAGTGCGAGGTGCGTCCGAAGAATGGTGTTGCGATATATCCTTTGGAGGAGTTATCGGTGGTCGATCCGCGTAATAAGAGTTATGTAGCGGTGGACGATATGTTCTACATTACGAATATTATCGAGAAGCGAGTTGTCAGTCATTATTTTAACGCCGGAGGCTATTGTTTCGAGGATAGTGCGGAGTTTTGCTCGTACTATGAGCAGTTGCGCGATTTGGGACATCTCTATTTGTCGCATATAATCTACGCGATGTTGCTCGATAAACGTGAGTTCCGTCCGATATTGGTCAAAGGATACAAGGATTGGGGTACGATGTACCTCTATAAAATGGATGTAATAAATCAATTTAGATAATGGCGCAGGTGTTGTTCGACAAAGATAAAACAAAGATTGTAAAGGGTTTTGCCATACTCTTTATGATTTTGTTGCATTGTCTTGCTTCGCCGGAGTGGTACACTGTTCGGTTTGGCGAATTTGACAATCCTTTGTTTGCACGAGTGTTCTCGACATTTAAGATATGTGTCGGAATGTTTACCTTTATGGTAGGTTACGGATATGCTTTTTCTCGAACCAAGGATTTAAGATATTCGTGGGAGCATGTTATAAAACTATTGATTCCGTTTTGGATTGTATTGTTTGGGTTTACACTTCCGTTGTGCGACAATATCGAGGGTGGAAATTTGCTGAAAAATATGTTCGGCATAAACTCCTTGCTCAACTATTTTAGTTGGTTTGTATATTTCTTTATTTATGCAATGATTGTAATGCCGGTCTTTTCGCGCATTATTGATAAGAGGTTGTGGATGGCTGTGGTGTTGATGCTTGGTTGTTATGCCTGTCAAGTGGCGGTACATACATTCACGGATTGGAATCACAATGATTTTCTGACTGCGCTGTTTAACTCTATGATGCAGTCGCCGTGTATGATTCTCGGATACCTTTTTGCCAAGCATAAAGTGTTTGAGAGAGTGCCGTTGCCGAACTCGAAGGTTGTAGTATTCGTCTTTTCGATTCTGTGTATGGGCTTGGCGTTATGGTTGCGTTTTGTGAAGAGTGCCGTATTGGGATTTTCGCTTAGCGTATTTTACGCGCCGATGATGATATTTGGAATTGTGGCATTGTTTAGTTGTTGTAAACTGAAATTATTGTCGTCTTTGTTTATGAAGTTGGGAGAGTTGTCAGTGTATATGTGGTTTTTGCACGCATTGTTTTTTACAAAACCAATTCGTGCATTTTATCAGCCATTGATATTGGTCTCCGATAATATCTTTGTCGTAACGCTTTTTATCATAGTGCTTACCACCATCATGGCTCTTGTAGTAAAGAGTGTGGTGGATGGCGTCACAAGATTGATATATAACAGATAGCAGATGAATCCAATGGTTTCCATACTTGTCCCCGTCTATAATGCTTCGCAGTGGTTGCGAGAGTGTTTGGATAGCATTGTTGGACAGACGTATGATAATTTGCAGGTCGTATTGGTCGATGATGGCTCGACGGACGATTCGCTCGCTATATGTCAGGAGTATGCATCACGTTATTCGTTTGTGGAGGTATATCATCAAGAGAATCGGGGCGTAGCCGCTGCGCGAAATGCACTTTTGGATAAAGCCGATGGTGAATATGTGTTGTTCGTCGATGCGGATGATTGGATTGAGCGCGATATGGTCGATTATTTGGTTTCGGTAGCATTGAAAAATAGTGCCGATATGGTGACGTGTGCAAAATGCGGACAGAGTGTTACATGCTCTGCAACGGAAACAAAATGGTCGCAAGAGGTTGCTGTGCGGGAATTTTTGCGACACGTCTCTTTTAGTGGGTCGTTATGGAACAAACTATTGAGAAACCGATTGTTGAAAGGGTTGCAATTTGATAAGCGTATAACATATGGCGAGGACGCATTGTTGGTGTGGCAGTTTTTGCAACGGAGTCAAAAAATAGTTCTTACCGATAGGCCTTTATATCATTATCGCTCGAACGAAAGTAGCATAAGCCATCAGCAGTGGCATCCAGACAAGAAGGGGAGTGGACATTTGGTGTGGGAAACGATATGCAGAGATGTGGAAAACGGGTGGAGCAAATATAGCGATATAGCTAATGCTAGATTTGCATTGGAGGATATGTGGGCGCTCTATTTTGCATCTCTTGCAGGCTATCAATATGATGAACATATCGCTCTGCGACAGCAAAACGTAAAGCGTAATCTTAAAAATATTCGACACTCCAAACTCGACAGCATAGATCGTTATTGTACGGCGTGGTTGTTATGCCGGTGGTATGGTGCCGGACGAATATTTAAGTGGCTGAAATCTATAAAGCGTTAGGGGAAAGTAAATCAATGAAGAAGACAAAGATTTGCATATTGCAAAACGGTCTTGCCCGAGGGGGTACAGATACTTTTGTTTTGAATCTGTGCAGGGGAATCGACAAAGAGCGTTTTGAATTGACGGTTGTAAATCCAAGTTCAAAACCGGATAGTCGGGTTCTTGAACCGGAAGTGTTGGCTACCGGAGCAACAATCGTCCATACGAGCGACTTGGGACGTGGGGCAATGAGTAAATTGCGCCATTTCGTTAGATTGTATAAGTTGTTGAGACGTGAACGATTCGACGTGTTTCATACAAATATAGATCTGTTTAATGGTCCTAATCTTTTGGTTGCATGGTTGGCCGGAGTGCCTGTGAGGTGTTGTCATTCGCATAATGGTATGCAGCAAAAAGCTTTGGTTGAGGGCATGACCTTACCGATACGAATCTATCAATCGGTGATGCGATGGATGTGTTGGCACTTTTCGAATCGCCGAACGGGTTGTTCGGAAATTGCGATGGAGTTTTTGTTTGCCGGTCGTCCTTGGCGACAAAAAGAGTATCCGTCGGTAATTTATAACGGCATAGATTTGAACGCTTATCGCACTCCGATAGATGTGGATAAGAAGAGGGCGGAGTTGGGCTTGACTGCCAAACATCACATTGTGACCGTTGGCCGTATTATACCGCAAAAGAATCCGCTTTTTATTGCCGAAACCTTTTCTATGTTGTGCCGAATGCGTTCGGATTGCGATCTGGTGTGGGTCGGAGTCGGCGATTTGGAGCAGCAGTGCCGCGAAATATTTGAACGTAACGGAGTTGCCGATAGAGTGCATTTTCTGGGCTCGCGTGGCGATGTGGCGGAGATTTTACAATGTTGCGATTTGTTCTATTTGCCAAGTAACTTTGAAGGACTCGGCAT
>JAFNYX010000052.1 GCA_017654125.1 Alistipes sp. | reverse complement strand
GTCTGTTAGACCCAAGTCGAATTCGCTTTGTCCGATGATGTCGATTTTTGCATCAGGGTAGAACTGTCGTATCGAATTGTAGGCTGATACGAGTTGTTGAGCAGCTTGACGATAGCGATAGCCACCAATGAAAAGAATATTATGCGATGTCGCTTTGGTTTTTATGGTCGATTCGTTTGGTCGGTTGTCGCCAACTATATTAACCACATTGTTGCCGAGAAACACTACGTTTTTGTTCGATGTGCGCTTGGCTATATATTCGCTCGATTTTTCAAACAATGATACCACATGCGTACACTTGGCTATCGCATCATTTTGTATGTCGATATATCGTTGCTCGCAAGGGTATGGCTTTCGCCCGTATTGTTCTTGTATAAGATGCTCAAAAGTCCAATCACACAACATTATTGATGGTACATCGGAGTATTTGTTATAACAGCTGAACGAAAGAAATATGTTACACCAAGCATCCGGATATTGTTGGTTGGCTTTTTTGATTTTGCGATCAACTAATTTGCAGAATAGCGGGGTGCGGTCGAAAGTGTAAGCGAATTTGTCGTTTTTGTGGCGAATAGCCATAACGCGTCTTGCTACCGCAGTCCAAATACGGCTATAGAAGTTAAGCAGAGAGTGATTTGATAACGATATGTCGATACGGTTTATAGTATAACCAAGTTGCTCCAATGTCGTTGATAGACAATATGGAACATTTGACCACGTGCTTGGTTTGGTCGAATCACCGTATGTAAATATGTTAATAGATTTTCCCATTATTTATTACTCTTGTTTTAACTCTTCAATGCACTTTGCGAGGGACTCTTTCCAATGCGGAATCGAGAGTCCGAACGTCTGCTTGATTTTGCTCTTGTCGAGTACCGAGTAGTGCGGTCGTGCTACCTTTGACGAAAATTCGTTCGAGTGACAAGGGTGGATGTTGCACTCGTTGCCACTCATTGTACAAATCTCTTTCGCAAAGTCGTACCACGAGCAAACGCCCTCGTTCGAGTAGTGATAGACCCCACATTTATTATACCTCTCCTCCTCGACGATGTGTAAAATTGCATCGGCAAGGTCGCCTGTGTAGGTTGGAGTGCCGACTTGATCGAATACGACCTGCAATGCCTCGCGCTCGCCGGTCAGTGTTCGCATCGTCTTGACGAAGTTGCGACCGAACGACGAGTAGAGCCACGCGGTACGAATAATGACGTATCGGCAACCGCTCTCCGCCACTGCTCGCTCGCCCGCAAGTTTCGTACGGCCGTAAGCACCCGTAGGTGCAACCTCTGCATCTTCCGTGTAAGGTGTACAACCGCAACCGTCGAATACGTAGTCTGTCGAAATGTGCACGAGCACTGCGTCAACCGCTTTGGCAGCCGACGCCAAATTGGCAACGGCTGTGCAGTTAATTAGGTGAGCTGTCTGCTCGTCATCTTCCGCCTTATCGACATTGGTGTATGCCGCACAGTTGATAATTACTGATGGTCTCTCCTTTTGCGCAAGACGCATGACGGCCTCTGCATCGGTAATATCCAACTCCGCGACATCGGTAAAGATGTAGCGATTGGCGCTTGCCTCGCTTCGGCGACGTATTTCGTTTCCCAACTGTCCGTTGGCTCCCGTAACCAAAATATTCATAGCGTCCGTACTAATAGAGTTCTGCGTTATAATCGAACAACCATTCGGCATCTTTCAGCAACGGATGGTGCTTGTCCTTTTCCGACAATATGATATCTGCGGTATCCACCTGCCAATTAATTGCTATTTCAGGGTCATTCCACGCGATAGCTCCTTCGGCTTGTGGGGCATATAGATTGTCGCACTTATATTGGAATACGGCCTCGTCGCTCAATACGACAAAACCGTGAGCAAATCCGCGAGGGACGAAGAGTTGTCGATGATTTTCTGCCGAGAGCTCCTCCGCAACATATTTGCCGAATGTCGGCGACCCTTTGCGAATATCGACTGCAACATCCAACACACGACCACGCACTACGCGAACGAGTTTGGATTGTGCGTGTTTGCCCTTCTGGAAATGCAGACCGCGCAATACGCCGTAACGCGATTTACTCTCGTTATCCTGGACAAACGTAGTCTTTACACCCGTCTTCTGCTCGAACTCTTCGGCATTAAAACTCTCGAAAAAGTAACCGCGATCGTCGCCAAATACGGTTGGCTCGACGATAAATACGCCCGCTATTGTTGTCTTTACAACTTCCATCACTATCTCTCTGCCAATTTGAGCAAATACTGCCCGTACTGATTCTTAATCATCGGTTGCGCTATCTTTTGCAACTGCTCTTTTGTGATCCACCCCTGCTCGTAAGCGATGCCTTCCAAGCATGCGATTTTCAACCCCTGTCGTTTCTCGATAACTTCGACGAAGATGGATGCCTCGGCAAGCGAATCATGGGTGCCGGTGTCTAACCATGCAAAGCCTCTGCCGAGCGTCTGTACCTTCAAATTCTGTTCGGCGAGGAACAATTGATTGACGGTCGTAATCTCCAACTCGCCGCGAGCCGACGGTTTGATGTTCTTTGCAATCTCGACTACCTTGTTCGGATAGAAGTAGAGTCCGACAACGGCATAGTTCGACTTTGGTTTTGCCGGTTTCTCCTCAATGGAGAGGCAGTTGCCCTCGACGTCGAACTCTGCAACGCCGTAACGCTCCGGGTCATTTACCCAATATCCGAAAACGGTTGCCTTGTTGTTTTGCTCAGCATCGATGACTGCCTGTGCAAGCAACTCTTTAAGACCTGCGCCATGGAAAATATTGTCGCCAAGAACAAGGCATGCGCAATCATCGCCAATAAACTTCTCGCCGATAATAAACGCTTGTGCCAGACCATCCGGAGATGGCTGTTCAGCATACTCGAAACGCACACCGTAGTCGCTGCCGTCACCCAACAATCGACGAAAGCCCGGCAAATCGTCCGGCGTCGATATGATTAGTATCTCGCGAATACCCGCCAACATCAACACCGAGATAGGGTAGTACACCATCGGTTTGTCGTAAATCGGCAGTAGTTGTTTGCTGACTCCCTTTGTAATCGGATAGAGGCGTGTTCCGCTACCTCCTGCTAATACAATACCTTTCATATCGTTTATAGGTTTAATTTCTCCTTAAAATTGGTGTACCATTCGGCAAATCGTCCGATTCCTTCGGAGAGCGCAACGTGTGGACGATAACCGAAATCGCGTTCAAGTTTCGATGTGTCGGCATAAGTTGTATATACGTCACCTTTCTGCATCGGCATCATCTTCTTGATGGCTTCGTGGCCGAGTGCACGCTCCAACTCTGCGATGAAATCCATCAACTGCATTGGCGAACCACACCCGATGTTGTAAACTTCCGCCGGCACAGGGTGCTCGTCGCTCGTCTGCGGGGCTCGGTCTGCAACTCGAACAACACCCTCGATAATATCGTCGATGTAGGTGAAATCGCGAGATAGATTACCGTTGTTGAAAACCTTTATCGGTTCGTCTGCAAGGATTGCTTTCGAGAATAGCATCGGGGCCATGTCAGGACGGCCCCACGGGCCATACACCGTAAAGAATCGCAATCCCGTTGTTGGTATTCCGTAGAGTTTCGAATAGACATTTGCCATCAGTTCATTCGACTTCTTTGTGGCGGCATAGAGCGATACAGGATTATCCACGCGATCCTCCTCCGAGAACGGAGTCTTGGTGTTGCCACCATATACGGAACTTGACGAAGCATATACGAAGTGACGGACCGGATTTTGACGCGCACACTCCAACAAGTTGATGAAGCCAACGATGTTGCTCTCGATGTATGCGTACGGATTTTCGAGCGAATATCTCACGCCGGCCTGCGCGGCAAGATTTACGACGATGTCGAACTGTTCGTTGGCGAAAAGTTCTTGCATGCGTTCGCGTTCTTCGAGTGCCATGCGAACAAAACGATAGTTTGCACATGTTGTACTTTGTGCAAGCTCTTTGCTGTCTGCGTCCGCTTCCGATATGCCACACTCTGCCAAACGGGCATATTTCAGTCGTACGTCATAATAGTCATTAATGGAATCTATACCGACAACCATATCTCCACGCTCTATAAGGCGGCGCACGAGGTGGTAGCCGATAAATCCAGCAGCACCAGTTACAAGTATTTTATTGCTCTTTTGTCCCATAAAATCCACACTCTATCGTCGGTGCAAATATGTTGCATCGAGCAAGTGTTAATAAAATCGTTCAAAGATATGAAAAAAAGCCCAATCTTCCAATAGGAGATTGAGCTATTATCAATATGCCGAATATCTTTTATCGGGTAAAGCGCGATTTTACGTTTTCAGTTGCCTTTCGGAGCAGTTCGGCAGGGCAACAAAGCGTGATGCGTACATATCGTTTACCTTCGGTACCGAAGATACCTCCGGGGGTAAGGAACACGTCGCACTTATCCATCACCTCGTCCGAAAAATCGAAGCAGTCGCCTTCGTAATCTTCCGGAATTTCGGCCCATATGAAGAGGCCTGCCTGATTAGGTCGATATGTGCAACCGAGTGCATCCAATAGGGCATAGCCCTCCTTTTCGCGCTCGTAGTAGATTGCATTCAGCTCCTTAAACCAGTCGTCACCCAGCGATAGAGCAGTCTCGGCAGCTGCCTGAATAGGGTAAAACATGCCGGAATCCATGTTGGACTTGAACGTGAGAATTGAGTCGATCCACTCTTTGCATCCCATAATTACACCTACACGCCAACCTGCCATTGAGTGACCTTTCGAGAGCGAGTTCATCTCCATTGCTACATCTTTGGCACCCGGAATCGAGAGGATACTCATCGGTTTTTCGGAGTTGCGGATAAAACTATACGGATTATCGTGAATAATCAAGATGTTGTGCTTGCGACCGAATTCGATAATCTTCTCGAACAACTCTCGCGTCGGAGTCTGGCCGGTCGGCATACCCGGGAAGTTAGCAAACATAATTTTTACGCCCTCCACACCTTCGCGCTCAATGGCCTCGAAGTCAGGCATAAAGTTGGTCTGCTTATTGAGCGCGTACGGCTGCATAATGCCGCCAGTCATGCTTACGGCTGCTTTGTATGCGGCATAGCCCGGATTGGGAACGAGAACCTTGTCGCCTGGATTGATGAAGGTCTGACAAATGTGCATGATGCCCTCCTTCGAACCAATCAAAGGCAATACCTCCGAATTGTAGTCCAACTCTACGCCGTACCATTTTGCGTACCAATCGGCAAATGCCTTGCGAAGAATCGGTTCACCCTTGAACGACATATATTTATGTACGTCAGGACGCAATGCTTCTTGCGACAAACGCTCGACTACGGCCGGTGCAGGCGGAAGGTCGGGGCTACCCATTGCAAGTTTAATGATTTGACGACCGGTTGCCGCCTCGATTTCGGCTATTTCGCGCAGACGACGCGAGAAATAGTATTCGCCCGTACCATCCATACGGTGCGCGCGCTGAATCTCAATTTTACTCATAGATTTTTTGGAGTTTTGCTTCATTTGCCGACAAAGGTAACAAAAAAATACGTTTATCGCCTATTAATTTATATATTTGCCGAAAATTTATGCAATGTTGTTCTTTTGGGCTCGGCATTGTGAAAGAAAAATAGCGGTCTATGAACTTTATACAAGAGATGCTCTTTGGAACGGGCATACCTCATTCGATATTTATTTTGGCTGTCGTCATAACGCTCGGCACGTTGTTGAGTAAGATTAAAATTGGCGGTCTTTCGTTAGGCTCAACGTGGGTGCTGTTTGCGGGTATTGCCGCCAGTCATTTCGGTATGCATATCGGAGGGGACGTACTAGGTTTTGCTCGTGATTTTGGTTTGACACTCTTCGTCTTTTCTATCGGTTTGCAGATTGGTCCAGGATTCTTCTCGTCGTTGCGTTCGGGGGGATTGAAACTGATGTGGCTTGCGATGTTGGTGATGTTGCTTGGTGTCGGTGTGACATATCTAATTGCGTGGGTGACAGATACGCCGTTGCAGACGATGGTTGGTGTGATGGACGGCGCAGCTGCCAACACTCCGGCAATGGGCGCAACACAGCAGGCATTTCTTGACGTTGCTGGCGTGGATGATCAGTCGATTCCGATGGGTTTTGCTGTTGCGTATCCGATAGGTATCATCGCAACGATTCTCGGCTTTGTGCTCTTGAAGGTTGTTCTTCGCATTGATTGGAGCAAGGAGCAATCCGCACTACAAGCTATCAGCAATGAGAACAAGTTCGCGGCGAAGTTTTCTATTGAGGTTACAAATCGCCAAATCGACGGAATGACGGTCAGTGCCTTGCGCACGCTGATTGCTCGTCAGTTCGTTATTTCGCGTATTTCGCATGATGATAATAAGGCGTTTATTGCCGACTCGGAGAGTCGTGTTCATTGTGGCGATAAAATTTTTGTCGTGAGCAATACGGAGGACAAACCGGCCATCCTTGCATTTATCGGTACGGAGGTTCCGATGCTCGAAGAGGAGTGGGGCGAATTTGATGGTAAACTGGTTTCGCGCCGCATCGTCGTTACGCGTTCGGAAATTAACGGCAAGCGCTTCTCGGATTTGCGCCTGCGCACGAAGTACGGCATTAATATTACGCGTGTCAATCGTGCCGGTGTGGATATTATTCCGTATCAGGGCATGGAGTTGCAGATTGGCGACAAGGTGATGGTTGTGGGCTCGGAGAGTGCCATCGAACGCGTTGCCGATTTGCTCGGTAACTCGCTTAAAAAACTTCATCAGCCACATATCCTGACCATATTTTTGGGTATCGCGCTCGGCGTGTTTATTGGTTCGATTCCGCTTGTCGAATCACCTCAAATCAAACTCGGTTTGGCAGCCGGCCCGATGCTTATGGCGATTATCATTGGCCGTTTTGGTACTCATTGGCATCTGATTACATACACGACGCTCAGCGCTAACCTTATGTTGCGCGAAATTGGTCTTTCGATGTTCCTTGCCTCGGTTGGCTTGGCATCAGGCGATGGCTTTGTTTCGGCTCTTGTGTCGGGAGGTTACGTGTGGATGGTCTATGCGCTGTTGATTGCCGTTATACCATTGCTTTTGGTTGGTATTTTTGCACGTGTGGTCTATCATCTCGACTTCTATACTATTATGGGCGCGCTATCAGGTAGTATGACTAACCCGATAGCCCTTACTTACGCCAACGGTGTTGCCGGCAGCGATATGCCGTCGATTAGTTACGCAACGGTTTATCCGTTTGTAATGTTTATGCGAGTTGTGTTAGCGCAGATAATGATTATGTCCCTATAAAAATCGATTTTGAGGGGTATTTACAGCCTTCTTTGGAAGGCGTGCCGAAGGTTGAAAGTATGATTTCTCCAACCCTAACCATATTATTTTCTCTGTCGGCGATGGCGATATTTACGCTGCGAACGGAGTTTGTTTACCTTGCGACGGATGCCGATAACAAGTAGCGCTAGCATTGTCAAACCGATGACAATAAGCACCCACGGCTTTACAACCTCTCCCTTTATGCGAGCCCACATTTCGAGCATCTGCTCGGTGCGAGCACCCGAGTCGTGCATCATCGAGCAGCGAGCAATAACAGATGCATCGGGATACTGCACAGAGTTGATTTTTACACACTCGGCACCCTCGCCAAAAAAGTAGCTTGCGTCAATCGCCTCCTCAATTGAGTCGTCAATCTTTGCCTCCAAAACTTCGGGTGTCGCGACTGCGCTCACGTATCCGATGGCGTCCATATTACGCAGGGCAATATCCGAGCGGCACATAAAGTTGATAAAATAGCGCGCAGCCTTTGTGTTTACCGCATATTTCGGGATAACCCAACCGTCGAACCATACATTGCTGCCCTCGCGTGGTACAACGTAATCGAGTGGAACATCGACCTCCGCAGCCTCCTCAATGGCCCAAACAGCATCGCCACTCCATGTAAGGTTGATGTATGCCTTCTCTTTGGTCATCATCTCCTTGCCGAAGTCGGCCTCCCAACCGGCAACAAGTCGCTTGGCTTTTTTGAGAAAATCCTCGACGAGTGCAATGGATTCGTCCGAAGCGTCGTACATCACCTCGTCGGCCGTAATTGCGCCCGAACGCACATCATCGCCCTTCAAGTAGAGAAGTATCGGGCCATAGACATCGCGGAACGCATCCTTGATAAATATTTTTTTGCGGAACTTCTCGTTGTGCAGCACCTCCCACGACGAAGCCTCCTCGCGGGTGACATAACGCGTGTTGTAGAGAATGCCGGTCGTACCCCACATATATCCGACGGCGTAGTCATTGGCGTTCTTGCCCGAACCGTCAATCATATTGAAGCGGTCGATAATGTATGGCGAGATGTTCGAGTCGATATAGTTTGGCGTCGAACCAAAATCGCGATCGATAGGCAATAACAGGTCGTTACGCAACATTCGTTCAATGATATACTCCGATGGGCAAACAACGTCGTAGTCCTCTTTGCCACGCTCGATTTTGGCGAGCATTATCTCGTTGATGTCGAAGAGCTGGTAGATAACCTCCACCTCCTCGCCGGTCTGCTCCTTGTACCAATCACGAAACTCGACAAGCACCTCTTCGTCTATGTAGTCAGCCCAATTATAGACTTTGAGTGTATGCTCGCGATCGGCTGCCGATGTCGTGGCGATATTGCAAAGTGTTGCGACGAGTAATAGTGTCGCAAAGCCAAACAGTTTTCTCATTGTGTATTAAATTTTGTTCTCCAACTTTCGTGCAGTGCGACGTGCACGAACATTGATTATGATGAGCAACAGCAAAACGGTTGCGAAAATAATGGTCGAAAGTGGACGTAACTCCGGAGTCAAACCACCTTTGCGTGCATCGGCATAGATGTATGTTGAGAGAGTTTCGAGACCCTGATTACCGATGGTGAAAATCGTAACAGCAAAGTCGTCAATCGAAAGAGTAAAGGCAAGAATGAATCCTGAAATCATACCCGGACGAATCTCAGGAATAATAATTTTGCGTAGTGCCTGAAATGGCGTTGCTCCTAAGTCGAGAGCTGCCTCGTAGATGTTCGGATTCATTTGTTGCAAACGTGGCATGACGCTCAATACTACATACGGTGTACAGAAAGCGATATGTGCCAAAACAACGGTCATATAACCTTGTGTGATACCGAGACTGATAAAGAGTAGGAAGAGCGAAATACCCGTAATGATGTCCGGATTGAGCATCGGAACGTTGTTGAGCAGGGTTATCGCCTGACGTTTACGCCCGTGCATGTTATGAATACCGATAGCTGCGATACTGCCCAACAAGGTCGATACCGCGGCCGCAATCAGTGCGATGGTAAAGGTGTTCTCGATGGCGTCGAGTAGCGAGTGGCGTACTCCACCGGCAAAAAGTGACGTGTAGAGTTTTGTCGAGAAACCGGTCCAGTTGCCGAGCACCTTCGCTTCGGTAAACGAAAATACTGCGATGATGATTATCGGCGCGTAGAGCATCGCCAACAGCAACCAAAGATATGTTTGTGCAAAAAACTTCTTCATTATATCAGTCCTCCTTCGTTTTCGGTATTTTGCGAGTCGCCGTCAGAGAATAACGACGAGATACCGATGATTACCAACATAATAAGCGACAGTGCAGCGCCGTAATTCCACATTCCGTTGTTTATGTTCTCCTGGATGGTTGTACCGAAGAGCTTGATGTTGTTCATCGTGAGCAATTCGGCGATGGCAAATGTCGAGATTGTCGGCATAAACACCATCATAATACCGCTCATGACGCCCGGCATCGAGAGAGGAATTGTGACTTTGCGAAAAACGGTGCTTGGTTTTGCTCCCAAATCCTCGGCGGCCTCGATAAGCGAGTGATCCATCTTCTGCAATGTGTTGTAGATAGGGTATATCATAAATGGCAGGAAGTTATAGACCATACCAAAAATGAGAGCCCCTTCGCCTAATGGTAGGTGCACAAAATCGAACAGCGCAACGGTTGCCAGCGTGCGGACCAAAATGTTAATCCACATTGGTAGGATGAACAGAATAACCGTAATCTGTGAGCGGTTTAACTCTCTGTTGCTGAGAATGTATGCCGCAGGATATCCGAGTAGGATACACAGAAACGTCGTAACAAGAGCGATGCCTATTGAGTAGATAAACGTATTTACGGCTTCGGGTTGCATTACGAATTTGATGAAGTTCTGCAACGAGAAACTGCCATCGTTGTCGGTAAATGCGTACAGCACAATAAGCAACAGTGGCAACGCAACGAATATCGCGAGGAATAGCGCATACGGCAAAGCCCACGAAGAGCGTTTTCCGAATATGTTGAATATTTTATTCATCGTTTGTCGTTATACTCGTTTCGTTATACGCAAATGTTTTGGAGCAATCGAGATGCCGACCAGGTCGCAGTTGTCCCAAATGTCGTTCGTGTCAACATATATGTTGTCGCCGTCGTCGGTCAGGATTGTTAAATGGTAGTGATTGCCTTTGTAGAGAATGAAATGTACCTCACCCATCAACATACCATCCTCCTTGTTGTCGAGCAGCTCAACATTGTTGAATGCAACACGTACCGAAACACGGTCGCCCTCCGCGAGTCCGCAATCCTCACAATCGAACTCTGCGCCGAGCATCTTAACCTTCGTCGGCGAAAGCATAACCCCGTCGAACGTATTGCATGTACGCTCTTTGTGCATAACGTGGATGTCGGACGGTTTGATGAACATGCCGACCGTGCTGCCGATATCGAATGCGTTGTAGTCCTGAATCATCAACTCGTAACCCTTGTCAGTATCGACATACATCTCGTAGTGGACACCTTTAAAGGTACACGACTTAACAACGCCTGTAAACTTTGCGTTCTCAGCATTGGCAATGATGTATATGTCCTCCGGACGAATCACAACATCGACCTCCTTGTGCTCGCCGAAGCCCTCATCTACACACTCGAACGTGTGACCTATGAATTCTACTTCGCGGTCGTGTATCATCTTTCCGTTCAGAATGTTACTCTCTCCGATAAAATCGGCAACAAACGAATTGACAGGCTCGTTGTAGATGTCGGTTGGTGTGCCTATTTGCTGAATTTTACCCTCGCTCATCACAACTACCGTGTCGCTCAATGTTAGTGCCTCCTCCTGATCGTGGGTGACGTAGATGAACGTGATGCCTAACGTGCGGTGCATCTCTTTCAACTCCATCTGCATATCCTTGCGCATCTTCAAGTCGAGTGCTGCAAGCGGCTCGTCAAGCAACAGCACCTGCGGACGGTTTACAATAGCACGCGCAATAGCAACTCTCTGTTGCTGACCACCCGACAGCGATGTTACGTCGCGGTCTTCGTAGTCGGTCATGCTCACCATTTTCAGCACTTTGCCGACGCGCTTATCTATCTCGTCGGATGGAATTTTGTTGAGTTTTAGACCGAATGCGATGTTGTCGTACACGTTTAGGTGAGGGAACAACGCATATCGCTGAAATACGGTGTTTAATGGGCGTTTATGCGGAGGTGTGTCCGAAATATCGTTGCCATCCATCAGGATTACGCCCTCGTCAGGTGTAGCGAATCCTGCTATCATACGCAACAGTGTGGTCTTGCCGCAACCGGACGGACCGAGCAGTGTCACGAACTCGCCACGACGAATGTCGAGCGTGATGTCATCAAGCACCTTTTTGTCGCCAAACGATTTCGAGAGATGCTCGATTTTGATGATAGAGTTGTCTTTTGCCATTTGCTTATTATGCGATAAAGTGTTAAAAAACAAGTATGGTATTTATTCGTTCTTTGCTTTGTGTTTCTCTTTTTGACGCTTCACGAGATCGGTGAGGTTGAAGTGATACGTTGCGCCGATGTTGATTGCTACGCTGTTTGAGTGGGTGTTGGAGCCAATCAACGCGTGTAGTCGCAAATCCTTGCTGTTACGCAACGGGTAGTAATTTACACCTCCACCATAGAAAGCATAGCCCTTGCCATAGCCGATGTATGCCGGAATAAAACATGGCTCTTCCGCTTCCCACCCGAAAATATCCTCTCCTGTGCGGTACTCGTAACCGGCTTTGGCAAAAATCTCGACTTTGTCCTTAATCGTATAGCCGAATTTACCGATGAGCGAGAGTTCGTAGTCTGTTGTCGAGTCAATCGTGTAGAGTTTCTGCATTACATCAATCTCAGCTGCAAAATCACCAAACGAGAAGAGGTTGCCGAGCGATGCCATCTTGATAAATCTGCCACGATCGTACTCTATAAGGTTTGCCGACCAGATTGGAGCCCAGCAGCCAAATTCACCATACCAGATGAACGAGTATGTGAAGAGTTTGCTTGCGAACGGAAGCTCGCCAAAAGGTGATGTGCCGAATTGAAATGCAATCGTTGAACTTTCGTCCTTGCTCTCGTACTCTACGCGAGCACTCCACTGATAGATGGCACAATCTTGCCAGAACTTAGAGCAAAGCATAGGGTGTTGGTCCACGTCTGTGGGGTCGAGTTCGTAGCCGCCGATTGCAAGCATATCTTTACCGACAGTAAAGGTCCATCGGCCGATAGAGTAACTCAATGTCAGCCAGTCGATAAAATCGAAAGAGTCGGAACGGAATGCGTTTTGGTAGAGTGATGCTGGGTCGGTCGAGAGCCAATGATTGCTCATCGAGTAGGAGAAGTGTTCGCCGACCGAGCCTTCAAAGAGTGTGTATAGGGAAGTGTTGCCGAAATCAACACCGGAGTAGCCCTTACCTCCAACAGGGATGTAAGGATTGACATCAAAGCGAGGTGTGATAATCAGCGACGGAGTGTTGCTTGCTGACTCAACCTCTTGCGAGTAAGTGATGAAGTAGCATAAAGTTGCTACTGTGAGAGCAAGTATTTTTCTCATTTCCCATAAAAAATAAACAATGGTTTACGCTACAAATATAAGAAAAAATTTAATTATTAGCCCATTTATAGCATATTATGCGTGTTTTTTTACAAATATAGCGTGCTGTGCCCCGAATTTTATGGTTTAGTGGGCTATTACAATGTAATAGGGTGGTTGGTTTTTGCAACCAGCCACCCTTTGTTTTGCTTCTTTTTTTTGGGGCCGCTTAATTATCGAATACGGTCGAGTGAGCGCACAAGCAGTTCGTCGCGCAACGTTGCACGCATGGCCAAAACGGTAAGGACAATCGACGCAATAGGCATAATAACCGGCACACCGATAATCATATTTGCCCACTCTATATTTTCGAAGAATGATGCGTATAGCTTGTAGATGTAGAAAGCCATCAACGCAAGATCGCCGACGAGCAGTGCAATCTCCACACCGCACAATCTGATTTGCAACATACGACGTTTGAAGAGAAAAATCGTGACGAGCGGCAGGAGTGTTGATGCTGCGAGTAGGATACCCATCCATATGGGCATGCTTGACAATACGCCGACCGAATCGCTAACGCCAAAAGCCGATAGAACGACCTCCGTGCCCTCGACGTTGAATTTTGCAATCGGACAGAATAGGGTTACTGCCATGAGAACTGTCACGATGAGAAGATATAGGCTTTGAATACGTTGTATCATAATTTTGTCTCGATTAAATATTTGTTTCTCTCACTTGATGAACGATTGATGAGCTCGCCCAGGAAACCCGCAAGGAAGAGCTGCACACCGAGTATGATTGCGAGTATCGCAAGATAGAAAAGCGGTTGTTCGGTTACGCCACGCAACGGCATATCGTTCAGTTGCTTGTAAATTTTGCTGCCAATCACCCAACATGTCGTGCCACCGCCGATGAGGAACATCAGCGTACCGAGCGAGCCGAAGAAATACATTGGCGAACGTCCGAAGCGCGACATGAAGGTCACGGTAATCAAATCGAGATAACCCTTCACCATTCGTTCGATGCCGAATTTCGATACGCCGTATTTGCGGGCCTGATGGTGCACTTCGCACTCTCCAATGCGTGCAAAACCGGCGTTTTTGGCCAAAATCGGGATGTAGCGATGCATTTCGCCATAGACCTCGATCGACTTTACAACCTTCTTGCGGTAGCATTTCAAACCGCAATTGAAATCGTGCAACTTGATGCCCGAAACGATGCGTGCCGTCCAATTAAAGAACTTGCTTGGTAGTCGTTTCGATGCCGGGTCGTAACGCTTGCGTTTCCATCCCGAAACCAAGTCGTAACCCTCCTCGATAATCATACGACGCATTCGAGGAATCTCGTCGGGAGAATCTTGCAGATCGGCGTCCATCGTAAATACGACTTCACCTTCGGCTGCCTCGAAACCGCAAAACAACGCTGCCGATTTGCCGTAATTGCGCATGAAACGAATGGCTCGCAACTGCTCGCCGTACTGCGCTTTGAGTTGTTCGATTACACTCCACGAAGAGTCGGTTGACCCGTCGTCTACCATAATCATCTCATACGTAAGAGTGTTTTCGCGACATACGCGGTCAATCCATGCCGCAAGTTCCGGCAGGGATTCATACTCGTTGTAGAGAGGGATAACGACCGATATGTCTCTCTTATTCGGCTTCATTGTTGTTGGAGTGGTTGAACAACTGTGGTTCGTGCTTGGTCTTTGCCGCAATGATAAGGCCGGAAATAGTTCCCCAGAACATATAGTTCCATGCACTCGATGCAAGTGTGCTGAAAATGGTCGGAGCTGGCTGTGCTGCATATTGAGCAAGAACCTGGTTGTAGGTTTTCATCGTGGCCGACGGCATTTGTGCAGATGCAATAGCGCTCTTCATTGCTTCAATCATGCCCTGAACGTATGCCTGATGTCCGGCAATAAGGTTGTGGAATATGTAGCCTCCAACACCAACAATGATGCCGGCCAAAATGGCAACCAATACAGCATATGAGAGGCCATTTCCGTAAGTAAACGATTTGATTTCGCCTTGTGTAGCCATAACCATCTCGGAGTAGTGCTTTGTGAAGCGGTAGAGCATCCATACAAAGACTACGGCCGAGAAAATAGACTCGAATCCCATTACGGTAAGCCATCCCATCGATTTGCCATAGATGACAGCTGCCTGCTCGAAGATGTGCGATGCGAGCATCACGCCACCAAGGATTGCGCCTTTCGACAGTATGTCGTTCCAAAAGAGTGATTTACTCATGTTGTTTCAAAGTTTTAGAGTTTATTATCTGTGCAAATATACAAATTATTTGATATTTCGACGCTTTAATTGTTCCGAATATCTGCGTGAATTGGCGTTATGTTCTCGCAGTGTACGAGCAAAGTTGTGTTTGCCGTCAAATTCGGGGCGTGCGCAGAAATATAGATACTCACTACGCTCGTATCCGAGAACAGCATCTATGGCTGCAATGCTTGGAATGCATATTGGTGCCGGTGGCAGACCACGATTTAAGTAGGTGTTGTATGGCGAGCGATATTTCAGGTGCTCGTGAAGTACACGTTTCAGGTCGAATCGCTGCATTGCGTATTTAACCGTCGGACATGCCTGCAACGGCATACCTTTACGCAGACGGTTCATATATACGCCGGCGATGCGAGGCATCTCTTCGCGATTTTTAGTCTCTTCATATACTATCGACGCGAGTGTTATTGCTTCGTAACGCGACAACCCCGTAAGGGTGAGTTTTTGAGTGCGTTCGGCATTCCAGAAGGAGTCGTACTCGCGTTTCAAACGTTCAAGTAGTTTTGTAGGTGAAACACTCCAAAATACTTCGTATGTGTTTGGTACGAACACCGCAATGAGCGAGTCGCGTACATATCCAAGTGAGCGACGCACCTCGCGGTCGTACATAGCACTGAGCAGTGTGGCGGAGTCGGCTTCGATTTGGTGGGAGATTTTTCCGGCAAGTTGCGGAAGGGTGCGTGCCTCGCCTATAACCAATCGTACGGGCGACTGCTCGCCGAGAGCCAGCATACGTACGATGCGTACAACGCTCATACCTTCGCGCAGGCAATAGTGCCCGGGTTTATAGCGCGTGTCGAGATTCAAATGTGCTGCGTAGAGGCGAAACGCTATACTTTTTAATGCCGAATCGCTTATCACCTCCTCGATTTGCGCACGAAGCGTAGGGTAGGTGGTGTCGCTAGTGATATAAATCGACTTCTCTTCCGCAACTGCCGAGCCATAGAACGAACGTTGTGCAACCACCGCAGCCACAGAGATTAACACCGTAGCAATGCACACCATGCGAACCCATTTGCGAATATTTTTTTTCTTCATTGTCATAATATTTTTGCAAAGATATAAAAAAAGTTCTATTTTTGCAGTCGGGTAAGTCTTATACGACCAGCTCCTGCAGAACTCCCCCAGGCAAGGAATTGAGCAAGGGTATGCGGTTGTAGCGGTGCGATATAAGTAGCTTACCCTCTTTTTTTGCCATTATAATGGTGCAACTACTGCCGCTAACGCAATTGTCGTCAATGGGCAGTACCCAAGTACAGCCCATCGCATTTGCCAAGCTGTTCAAACAAAAAAGTCTGCCAACAATTTTTGGCAGACTTTTTTTACAGTCACACTTATAGGATTAATCCAT
>JAFNYX010000051.1 GCA_017654125.1 Alistipes sp. | reverse complement strand
GACTGCAAACCCTCCAAGTTAGGGAGTTTCAGACGAGTTGCAGTGTTGCTGCTGCTCTCCGATGCGTTGGTATTGTAAATATTGATAGCAGCATCCGATACCGACTCAAAATCGCCTCGGTCATAGTTCGAGTAACCTGCCGAGCGGGTCGAATAGTCGCCACCCAAAACGCAGTCGCGGAAGTCCTCAAAGAGAATCGTGCCCGATGCGCCTACAAACGGGTCGAGCGTCTCGACTTTGCGCGGATGCTCCAAAACCTTCCACTGCGACTCGTCGTTCACGTCGGCGTTAGCCGTTGTGCTGTACTTCACGCGGAAGTAGTAGGTCGTTGACGGTTTCAAATACGTAAAGCAGAAACGCATAGGTCTTGCGTTTTTCGCAAAGAGCGATCTTTTGGTTGTGGAGTCGCCCTGTGTCTCGTAGAAGCAGTTGTCCTTTATAATCCAACTCTGAACCAACGTGCCGGTGTTGTATTGGCAAGCACTATTGGTCCACAACTCGATGATATACGAATAGTTGTATTCGCCCGTATAGTTTGCCTTGTCGCTTGGTTTCTGCTGGTCAAGATATGGCGCATTCGAGTACTTCGTCGTCCACGACATTGCGAGCGTCGTCGCTGTCGGGCGCACGAGAGCCGTAAAGATGCTCGACTTTTCGACATTCAGGTCGAGTGCCGGCAGTTTTACGAGCGTGTTAACCTTCGCCGAGCAATCAACACCACCACTCATGAGTGGCTGCTCCATATACCAGATGTTGTTCTCGGAGTCGCCCTCGCAGAAGAACGTGAGCGTCATACCCTTCGAGTAGTTCTGCGCCGGAATACAAACGTAGAAATCCTTGCCCTCGGCCGTGATGGTCTGACCAACACCGTCAATGCGGGTATCGAGGTTTGCAAAAGTCTCGGCTCCCTGAACCATCTTGACTCTCTTGGTGAACGAACCGTTTCCGTTGTCGATAATCGACGCCTGGGCAGAGCCCCACATGAGTTCGTCGTTGTTACCCTTGACCTGAATCGACGTAAGGACCAAATCCGACTTCTCCGATGCCGGCTTTTTGAGCGTGATTTTGAGTATCGTAAACGGATTGGAGAATTGGAACGAGCCTCGCACACCTTCTGCCACAGGCTTTTTCCAATGACCGAGCAAGAACGGATAACGGAACGAACCGTCAGCCGCCAACTCCTGCTCCGGCAACTCTACCTTGAACGAACGATTACCAATCTTTCCACTGGTGTAGTTCTCGGTCGTCTGGTCGGTCTGGGCCGGGAAGATAGCATACTGCTCACCCTCGGCATGGATAGGCATCTCGCATGCGAAGGTCATCGTACGACCGTCGCTACTGATAGTCGAGCTGAGCGCTGCTGCGTGAAGCACCTGCGGAGTCGTCTGACCCGGGTTAAACTTCACGATTGTCATGTTATCGCCGGAGTGCCAAATCGATTGATTCGAAGCGTTGAGTCCCGCACGAGACTCATCTTCGCCCATTCCGGCATTAAATTCTGTAATTGTACCTCCGGCGAGAGATGGGACTTCCGGGATAAGTTCGGTCTCTACCCAATCGGTACAACCGATCGCAAACATCGCAACGATTGCGATGAGCGAAAATTTAATTTCCTTTCTCATAATGCAATTCGTTTTGATGTTTAACCCCACGGATTTGTCCACTCCTCCTCGTTCGGATTGTCGATATCGCCGTGACCGGTCGATACGTCAAATCCTCGCTCGGCGGGAATCTCTGTCAAAATCAAGGTCGGGGCCTCGTACTCTATCCCCCCCCGAATAATGAAGTTAGTAATCGTTTCATGTGTAGTTTTAGTTAGTTATTATTATTGTTTATTTGCCTTCTCCTCACGTACGCGCGTAATGCACATATCCGCGCGCGAGTGTATATACAACGAGTAAAGATAGTGACTTTTTTTAGAACAACCAAATAACGCCCGAATTATTTGCGCGCCTTACTATGGCTTGGATGTAATTAAAATATTTTTTTGCAAAACTGAATAATTTACCTATTTTTGCACGCAGATTTTGACAAGGTATGAACATGTCGCAGAGATATAAGTCGCTGGCATTGTGGTTATTTACGGCCACAATTTGCTTGGCTGTGCTCGGAAAGGCATTGCATACCCATAGCGATGATTATTGGCAGTCGCTCACCCAAACCGAGTCGTCGGCCGATAACGGAATGTCGGATGTCTGTCCGATATGTAATTTTCAACTCTTTCTATTCTTCTCGCAAGGAGGTTTGACGGTCGCGTTTCTGGCGATTATTCTGCTCTTTGTGCTCTGTCCGCCGGTACTTATTGCCGAGGTGGAGAGTTGTGCGGTAGTCGGGCTACGGGCTCCGCCGGCAATGTAGTTTCTTGTTGATTTATTGCCCTTTATGGGGGTGGTTTGGCTTGTCACACAGGAGAGATACATCCGTGTCAGACATGCCCTATTCAAGCAGATTACATTATCAATCCATCAAAAAACAAAAATGAAGAAAATATTTTTGACGGCAATCATTGCATTGCTGTTTGCAGGTGTTGTCGTAGCCGGCAATGACACTACGCGTGAGAATAATGTGCGCGGCCACATCATCGACTCGCGTACCAAAGAGCATATTCCATATATTAACGTGACGATTCCGGGTACGACCATCGGAACGGTTACCGACCACAATGGACACTATCTGTTGCACGATATTCCGAAAGGAACGTACAAAATAGAGGTGTCGGCCATTGGTTATAATACCGTAACGAAGTCGTTTACTATTAACGACGGAGAGGCTCTCGAAATCAACTTTGAGACCACTGAACAGCAACACTCATTGGATGCTGTCGTGGTGTCGGCCAACCGCAATGCGAGCAAGCGTCGAGAGGCTCCGTCGCTTGTGAATATTTTGGATGCCAAGTTGTTACAGAGTGTTGCTGCGCCGACCATTGCCGAGGGCTTGTCGTTCCAACCGGGTGTGCGTGTCGAAAATTCGTGCCAGAATTGCGGCTTTGCACAAGTGCGAATTAATGGTCTGGATGGTCAATATTCGCAGATACTCATCAACTCTCGCCCGATATTTTCGGCGTTGGCAGGCGTCTATGGTTTGGAGCATATTCCATCAAATATGGTCGAGCGTATTGAGGTCGTTCGCGGTGGTGGTTCGGCTCTCTATGGTTCGTCGGCAATCGGAGGTACGATTAACATCATCACCAAGGAGCCGCTACGCAACACGGGCGAGTTGTCGCATACGCTTACTTCGACCAATTGTACGGGTGCGCTCGACAATAATACAACGCTCAACGCTTCGCTCGTAACGGACAATCACAAGGCGGGCATGTACATCTACGGTCAAAGCCGTTTGCGCGATGCTTACGACCACGACGGCGATGGCTTTGTCGAGATTCCGACACTCAAATCGCAAACCATTGGTACGCAGGCTTATATAAAGACAAGCGCGTACAATAAACTGACACTCGACTACCATGTGACTAACGAGTATCGTCGTGGTGGCGACCGCCTCGACCTGCCTCCTCACGAGGTGATGATTGCCGAGACGACCGACCACCTCATCAATAGCGGAGGTTTGACTTTCGAAGGTACGTCGCGCAACTCGAAACATCGTTACAGCGTCTATACCTCGGCACAATCGACCCACCGCGATAGTTACTACGGTGCGGGGCAAAACCCGAACGCTTATGGCAAGACGGATGGCGTGACGGCGGTTGTCGGCGCACAGTATCTCTACCGTCTCGACTTTTTCGAACTGACTACGGGCGTAGAGTATAACTACGACTACCTGTTCGACAACCCAATAGGCTACGTTGCACTCGGTTATACATCGATGCGTACCGAGCAACATATTCACAATGCGAGTGTTTTGGCGCAGGGCGAGTTTAAGTTCAAGAAGTGGGGCTTTTTGGTTGGCGGACGTCTGGATAATTGGAACAATCGTTCGAAGAATCTGCTTATCCCGTCGCCACGTATCACACTCCGCTACAATCCGACCCATAATATCAACCTGCGAGCCGTCTATGCATCGGGTTTTCGTGCTCCACAAGCATTTGACGAAGATTTACACATTCTTGTCGTAGGCGGTGAGCGTACGCGCATCCGCTTGGCGGAGGATCTCAAAGAGGAGCGCTCGCACACCTTTTCGCTCTCGGGCGACTTCTACCACTCGTTCAACAATGGCGTTCAGTTGAATTTTGTCGTCGAGGGTTTCTACACCATCCTCAAAGATGTCTTTGCGTTGCGCGACTACGCGGGTAGCGAACTTGGAGAGACCATCCGTCCGATAGAGGGCAAGGAGGGCGTTTATGATGTGAACGATGGCGCACGTATGTACGAGCGTTACAATGGCTCGGGCGCAACGGTGATGGGTTTGAACTTTGAGGCGAAGGTTGCCTTCATGCCGTGGGTGCAGGCGCAGGCGGGTGTAACCGTTCAGCGTAGCCGCTACAAGGAGCTCGAATATTGGAGCGACACGGCAGAGCCGACAATCAATATGTTCCGTTCGCCGAATGTGTATGGTTATCTGACTGTTACAACACAGCCACTACGCAACTTCAAGATTGATGTTACGGGCAACTATACGGGTCCGATGTATGTGCAGCACGCAGCAGGCGGCATTCTGCCGGACGGCACAACACTCGAAACGGACCGCATCGAGCGTACCCGTTCGTTCTTCGATTTGGGCATGAAACTCGCCTACGACATTCGCATCTACAAAAGCATTGGCTTACAGATTTATGGAGGTGTGCGTAACATCCTGAACTCGTTCCAACGCGACTTCGACCGCGGCGAGAATCGTGACTCCGGCTACATCTACGGACCGACTTTGCCGAGAAGCGTTTATGTGGGAGCCAAACTCTCGTTCTAAAAATCGATTTTATGCGGTGTTTACTTCCGCTACCTCTCTTCTCGGCAAAGGATAGTACGGCAAGTACAACCCTTCGCCTCGCATCAAGGCGAGCGTTGTAAACTCGCGCCTAAAATGCGATTTTTTTTGGGGGGGGAGAAAAAAGAACGGATTTTTGGTCCGTTCTTTTTTTGATTATAAGGTCGATTAGGGTCAAGTAAGGACAAGTAATGCCTTCTGGCAAAACGGGATTTTCTTAAACTTCTTAAACTCCTTAATCTCCCTTTCTCTTTTTATGGAGTTCATGGGATGATGGCGAAAAATACCTCTTTACCCACCTCGTCTGCTTTGTTATTTGTCCGCCCGCTATTTAATGATGAGTTCGTCGGTGCGGACTTTTGGAACGTAGTGAACGCCATCCTTGCGAAAATACGTATGGTCATCCTCTGCACCAATCTCGATTGTGCGAATCACCTCCGTACCGCGACCTATCGCGAGCAGCAGACAAGGCTCGTATGGAAGGGCGAACTCCTCACGAATACGGGCATGGTCGAATGCGCCGATACAGATGCCGTTCAACCCCATCTCAACAGCCTGTAACAGCATGCTTTGCGCCGAAATACCGAGGTCGATATCGACGTAATGGTCCTCCGGCACGGTCGAACAGATAATGATAAATGCGTTCGGTTCGCACCCCTTTTGCGGCAGGTGCAGGTCGGGAAGCGCTCCTCCCAAGCGGATGTGAGGCAGTACTTTGTGAGCCTCATCGGCGAGTACGGGACGGAAGCGTAATGGCTGTCTGTTGCATGCCGACGGCGTGAGTGTATTGACCTCGATAATGCGACGAAGTTGGTCGGCTCGCACTTTGAACGATGCGTCATAGCCGCGATGACTTCGATTTTTGGCAAGCAGTCGTGCCAGCGATGCATTCGAGCGATGTTGCTTTGCAGGACGAGACATATACTCCTCCATTTTTCTACCCAAGTAGTCGTCTGCCATAGTATGTTTATCGATTAAGAGTGGTTTGCTTTCTGATACAAATATACAAAAATTAGGACTGCTCCGCAAAGGAACAGCCCTAAATTGTCGAATAACTACTCCGTTCGGACTATTTTTTCTTGTACTCGATACCTTTGAGTTTGATGAACGGCAGGTTCTCCTTTGCCCACTCGCCAACCTCAAAGAAGCGGTCGCAGCACATTGCATCGCAACCGAGCGCAGCACCGAGGAAGAAATCCTCCTTCGTGCCACCCGGCCAGAGCGACACAATCATACCGAGTTTGTGGCCGAGTTTCACGGTCTTGCGGGTTGTGCCATCCATGCGGCAACCCACACGCATAATACCCATCTCGTATGCCTCCATCAGAATCTCCGGTGTGCAGTGCTTGTCTTTGAGCAACATCATCTCTGCCTCCGGATGCAGACGCTTCATCGTGCGAAGAGCGCGCTTGTCGAACGAGGTGAACAGGTAGAGCGACGAAGCCGGCTTCTGGCTCATCGTCATATTCCACAACTTCTCGCACAACTCGTCGAGCATCGCCTGCGTATAGAGCGACGGTATAGTCTTAATCTCCCACTCTACGTACATGTCCGGCTTGTCGGCAAGGAAGTCTGCCAACTCCTGACAGAGAGCCAATGGCTCGCCACCTTTGGTCTTAATCTTCACACACTCGGCAGTCGAGAGATCCTCGGTCTGCAAATCTACGCCACAAGTGCGGTAGAGCGACTCGTCGTGGCTCAAAATGAGGTCACCATCCTTGGTCATACGCACGTCGGTCTCGAAACCGCGAGCACCACGCTTGTACGACTCGCGGAATGCGAGCATCGTGTTCTCATTGTCCGGATACTCGAAACGGCTGCCTCGGTGGGCAAAGAATTGGATAACGTGGTCCTTTTCGAGTTGCGCAAATGCGAAGTCGGTCGTGCAGAATAGGGCCGCTGCGCAGAGCGTGAATTTCATCAATAAGTTTTTCATTTTTGTTATGTTTTAGCGGTTAATTTGTTCTCCACAAAAGGCATTACGGAAGTCAAAGGTACAAATTTTTAATTAATATATCATTCTTTGCAACTAAAATATTCTAACTTATCATATGGTAATCAACTATAATGATTTAAATGATTTACAAAATTACAAAAACACCATATTTACAAATCAACAACATAACTTACACAGTAGTAGTCAGTTAAAAAATCAAACTTCAACTTGGACGAGTTAAGACATAATCAAGAGTAGAATATTGTAGAGAGTTGAATTTATTGTACAGCAGTGATATATTAACTATTTTTTGTATATTTGCGATATGAATATCCCTACACAAAATATAGAATTGTTTCGGGCCCTGCTCAATGGTTCAAAGAGGGTGGCAATCCTCTCGCACACCAATCCGGACGGCGATGCACTTGGCTCGTCACTCGCTTTGGCAGAGGTGCTTCGCACGAAGGGCCATACGGTCAATTGCATCGTACCAAATCGCTATCCGTACTACTTGAAATGGATTCCTGATTTGGAACAGACGCTCGTTCACTCGCTCGACGAAGAGCACCGTTGCGAGCAAATTATCGCCGAAGCGGAACTTATAATCTGCGCCGATATGAGTGCCTTATCTCGTTTGGAGGGCCTGAGCGCAGTGATTGCTGCCAACACGTCAGCCAAGCGTGTGCTTATCGACCACCACCTATCGCCAGAGGAGGGTTTCGATGTAATGTTTTCGTTTCCGGAGGCATCGAGCACCGCGTTTGTGGTATATAACCTGCTCGAAGCCCTATACGGCAAGGAGGTCTTTACCCAAAAAATCGCAACGCAACTCTACGTGGGTATGATTACCGACACGGGCAACTTCGCCTTCTCGGCACTCACGCCGGAACTCTTCCGCGCCGTAGCCACACTATGCGAGACGGGAATTGACATTCCGACGATTTACAACAACGTATATAACTCCTTCACCGAGGGTCGTGCGCGCCTGTTCGGCTACGTCATCAATCGCAAGATGAAGACGCTCAACAAAGGTACGGTCGCATACATGTCGCTTACCGAAGAGGAGATGCGTCGCTTCTGGTTCCAGCAGGGCGACAATGAGGGTTTCGTGAACTACCCACTGACAATCAAAAAGATGCGAATGTCGGCAATGTTCACCGAGCAACACGGCTTCATCCGCGTCTCGCTGCGTTCGCGTGGCGAAGTGGATGTCAACACCTTCGCTCGCCGTTACTTCAACGGTGGCGGCCACAAAAACGCGGCTGGCGGCAAGTCGTTCACCTCGATGGATGAGACCATCCGCCACTACATCGCCTCCGTCGAGGAGTATCACGCCGAGGGGCTCGTATAACGTTTAACCAATTACGCAACGACGATGTTCAAAACATACCTGCGACTTTTAGGATTTGCAAAGCCACTCGAACGATATGCTGTGCCGTACTTCTTCTTTGCAGCACTGCACGCGATATTCAACACGCTTACCTACGCGTTGATTATCCCGATTCTCAACACGATGTTCGATGCCGGCTATACATTCACGCCGCAACACACGACACCCGCCATATCGCTCAACGAGCAGGCACTTACCGAGTGGCTAAACTACATCTACACGATGCTCTTTGGCGAGGAGTTTCGTATGACGTATGTCCTCGCACTGCTTTCGGGCATAGTCATCGCATCCAACCTCCTCAGCAATCTGTTTCGCTATCTGAGCGCCTATACCATCGAGTCGCTACGCACCACATCGTTGCAGAGAATGCGTAACGAGATGTTCGACAACATCGTAGATATGAACGTAGGTTATTTCAGCGAACAGCGCAAGGGTGACATCATATCGAAGATTACGTCGGATGTTATGATGGTGCAGTTCTGCATCACCAACACCTTGCAAGTGGCCTTCCGCGAGCCTCTGCTCATCATCGGCTACCTGGTGTTGATGCTCAAAATCTCGTGGGAGTTGGCTCTGTTCGCCGTTCTATTCCTACCGCTCGTAGGTTTGATTGTCGGCGGTATCGTCAAGCGTCTGCGCCATCCGGCAAGCCGTTCGCAGGAGCGTATGGGCGACCTCGTAAGCGTGCTCGACGAATCGCTCGGCGGCATCAAAATCATCAAAACCTATACGGCAACCAACTATATCAAGCAAAAGTTCCACGCACTGAATGCCGAACTCTCGCAACTGTTGCTTTGGATGGCACGCCGTCAGCAATTGGCATCGCCAATGAGCGAATTTCTCGGCATTACGGCCGTTGCCGTAGTACTCGTATTCGGCGGCTCGCTCGTAATGAAAGGCTCGATGAGTGCTGCGGGATTCATCGCATTTATCGCAGCATTCTCGCAGATAACACGCCCCGTACGCGCATTTATCGACCAATTCGCAAATATCAACCAGGGTGTAGCAGCCGGCGACCGCATCTTCTCGGTCATCGACGCCCGTAGCGAGATTCAAGATTCGCCGACAGCTCGGGAGTTCGAGGGGGTAAAGGAGCGTATTGAGTTCCGCAACGTATGCTTCTCGTACAACGAAGAGCGCGAAGTGCTGCACAACATTTCGTTCGAGATTCGCAAGGGCGAAACCGTCGCTTTGGTAGGCCCATCGGGCGGTGGAAAATCGACACTCGGCGAACTAATGCCTCGATTCTACGACCCGAAGGAGGGCAACATCCTTATCGACGGCACACCGATTAGCGAGTTTTCACAGGAGTCGCTTCGTCGCCATATCAGCGTCGTTTCGCAGGAGACCGTTCTCTTCAACGATACCATTGCCAACAATATCGCACTCGGCCGACAAGGTGCATCGCACGACGAAATTATCGCCGCAGCAAAGGTCGCCAACGCCCACTCGTTTATCGAAGAGGCTCCACAGGGCTATCAAACCAACATCGGCGACCGAGGCACCAAACTCTCGGGCGGACAGCGTCAGCGATTGAGTATCGCCCGCGCAGTGTTAAAAAATCCGGAGTTCCTCATCCTCGACGAAGCAACGTCGGCACTCGACACCGAGAGCGAAAAGCTCGTGCAGGATGCTCTGACGCGCCTATTGAAGGGTCGCACGTCGGTTGTTATCGCTCACCGACTGAGCACCATTCACCACGCCGACAAGATTATCGTTATCGACGAGGGTCGCATCGCCGAGCAGGGTACACACGACGAGTTGATAGCTCGCGGTGGCATCTATGCCCGACTGATTGAGATGCAGAGCTTGACGTAGCCGAGCAAACTCTGCTATCAAAAGTTTCTTTCCTAAACCGACTTTGTTTTTTAGGAAGTTTTCGGGAAAACATATTTTACAAGTGGTGTTACTTGACCTTAATTGACCCCTATAAACAACAAAAAAGAACGGACCGCAAAGTCCGTTCTTTTCTTTTTTTCACAATCCCCCCCCAAAAAAAAAGAATTGTATTTTGGGGTGCGCCTTGATGCGAGGCGAAGGGTTGTACTTGGTGTACTACCCTTTGCCGAGAAGCAGGGTAGCGGCGGTAAACACCGCATAAAATCAATTTAACACCCTAAAAATTGTATTTTGAGGTGGGATTTACAACGCCGTCAAGGATTTTGTGGCAGGAGCATACTTGGCGTATGTGACTGTCACAAAATTTGCTGACAAGGAAGTAAATACCCCTCAAAAATCGATTTTACAAGGTACCTCCAACCTCCCACCAAAATGCCCGCAATCCCAACTGCGGGTTACGCTCATCAAGGTCGCGAAGCGCTGCCATAAACGGCCCACACTGGCCATCCTCTACGACTGCAAGGAGAGCAGAATTAAGTGTCGGCCAAACAGCATCGCCAAGGTGGGGCTCACCGGTTGCTGTGCCGCAACCGATAAGCTCCTCCAATGCCGTATAACCCCTAACGCCCTGCTGCGCCATAATATGTCGTATCTCTTCGTAGAGTGCCTGATTACAAGATATAAATATTGCTTTCATATTTTTGTCCTCCAAGTTTTAAGCGTTTTGTTGTGCGAGTCGCTGTTCACGCTTCGCGCGACGACGCTCGCCACGCAATGCAAACGATGTGAAGAGCACCGGAATCAGGAAGAGCGTTACAAGAGTCGAGAACGACAGACCCCACGCCACAACCATACCGAGCGAGTTCCACATCTCCGAACCAACACCATTGCCGACAGCCATCGGCACCATACCGAGCACCGTAGTCATTGTCGTCATGAGGATTGGACGCAGACGCGAACGACCCGCAATAACTGCCGCCTCGACAATCGGCGTACCACGACCGATAACCAGACGATTGTAGTCCACAAGCACAATACCGTTGTTCACCACGATACCCACCAACATCAGCACACCGAGCAAGCCCATAACGCCGAGCGGTGTACCCGAAATCCACAGACCGATGATAACACCCACCAACGCAAACGGCAGCGAGAACATAATCACAAACGGATAGGTGAGCGACTCGAACTGCGAAGCCATAATCACGAATACGAGAATAATCATCACCGCAAGCAAGAGGTAGAGGTCGCGGAACGTATCCTGCTGGTCCTCATACGAACCACCGAGCTCCCAATCGATACCTGCCGGGAACTCCATCTCGTTGAGTTTAGCAACCGTGCCACCGACGATATCCGACATTGCATAGCCATGACCCACCGAACCCGAAATCTTCACATAACGCGAACGGTCCATACGCTGAATTGCAGGCGGGGTCTCGGTCTCGATAACATAACCCACGTCGCGCACCTTAACAGCCGCACCCGTAGCAGTATTGTAGAGCGTCACGTTCTCCAAATCGTCAATCGACTCACGGAACTCCTTCTCCAAACGCACCAAGATATCGTACTCCTCACCGTCCTCACGATAGTACGACGCAACAGCACCATTGACACGGTTGCGGAGGAAGGTTGCAGCGGTTGTCACATTCAGGCCATTCATTGCAAGTTTCTCACGGTCGAACACCACCTGATACTCCGGCGTGTACTCCTCGCGCGAGATAATCGCCTCGGTACAACCAGGTACGGTGAGCATAAGCTCCTTAATTTCGTGAGCCAGACGGTCGGTCTCCTTCAAGTCGTAGCCATAGAGCTCGATATCTACCGACGACTGACCACCGGCACCACCCTTTTGACCCGACTCGATAACTTCGAAGGTACGAATCTCCGTATATTCTGCCAAATCCTTACGCATAAGGTCGCAAATCTCGGTGAGCGAACGCTCGCGCTCGGTCTTCTTCGTAAGACGGATGTTCATCGAGATATAGTGTGTACCGTTCTCCTGCATTGCCGCCCACGTATTGTCCGTATCGGCCGAACCCTCGGTCATACCGATTGCCTTAATCTCCGGATAGTTCTCGCGGAACTGCTTATCGATACGCAGGGCAACGTCACGCGTAATCTCTTGACGCGTACCCATTGGCAACTTAACCTTCACCGCGATACGGGCATTATCCTGCGTCGGGAAGAACTCCGTCTTAACATGCGGACCGATACCGACAATAACGCCCACGAAGAGCAACACGGCTGCAACGACAAAGGTTTTGCGATGGTTCACACACCAACGCAACGCCCTCGCATAGACGCCATCAACCCAACCCAAAGCAATATCGACGTATTTTTGCAGACTCGATTTCTTCGGCTTCTGCTTCATGATGAGCGAACAAAGCACCGGCGTAAAGGTAAGCGCCGCAGCCATCGAGACGGTAAGCGTGATGGTTACCATCCAACCCATCGGCTTGAAGAGCACACCGGCCATACCGGTAATCATCGTCAGCGGGAGGAACACGGCAAGCGTCGTCAGCGTCGAAGCGATAATCGAGAGACCGACCTCCTTCGTAGCAAAGATTGCCGCCTGTTTCACACGAGCACCGCGATCGATATGCGAGGTAATATTCTCCAACACCACAATCGCATTATCCACGACCATACCAATCGAAATCGAGATGGCGGACATCGTAACAATGTTGAGCGTCGAATCGGTCGCAAGCAGGTAGATAAGTGCCGAGAGCATCGAAATCGGGATGGTCAGCACGATGATAAACATCGCTCTCCAACGACCAAGCATCATCATAACCACCGCCATAACGACAATAAACGTAATAAGGATGGTATCCATAAGCGACGATGCCGTATCCATAATATTGTCCGACATATCGATATACGGCTCAATGGTTACGTCCGACGGCAACGACTTGCGCAAATTAACGAGCTCCTTCTGCACCTTCTGCGAAATCTGTACGGCGTTGGCGTCGGTCTGCTTCTGGATAATCATCATACCGCAACGCGTACCGTTGTTGAACGACTCCTGCGCGCGTTCTTGCTCGGTATCCATCACCGTAGCGACGTCACGAACGTAGATATTCGCGCCATTACGCGTACCGACAACGATATCGAGAATCTCCTCCGACGAGTTGAACTCCTGATCGACACGCAACGAGTAGGTATTCGAGCCGACATCCATCTGACCGCCCGGAACCGCGCGGTTCTCGGCTGCAACGACCTGCGCAATCTGCTCGATAGTCATACCGTATGCTTCGAGTTTGTACGGATCGCAGTAGATTTGAATCTGACGCTCCGGAATACCCGAAACCGACACCGAACCCACACCCTTCACTCGCGCCAACGGAGTCGATACGCGCTCGTCGATGATTTTATAGAGTCCGCTCCAACTCTCCTCCGCCTTAATGGCGAGCAACATGATAGGCATCTCCTCGGTCGAGAATTTGAAGATAATCGGCTTATCCACATCGTCCGGCAGAATGTTGGTCGCAACATCGAGTTTGTCGCGAATGTTTGCCGTTGCAACATCGACATCCGTACCATACTCAAATTCGAGGTTTACAATCGAGATATTCTCCTTCGACGTCGAGGAGATGTGTTTCAAATCCTCCACACTATTGAGCGAGTTTTCGAGCGGACGAGTCACGTTCTCCTCGATATCGATTGCACTCGCTCCCGGGTATGCCGTAATGACCAGGATATTGGTCGTATCGATATGCGGGAACATATCGATTGGCAACTTCACCAGCGAAAAGATACCGAATATTGCAACTGCAATAAAGACGAGTATCGTTGTCACCGGATTATTGACGGCAGTCTTATATATATTCATAATCTCTATCTTTTAGCGTTAAAGCACACATTTTTTCACCACAAGAGGTCATCTTTCGGCCGACGCCGCACAACTATTTGTTTACGACCTCTACCGAGCAGCCGTTCGTCAGAGCAATCTGACCCTTCACTACGACCTTCTCACCATCGGCAACGCCCGACAGCACCTCATACTCGGTATCCATACGACGACCAAGCTCCACCTTGCTGTAACGAACCGTACCGTCCGCCTCCAAAACATAGACATAGCGGTCGCCCGAACCCATAAGTTTGTTTACCGCACGATCCGGAATAACCACGTGCTTCTCCTTGCCATACGGAAGCGTCACGCGGGCAAACATTCCCGGACGTACACGCTCGTCACCATTCGGCAACGACACCTCAACCTGGAACGTACGCGTTGCGTTATTGATGGTCGGATAGATGCGCTTAATCGAGCCGGTGAACTGCTCGTCGCCATATGCATCGAGTGTCACATACACCTTCATACCCTTACGAACGCGCGCATAGAGCGACTCCGAGACGTTAATCATAATCTTCACCGGACGAATCTGCTCGATAACGAGTACCGGCTGACCACCCGTCATATCGCCATTATCGTAGTTGCGAGCCGACACTACGCCCGAAATAGGAGCCACGAGCGTCGTATTCTCCAACAGGTTGTCGTAGGTTGCCTGTGCCACCTCATATTGCAGACGGCGTGCATCCCACTCCGACTTCGAAGCACCGCCGAACTCATAGAGTTCGTTCGTACGGTCGTACTCCGCCTTTGCGTTCTCCATCTGCGCCTTTGCCTGCACGAGTGCCGAAGTGTCAAGACGAACGAGCAGGTCGCCCTTCTTCACGTGATCGCCCACATCGAAACGAATCTCCGTAATACGGCGTGGCGACTGTGGTGCGATATTGTTCACAATCTCCGCCTCAACATTACCGGTGAATACCACCTGCTGCTCGACATCGCGAGCAACGGCGCCCTCAACCTCTACCTTCGGAAGAGCCACCACCTGCGACTCCTCGTTCTGCTTCGCGCTCTTCTCCGAGCCACAAGCTACTGCCGATGCAACCAATGCTGCACACAGCAACGAATTAAAAATTCTCTTCATATCTTTCGTTTTTTATCTATTTTCAAATTCGTACTTACCCAACACCTTGTCGAGCGAAACCTTCGCCGTCAAGAAGTTGTAGATGGATTGGTTGCGGCTCAACTCCGCCTGCGTAAGAGCCACCTGCGAGTTGTCGATATCGACCAACGTACCACGACCCACATCGTAACGCTTAACCGAGATATCGTAACCGCGCTGTGCCTGACCAACTGTTGCCGCCGAAGCGTAGTACTTCTTCACACTCGACTGCATATTGTTGAGTTGCTGCACAATGCCGACTCTCAACTGACGCTCGACATTTTCGCGTTGCAGTTGCAGATTGGCCAAATTGAGGCGCGCCTCGCGAGTTGCAGCACGACGCGAGTTACCCGCAAAAATCGGGATATTGAGTTGCAATCCGGCATACGAGTATGGATTCCACGCATCCTTAACAAAGAACTTTCCATCGTTGCCGAGAGCCGTATAGAGGAACGCCGCGTTAATCGAGAGCGATGGCACGTTAGCCAACTTCGTAATCTTCACCGCGCGCTCCAACATCTCCTCCTGAATCGAGAGCTGACGCAACGTCGAGTTATTTTCGAGGTTGAGTTGCGTCATATCGTACGCCTCACTCATCAGACGCTCGTAGTCCATAAGCGAGCCCACAACGTCGATACTCTTCTCCAAATCGATACCGAGCAGTGCTTTGAGCTGCCAGAGCGTCAGCACCACCGTATATTCCGCCTCGATTACGTTCGGCAGTGCGTTCTGCACGCTGACATTCGAGGTGATGAGGTCATACTCCGACACCGAGCCGACGTCATACTTCTTCTTCACAATCTTGTTGTTCTCCACCGCATTGTCATATACGCGCTGGAACAGGGCGTGCGACTCTTTGGCGAGCAGTACGCCATAGTACGCCTTGGTCACCTGCTCGACCATATCGATACGCGACGAACGCGCCTTCTCGACTGCGAGCTCTACGTCGAGGGCCGACACCTTCAAACTCTCCCACAGCTGGGCATTGACGATTGGCATCGCTGCCGAAATACCACCATTGAACGAGTTATCACTACCGACTTTGATGGTTTGTGTCTGACCACCGAAGTCCATGCTCATCGTCTGCTTCGCCAACACACGCTGATACGAAGCGGTTGCGTCGATTTTCGGATAGAGCGCAGAGTAAGTTCCCTGCTTGGCATAACGCTTAATCTCAATCTCCTGATCGGCAACCTTGATTGTCGGATTCTCGCTCAACGCAATCTCCAACGCCTGTTCAAGGGTCAGCATCAACTTCTCACCCGAGTGCTCCTGCGCCGAGAGCGTAAGCGAGCCGATGATGAAACCCAACATCAGAATCAATCTTTTCATAACCTAATCGTTTTTTATCTAATTTTATTTATCGTTTTACTCTTTTGCAGCCTTCTCCTGTTTGCGACGCTCGAAATAGGCGTCAATCTGCTGCACACCTTTGATGGTGGCAATACCTCGAAAGAAGTTGATAATCGTATAACTCATCGCATCGTCAAAACTAACGCCATCGGGCAGCGACATATTGCCTGCCAACGAGACAATCGATGTGGTCGTATAGTAGAGAATCGTCACCGACAAACGCACATCGACCGTCGGCATAATCAGCCCACACTCGATGTAACTATTTATGAGTGAGTAGAGTTCCTTACCGCTCTCCTCCGATGCCTCTCTTTGTATGCGCTCGAAGGTTGCGGGATAAAACTTACGCAAATTGTTCGAAATGCGATAGTGCAACTCCTTATTGCGCATCATTTCGCGCATACCCTCAAAGATGTACGACAAATCGTCCCGATGCTCACCTACTCTCGCCAACACGGCCGACATACGGCTTTGCTGCATATAACGAATCGAGAGGTAGAGCAACTCCTCCTTATCGTTGAACATCTCGTAAAGCGTACGCTTCGAGATGGCGAGCGAACGAGCGATATCGTCCATACGAATCGACTTGATACCCTGCTCGACAAACATCTTCGCTGCGGCTTCGATTATTCTCTCTCTTTGTGACATATTATCCAACTATTCTGCTACTGCTTAAATATGCGGGTGCAAATATATAGAAAACCCGGCAAACAAAAAAAGTTTTCAGGGTTTTTTAGGTGCAAAAAATATCGGATTTGGACCTTTACCACCAAATCCGACACTAATAACGCCCTAAATCGACACCCGCATCAACATTGCGACTGCCCTACACTGCATCAAACTTTGCGCCACGGCAACTTCAACACGCCGAAAAACGCCTCGCCGAATATACCACTCGACATCTTCGAAGTGCCCGCCTCGCGGTCGATAAAGATAATCGACTCCTCGGCAATACGGAAACCGTGCTTCCACGCCGTATATTTCATCTCTATTTGAAAACCATAGCCCACCATCTGCACGCGGTCGAGATCAATATCGCGCAAAACCTCTGCGCGATAACCCACAAAACCGGCTGTCGCATCGCACACCGGCATACCCGTCACCGTCTTAACATACTTCGACGCAAAGTACGACATAAGCAGACGGCCGAGTGGCCAATTCACCACATTGACACCTCTCACGTATCGCGAGCCGATTGCCACGTCGGCATCCGTCTCCAAGCGGTGAGCCAAACGCTGCAAATCGTCGGGATTGTGCGAGAAATCACAATCCATCTCGAAAACATAGTCGTACCCGTGCTCCAATGCCCAACGGAAACCGGCGATATAGGCGGTACCCAAGCCGAGTTTACCGCTACGCTCGACGAGGTGGATGCGCTCACTCGTCTGCGCCATTCGCTCCTTGATGATAGCTGCCGTACCATCCGGCGAACCGTCATCGACAAACAGCACATCGAAACCACCCTCCATCGAGAGCATCTTATCAATCATACGAGCGACATTTTCGCGCTCGTTATAGGTCGGAATAATCACAAGTTTTTTCATACGCTCACACTCTTTTGCTCCTGCTTCTGCTCTACATCATCCGTCCGAAATGCCGACGGCCAAACATATATCGCAGAACGATTGCACCTTTATATATATATTGCGACTCGCACACAACACGCGCGCGAATCTCTTTGCGTTCACTCGCCAGACGCGGATGCCACTTCACGAAGTCGCACCACGCACGCCACACCGCCTTTGCGGCAGCCACTTTTCCGCCAGCCAGATAACTCAACGCCGCAGCGGCATCCGTCAGCGGACGAACGACTGCAACCAACACTCGTTGCATCGGCGAACTACAACGAAACAACATAGCGAGGTTATTTCGATGGTTCAAAAATATCTTCTGTGGCGAGTCGGGTTGCAGTGTGCCACCGCCCAAATGCCACACACGGCTCTTCGGCTCGACAACCACTCTCCACCCCGCAAGCTGCATACGCCAACAGAGGTCTATCTCCTCCTGATGGGCAAAAAATTCTCTACACAGACCGCCCATTGCGCGATACACCTCCGCGCGACAACAGAATGCCGCACCACCGACCCAGAACACATCTCGTCGGTCGTCGTACTGCCCCTCGTCACGCTCCAACTCACTCAAAATTCGACCGCGACAGAACGGATAGCCGAGCATATCGATATATCCGCCGGCGGCACCGGCATATTCGAATCGGTCGCTTTCACCAAGCGAGAGAATCTTCGGCGCAACAACCGCAACATCGCTCTGCTCCCTCAACACCGCAACAAGCGGCTGCAACCACCCTTCGCACACCTCGACATCCGAATTGAGCAATACGAAACAGTCGTAACCAGCCAACGCAGCCAACGCTCGGTTGTAGCCCTCGGCAAAGCCGTAGTTTGCATCCAAAGCCACCCTACGCACCGTCGGGAATTCTGCCGCAAGCACCGCCAGCGACTCATCCGTCGAGCCGTTATCAGCCACTACGACATCCGCATCGTCGCTATGCGCAACGACCGACGGCAGAAAGCGACGCAGATGCGCCACACCATTCCAATTCAGTATGACGACAGCCGTTTTCATCCCTTCTTGCGCGAATATTTGACCCAAACCGGTGCTCCCGTCTCCGGGTCCGGTGCATATTTCCAACGTCGATGCGACCACAGCCACCACTCCGGCTCACGACAAATATCCTCCTCCAACAATCGCACGTAACGCTCCGTTATGGCGTGTTTTTCGATGGACGAGCATCCGTCGTAGAGCAACTCCATATGCCCCCTATACTCGCCGGCCGCAATACGTTCCATCGACAAATAGAGTACCGGCAAAGAGTACTTTACGGCCATCTGTTCACCTCCCTCAAAGAAGAGCGTCTTATGGTTTAGGAAGTCGAACCAATGCACATCTCCCTGCGGCGGTGCGTTTTGGTCTGCAATCAGACCTACAAGAATCGGACGATTATTTATGCCCTCATCCTTATATTTGATAAATTGACGAATGAGTTGATTGCTCGGTACGGGCAACGTGTCCTCATTGCTTCGCAACATAAGATAGAGGTCGTTCCACGTTTTGCTTTTCAACGGATGGTAGCCGCAGAGTAGGTAATAAGGTACATACTGCGTCATAAATTGCGTATATTCCCACAAGTGATAGTGTGAGGTGAGGATAATGATATTCTTACCCTTAATGATCTCTTCAATGTCACTCGGCAACTCGTACCGAAAACACTTGCATCGCTCGTCGGCCTTCATACCGGCAAGACGCATCGTGCCAATAACTATCTCCGCCATTGTGCGGTAGTAGCGATTGCAGATGGCGTTAATATCCTCGTTGCTCTTTTCGGGAAACGACTCCGAGAGTTGGCGCACGATGAGTCGGCGGCGATAACGCACGACGTATCGCAACACGACATACACCACTCCGCCAAGCAGGCGATACTGCACCCATCGCGGAAGTATTCCCACCACGCGACACAGCCCCCACAGCAGATGTGTACCAATGCCTATATCTCGTCTATTCGTCATCCTCTTCTGTCTGCTCGATTGTTGCACGCTCTTTCAAGCCCTTACCCGCCACGACAATCACAAATTCACCCTTCGGCGCATGTGTACGGAAGTGGTCGGCCACCTCGGACAACGTACCACGCACGGTCTGCTCGAACTTCTTGGTCAGCTCTCGCGACACCGCCACACGACGCTCCGCACCGAACACTTCGGCAAGTTGTTCCAAGCACTTCACCACACGGAACGGCGATTCGTAGAAGATTATTGTACGCTCCTCCTCGGCCAGCTCCGCAAGTCGTTTCATTCGGCCCTTCTTCTGTGGCAAGAAGCCTTCGAAGCAGAAGCGATCGCACGGAAATCCGCTCTGCACCAGCGCCGGAATACAAGCCGTCGCTCCGGGCAGCGTCTCCACATCGATTTCCGCTTCGAGACATGTACGCACGAGCAGAAAACCCGGGTCGGAGATACCCGGCGTACCGGCATCCGAGATAAGTGCAACGTTGCGACCAGCGGCAATCGCCTCCGCCACCTGACGCACGGTGGCGTGTTCGTTGAACTTGTGGTGCGAGCGCAACGGTTTGTCGATATTCAAATGGTGGAGCAGTACGGACGACGTACGCGTATCCTCGGCGAGGATGAAATCCACATCCTGCAAAACCTTTATGGCACGCAACGTAATATCGTCGAGATTGCCAATCGGTGTCGGAACAATATATAATTTTGCCATACTGTGTTCTTCTAACTCTACTTCTATCCCTTATTTCTGTTGAAATTTGCGTTGCAGCAGGTCGATAACAAGACGCGCTCCCTCGCTGGTCGTTCGCCACGCATAGTTTTCGACAATATGAATCATACAATCATCGAAGTTGTCGTACGCATCCAGGGCATCCACCGCACGGTTGAACGCCTGCTCGTCACCATTAAACAACTCGCGCATAATCATAAATTTGTCTGCAACGGCTATCGAACTACGCAACGTCGCAACGGGTGCCGTATCGGCCACCGACGTAGCACAACCGAGCGAATCGCCCAACGTATGTACTTCGGGCATAAGCACCTCGCCCAACACCGCCTCGGCATCAATCTCCTCCATCGGCGTTGGCGTTATGACGTACGGCATAGGCGTTATCGACTCGCGTTTCGGGGCGGGTTGTGGCGCAGGTTGTGGCGCAGACTTCGACGACTCTGCGACACTCATCTGTGGCTCATCGTCATAGAGCGACATCATCACACTGCGACGGCGCACACGTTTTGTCGGTGCATCCCCACCAAAAAGCAACTGCTCAAATCCGGAGCCACTGCTCGTCGCGGACGACACCTCCTTTTTCGACTGCTCGATTGGCTCCGAGGTGCGCTGTGGCTCTTCGTTCGGCTCATCCACTTCGACCCCTTCGCCCTCTTCTTCTTCACCCTCTTCACCCTCTTCGTCCTCTTCGTCCTCTTCGTCCTCTTCATGCGACGGCTCGACATCGTCATACTCACCATCCGAAAGATCGTCATCAGTCTCATCATCGGCATCCTCACCATCGGCCATAATCAGTTCGACCTCTATCTCCGGCTCGGCCGACTCCTCCTCATCCACCTCATTCGATTTACCCTCAACGCTTGGCGCAGGAGCCGACGTCGGCACTACGGGAGCAGATACGGGTATCGGTTCAACCGGCACGACAGGCGACGCAATCGACTCGCGACGCAGAGCGCTGAAACGTATTGCATCATACGCCGTACGAATCTTATCGAGCACCAAATCGCGCTCCAAACCCGACACTTCGGTCTGTGTGGACCAACCCTCGACGAGTTCGACCGCCTGAATCAAATTTCTTCGTATCGTTCTTAAATCCATATCGTGTTTTTATTTTTTCGTTCATACTTGACGGCTACTGCTCTGCGGCAAACGCCTTCAAACGCGCAATCTCCTCTGCCCAACGCGCCTCATCGGGCGTTTCGAGCACAATCGGCACACCATCGAAGAGTGGCGAGCGAGCAATAAAGCGGAAGCACTCCCAACCAATCTCGCCATCGCCGAGTGGCGCATGCCGATCGACGTGGCTGCCGAGCGGTTTCAGTGCATCGTTCAGGTGGATTCCGCGCAGATATTTCAACCCGATAATGCGCTCCACCTCCTCGAAAGTCTTGCGGCACGCCTCCTCGGTGCGCAAATCGTAGCCGGCAGCGAACGAGTGGCATGTATCTATACAAAAACCGACTCTCGACTTATCCTCCACACGGTCGATAATGTGCGCTATCTGCTCCCACGCAAAACCGAGATTCGACCCTTGACCCGCCGTATTCTCAATGACGGCCGTCACACCCGACGTGCGGTCGAGAGCCATATTTATCGACTCGGCAATGCGGTCGAGCGACATATAGGCGGTAATCTTGTTCAGATGGCTGCCCGGATGGAAATTCAGTCGGTCGAGACCGAGTTGCTCGCAACGAGCCATCTCGCCAAAAAACGACTCACGCGACTTATCAAGACCCTCACGCTCCGGATGACCGAGATTTATCAGATAGCTGTCGTGTGGCAGAATCTGCGCCGGCGTGTAGCCATACTTTTCGCACGCCTCACGAAAACGCTCGCACTGCTCGGTCGTGAGCGGCGGCGCATTCCACTGACGTTGATTCTTGGTAAAGAGCGCAAACGCCGTTGCGCCTATCGCGGCGGCATTCGCCGGAGCATTTTCCACTCCGCCCGAAGCACTTACATGAGCACCAAAATATTTCATACGCATCATTTCTCGTTTTGTTACGGAATCGCCCGCTCGCAAGTTGCGCTCTCCGCGCCCCTACACGCAGACAATTCCCCACACAAAGATACAAAAAATAACAACACAACGCTCGCAAAAAACGCATTTTGCACACATATTTACACACCTGCAACTCTTTTTCGCACCGATGTTGTTATTTGTTGTGCAACAAATCGCAAGAAAATTCATATCTTTGCACATCTTAAACATTATCGAACATAAAAACATGAAACATCTTTACGCAATACTGCTCGCCGTAGCAGTCATCTCAACGGCATCGGCACAAGTTACCGTATCGGGTACGACCTCCGCAGTCGAACCGACATTCAACGACCAGGTGAAAACCGATAACGTAAAAGCCGAATTCCAAAGCGAAGCAAAACGCAAGGCCGAGCGCGCTGCAATCCGCAAGGAGCGCAACACCATCGAGTTCAACGCCGGCATCAGCGGCTCGCTCTCGAATTTCAACAGCAAGTGGCAGCAGGTGAACGGTAACAGCAACTCGATTACCGCCATTGCAAACATCCTCTTCACCCACTCCTTCAAAAAGGACCTCTTCTCGATTGACAACAAGGTGACCGGCAAAATCGGTGCAACGAGCAAGAACAAAGAGTGGACAAAGAGCCAAGACGAGTGGTTTATCTCGACCTCGCCGGCCTACAAGATGACCAACGATTGGAATCTGGGTGCCATCATCTCGCTGCGTTCGCAGTTTGCTAACGGCTTCAACAGCGAAAACAACCGCACGAGCCGTTTCTTCTCGCCGGCATACCTCAACGTATCGGTCGGTTTCACGTACGTCTGCCCGAAGAAGAAATTCCCGATTAAAATCAACCTTTCGCCAATCTCTATGAGTTCGACATACGTCACCAGCAGCGCAGTTAAAGACTTCTTCTTCAACGACAAATTTGGTTTCTCGCGTGCTGACTATATCGCAGGCACACAAACCCTTACCGACGCACAGCGCAACACGCCGTACGTCTATGGTTTGACGCTTGCCAACGGTTCGTCGCGCTACGAGGGTGGTTCGTCCGTACAGATCGATTTCGACCGCACATTCGGCAAGAAGGAGATTTTCCGCTACCGAACCACACTCTACTCGTTCTACGGTTGGATTAACGAAATCGCACAGCAGACGGGCGCAAACCGTGCATTGGATTTCGAGCATATCGCACCTACCGTACGTTGGGAGCACACCATCGACATCAAGGCAACGAAGTACTTCTCGACGCAGTTCTACTTCCAAATGTACTACAATAAGGCACAGTGCAAATCGTTGCAGACGCAGATTGTGTTGGGCGTCGGCGTAAGTTACACGTTTAAGAACAAATAATGCGTAAATACCTGAACATAAAGGTCATCCTTGCCGTCGGCATCATCTGTTGCATTACTTGGGGGTTGGGCGTTCGCCACGGCCGCCAACTGACAGGCGAACAGATAAACATCCTTCTCGGTAGCGGTATGAACAGCAAACTGCAACGCGTCGTAACCTATATCGAACACAATTATATCGAGCCACTCTCGGCCGATTCGATTGCGGAGTTGGCAATTCCGGCCATAATCGAAAAACTCGACCCGCACTCGGCGTATCTGCCTGCATATACATTCAAGCGCTCGGAGGAAAAACTGGATGGCGAATTTGACGGCATCGGCATCACCTTCAACATGGCGACCGATACGGTAATCGTCCTCTCGACCATCCCATCAGGCCCGAGCCAAAGAGCAGGTGTAGCAGCCGGCGACCGTATTATGCGCGTGAACGACACGCTTATTTCGGGCGTGAAGATGTCGCAGGAAGAGGTGATGCGTCGCCTTCGCGGTCCGCGCGGCACACAGGTACAGCTCTCGCTCGAACGACGAGGAGTCGCCGACCCGGTCAGCGTGACCATTACGCGCGATGCTATTCCGCTACGCAGCGTCGAGGCAAGCGTTATGCTCAACGACGATACGGGTTTCATCAAGTTGTCACAATTTGCCCGCACCTCGCTCCACGAGGTTAAGAGTGCGCTCGACACGCTTCGCAAGCAGGGCATGAAGCGACTTGTGTTCGATTTGCGTGGCAATGCCGGGGGATTTCTCGACCAGGCAATACTCATCGCAAACGAATTTCTACCACAAGGCAAACTGATTGTATATACGGAGGATCGCGCAAAGAGACAGGTGAAACAGTTCAGCGACGGTCGTGGTAGTGTAACCGATTTGGCCGTTGCGGTGCTCATCGACGAGATTAGTGCTTCGTCGAGCGAAATCCTCGCCGGAGCGTTGCAGGACAACGACCGAGGCACCATCGTCGGACGTCGCTCATTCGGCAAGGGTTTGGTGCAGTCGCAAATTCCGTTCAATGACGGCTCGGCACTGCGCCTGACCGTATCGAAATACTTCACACCGACGGGTCGCTCGATTCAAAAACCGTACACCGCCGGCTCGAAGGATTACGAGCTGGATTTGGCAAATCGTTTCCTGCATAACGAGTACTTCTCGGCCGACAGCATCCGCTTTGCCGATTCGCTCCGATTTACCACACCGAAAGGCAAAACCGTATATGGCGGCGGAGGCATTATGCCCGACGTTTTCGTACCGCTCGACACCACACGCGTAACGAAGTACTATCTCGAAGTATCGGGTCGCAACATCCTCTATCGCTTTACGATAGACTATGCCGACACACATCGCAAGGCGCTCGACGCAGCACGCTCGACGGCGGATTTGGAGCAGATGTTTGCCGCCGATGCCGGAATGTTCAACCGCTTTGTGACGTACGCCTCCAAAAATGGCGTTCGTCCCGTATGGTCGGAGATTTCGCGCTCGCGCTCTGTTATGGAGGCGCAATTGAAGGCATATATCGCCCGCAATTCGGCACTCGACAGCAATGCCTTCTACTACTTCATACGTCCGATTGACGAGACCTTACAGCGGGCTATCGAGATTTTGCACAAGCAGCCACTCGAAAAACCCAAGCCGAAGCGCCCGAAACGCGTCAGGATTGAAGATGCAGAGAAGAAATAACCCAAACAACAGATACTTGATAACTATATGAAAAAGACAAAAAAGAAGAACAAGAGAGCAAAGAAGCAGTTATTGAAGAGCATATTTATGTCGGTCGTAAGTGTTGTGACGCTCGTTTTGGTGGTCATTTCGTTCACCGCACGCCGTAACGTCACCTCGCTATTGCTGGGCGAACAGCAGCCGACCGTTGAACAACCGGCAGAGCCGATTGAAACGTGCGACTCGACTACCACCGCACTCTGCGACTCACTCGTAGTAGAGCCAACCGCCGAGCCAACTCCATCGGCAGAGTAACCTGCACCTTCAAGTGGAGGAGGGGACAAAAGAGAAGAGGTATCCGACCATGATGGTTGAGATACCTCTTTTTTTGTGCTGTACGCAGACCTATTTCTCTTTGCGGTGGCGAGCCGGATCAAATATCCTGTAACCAAGCGACACACCAATCTTCGGCACACACTCCGCCGAACCATTGAATGGGTCGGGATGCTTATAGTGTTCATGCCCTTGCGGATTCATAACAATCTCACCGTTGGCGTTATAACCGTTATACCACGAACGCAAAAAATCGAACGCAATAAACGCATCGACAACCCATCGCTCGCGAAACGTATGCTGATAGCCAGCACCAGCGCCAATCATAAAGCCGAAGCCCTTGCCATACTCTTTCTTGAAAGAGATTAACCCATTCTTGAAGAACTGTGGCTTGTTGATATCAAAACCCGTCATACCGGCATTTACACTCACATACCAACCGCGCGCCGCCTGACGAAAATAGTAGCGGTATTCACCCTGAAAGATACAGAACTCGGCATGCTTGCCCTTGATGCTCTTCCACGGCGAGTAAGTCGCATCTATCGAGAGCGTCGAATGTGGGGCTATAACACCCTCAACCTGTGGATTTATAACTCCTGCAAGAGCATATAGCGCATTAACCTTGACAAAAATCTGCGCCGAAGCCACGTTCGCCATCGCCAACGTCGCCACAACAAGAAGTATCCAAAATCGTTTCATAGTACAAAGATAGAAATTTTTTCTTTCTCTCCCACACAAAACACACCATCGAAATATCTAACTCGTTTATAACGGGCTATGAAAGAGTAACCGAGTCTGTAAAATAGGTTGATGTATCAGAAATATAAGTCCACCCACCCACTTTACATAACAGACGTCAAACCGAGGGGCATAGGGTGCTTGCACACATTGCCGAGGTGCGAAGGAGGAAGACGAGCTTTGCTCTTCAAGGGGGATTTAGGTAGCGGGAGTGGGATTAATCAAATTGTTGCAACAATTTGATTTTCCTCCTTCTTGCAGGGCATAGTCTGCAAGCAGTCTCTGCTCCTGCTTCGTGCGTCGGTTCGAACTTCGTTCTCGTCCCACTCTCCGAGCATAAAAAACAATCAAGGGATAGATTAGCCTATCCCTTGATTGTTTAGTAGCGGGAGTGGGACTCGAACCACACGACCTTCGGGTTATGAGCCCGACGAGCTACCAACTGCTCCATCCCGCGATGTATCGTTACTCTTTTTTAAGAGAAGAGTGCCTCGTTTGATGATGCAAATATAGGGCAAATATTTCGCAACTCCAAACCTTTTCGTCAAATAAATTTCCGACAAAGCCGTTTGGAGTCGCGTAATATGCAAGCAATCAAATCATTACCCCTATTTGAGGTATTTGCTGAAAAATTTCCATATTTCGGCCGACGTGTCCATATCCTTCTCCGCCCACGAGTGTTTTCCGCCGATAACCTCGTAGAGCCACACTTCATGGCCGTCGGTACCATTCACATAGCGGTGAGCCACGACTTGATTGCGACGCAGTGGCAGTCGCTCGGTCTGCTCGTGCGTACAGCGGTTTACGGCTGCCCAATAGCCGACAGCGCGCGGTACGGCAATATATGCACCCCAGCCACCCTTATTTTCGGGGTCGCCATTCCACTCCGACGTCTTGTCGAGCGTACCATGCACCTCCATCACAGGCACCGGCCGTTTGGCTTCGAGGTCGCGGTACATCCACTCCATCATAAGGCCCGAAATCGGTGCTACAGCCGCAAAGATATCCGAACAGGTATATGCCAGCAGATAGGACATCTCGCCACCGTTCGAGTGGCCCGTTGCAAAGACATTCTCTCGGGAGAATCCGTACTCCTTTTGGAGCAAACGTACGAGACGGCGCGTAAAGCCGACATCGTCGCGGCGCCAACCATGCTCGATATGGAACGAGTAGCCGACATTCCAACAATATTTGCCCTTGAAATCCTTATCGCCTCGCGGATAGCACACAGCAAATCCATTGCGGTCCGCCACCTCGTTCATACCGTACTTTATCGACGGGATGTTGCGCGAGCCATAGCCGTGATAAACCATAACGAGCGGCGCATCGGCCGGCAAATCCTTCGGCAAGTAGAGCCAATAGACGTAGTCGTGCCCCTTATGACGCAACGTGTGTTGGGTCATCGTACCCGTTCCCTCTTGTGCGTAAAGCGTACCACAGAGCGCGGCAAGTGCGAGCAATAGCGAGAAAATGCGTTTCATATACTATACGTTTTTACGAAGTTGATTATTTCGAAAGTTTGTTCATCACCCACGACGAGCGAGCCTTGTTCTGCTCGGGATAGGTGTAGTGGCGCGACTGCGGAACAATCATCACCTCTTTCTCGGACGGAATGACATTGATTGCGCCCTGAATCGAGGTAGGACAAACAACGAGGTCGTTGTAACCGTACGAAACGAAAATCGGGCACGAAAGACCGCGAGCGAAGTTCACAACATCGTAATATTTAACAGTTTCCAGACGCTCCTTTGTGGCGAGCGCCTTGTTTTTGAACAGATATGGCCACGCATTGCCTTGGTCGTGCAGGTATCCTGTCAGGTCGCACATTGCAGGATAGAACGCGCCGGCACACTTAACCTTCGGATTGAGGTATGCCGTCGTAATTGAGAGCGCACCACCCTGCGAGCCGCCCATTACACCGATGCGGTCGGCATCGACCATATCAAGCTCGGCGAGGAAGTCGATTGCGCGAGCACAGCTCACGAATACGCGCTTGTAGTAGTAGTTGTCCTTATCATCGACATTTGCCGACGGATAGTTGAGCAACGAGCCCTGCTTCAAAGTCTCATAGATGCGCTCGTCGGGCAGCACGGTCGGGATGCCGTGGATGCCGATTTCGAATGTTACGAAGCCCTTCTCCGCCTCGGCAATATAGCCCTTGCGCGAACGGCAACCCGCACCCGGAACAATCAGTATGGCAGGACATTTGCCCTCATGGCGCACAGGAACGCAGAGCGTACCGTAGATACGCGAGCCCTTCTTGAAACTTTGGAACGACGCCGAATAGACGTTCACCAACGGCGTACACTTCTCAGGCACGAGCGTCAGTTGCGGCAACATATCAATCTTTGCGTTCTTCTCAATCTCCTTCTGCCAGAATGCGGCAAAATCCTCCGGCATAATGGTTGTCGGCACGATACGCTCCTTCTCGAATGCCGCCGTAGCACACTCCTCGTACTTCTTGCCATCGACCTTCGCCCATACGCGACAACGCAAGAAGCCCGGCTTGCGCATCGTATGGCCCGAGAGGGTCATCGTACCGTCTTTGAGCGTGCGTTCGCCCTTTTCGAGCGGTGCGAGGAAATCCTCCGAGATTTCATAATACACCTCCGCATCCTTTACGGGCGCATTGCTGCACGTGAGAACCTCTACCGCAAACTTCGGCTTCTCGCCACAATCGTAGCACCAATCGGCGTGGTCGGGCGTTACGATAACTTTAACGAACGACTGCTTTGGCTGTGCTGTCGCCATTGTCACGCACGCCAAAGCAAACATAATCAGAAAGGAGAATCTTTTCATATTCGAAAATCTGTTTTTTGGTTTAATTTTATCCAAAGGTAGTAAAATTTTGGCGAAATATCTCGTTTCGCACCACAAAAAGGCGTTTCGCTACCACAAAACACCATCCGCGACACTCGGTCAAGAGGCCCAAAAACGATTATTCGCTCCATTTTTTGCGAGTTCCAAATATAAGGTCTATATTTGTAGTGATAAAAGCGGCTTTACCGCACAACAAAGCAAGGAGAGGTAAGGAATGGATATAGTTATCACCTATGTAAACGGCTTGGACCCCGTATGGCAGCGCGATTACGAGAAGCACACCAACCAACCGGCGTTGGAGAAGCGTTTTCGTGACTGGGGCACGTTGCGCTATCTGTTCCGCGGTATTGCCGAGAATATGCCGTTCGTGCGTAAGGTACATCTTGTCGTCTCGCACGAGAGCCAGGTGCCCGAATGGCTCAACCGCGAAGAGGTGCATATCGTTCTGCACAAGGATATCATTCCGGCCGAGTATCTGCCGACATTCAACAGCAACCCTATCGAGATGCATCTGCACCGCATCGAGGGGCTGGACGAGGAGTATCTCTACTTCAACGATGACTGTTTCCCGATGAAGCTTTGTGCGCCGACCGATTTTTTCAAGGATGGCAAATGTTTTCTCGGGATGTCGCACCATATCCTGAGAATCGATATGTTCAAGCGTATTTGTCGCAATTCGGACAATGTCGCACGTCGGGCTTTGGGGCTGAAACCACGACTCTGCTTCCTCCGTCCGCAACACATCTGTACGCCGATGTTCCGTAGCGAATGCGAGGAGCTGTATGGGAAGGTGCTACCCGAAATCGCAAAGACCTCGGCTGCAAAAACACGCAACAGCGAAAACCTCACCCAATACGTCTTCCTCGATTACATGTACCTGAAAGGGCGTCTTGTGAACAAACGCCTCTCAAAGAGACAATTTTCGTTGGGTTTTGTATCCGGTGCAATGTTGCGAAAGTTTATCACTCAACCTTCGCGCAAGTTGGTATGCATCAACGATGTGCGAATTTCGGAGGAGCGCTACAAAGAGCTTCGCTCGACGCTGTTGGCGGCATTCGACGAACGTTTTCCCAAGAAATCGAAGTACGAGATATGACAGAGAAGATAGATGCCGTAATCACGTGGGTCGATGGCGATGATCCTCGCCATAAAGCCAAACGACAGGCCTTCTCCACACCCGAAATGGTCGCCAAAGAGAACGTGGCAGGCGACACCCGATTCAACAATCTGGGCGAAATCTTCTACTGCGTGGCATCCATAAACCGTTTCGCACCGTGGATTAACAAAATCTACCTCGTAACTGACGAGCAGGACCCGCACCTCGAACCATTTTTGGAGCAACACTTCCCCGAAGGTTATATTCCGATTGAGATAATCGACCACAAAACAATCTTTCGAGGATACGAGAAGTATCTGCCGACCTTCAACTCGATATCCATCGAGTCGATGACGTGGCGCATACCGGGGTTGAGCGACCGATTTGTCGAGTTTAATGACGATTTGATTTTGGCGGCTCCCGTCACACCCGAAGATTTCTTCACCGAGAAGGGCATCGTTTGCTATGCGACGAAGAGCAACTACCTGCTGACAGCTCTCACGCGCCTCTTCAAGCGCAATCGGGACGGCTCGCAGGCGGTGACGTACAAGGGCACGATGCTCAACGCCGCAACCTTGGCAGGCAATCGTCGCTACTTCTTAAAGATGGACCACACGCCAAGAGGGTTGTCGCGCACACATTATGAGGAGTTTTTCACCCGACATTCCGATTTGTTGGAGCAAAATATCTCGCACCGTTTCCGCCACGCGACGCAATACAATCCGCAGGAGGTGCAATATCTGCTGCTTCACAAGCAAGGACGCTGCGAAGTGCGCCCCGTAAAGGGAAATCTGCTCTATCTGAAACCTAAAAACGGAATTGAATACATCGAACGCAAGTTGGCGAAATTTTCGCAGAGCACCCACACCCGATTCGCATGTTTCAACTCGCTCGACATGGCAGGCAAGGAGGGGCTCGATAAGGTTATCGCGTGGATAAAGGAGCGCATCGGGCTGCGAGATTAGAGGGAGGCAACAAAGTAGATATTAAAGGGAAAAATTGTACTCGTGAAACTATCTATTATCATTGCGACATACAATCGCTCGCGCGATCTGCAACGCGCATTGGAGTCGGTGGTGCGCCAAACGGCCTCGCCGGCACTGTGGGAGTGCGTAGTGGTGAACAACAACTCGACGGACTCGACGGCAGAGGATTTTGCGCGCTTTGCCGCAAAGCACGCCGACTATCAACTACGAATGGTCTATGAGCCGAAACAGGGGCTCTCGAACGCCCGAAATTGTGGTATTGCGGCGGCACAGGGCGACTACATAGCCATTGTCGATGATGACGAGACACTCGAAGCGACCTTCGCCGAGCGATATATCTCATTCTTCGACTCGCACCCGACGGTCGTGGCAGCCGGCGGAGCGGTCATACCGCGCTACGAGAGCGGTCGGCCGGCATGGATGTCGCACTACCCCGAGCGAATGATTGCCAATCCGGTCGATTTGGGGGCCACTCCCACACCGTTTCCAAAACACCGCGTACCGGCGGGTGGAAATATGGCTTTTCGGCGCGAGGTGTTCGAACACATCGGAGCATTCAACCCCACACTTGGTCGCAACGGAGCGACACTTATCGGTGGCGAGGAGAACGACCTCTTCGAGCGATTGCATGCCAAGGGATATCGCGCGTGGTTTGTGCCACAGGCGGCGATCTTTCACCATATTCCCGACGCAAAACTCACGGATGAATATTTTGACCAATTGAGCATAAACGTTGGTCGCAGTCAGCGCATGCGTGCCGAGTTGCGCGGTGGCGTGGCTGCATTGCGTCGCGCGGAGCGCATCAAGGGCGTTGTGGCGTGGTTGATTGCTATGGGATACCTACTCGTGGGCGCACCCGAAAAGGCGAAGTACTTGTTGCGTATGCGTCGCGGTATTTCGCGCGGAGTCTTCGAGTAACATCCACACCCTACCCTGAATACCGAAAACCTTCGAACACATACCATAAAGAAAAGCCCCTGCTCAACACCGAGCAAGGGCTTTTTCGTTTGCGTCTATCGCACGGCCGCAACCGTAACGACTATTTCCAACCGGCTGCAACCTCCTCACTGCGGGTGAAGTTCTCAGTCGTGTTGCTCTTATTTACCGGCGGCTCCGAGCCACCACTCTTTTTGGTCAGTACCAAATCATCGTAGTAGTCGATACCGCCACCCTGATACGAGCCATCAACAGCGGACGATTGGTAGAAGAACAGACCGGTCATACCATCGTCCTGGGCATCCATAAACTCGATACGGCCGTTGTTGTACGTACCACAGAGGTCCACCATCATCAAGAAAAGACCATCCTTATACGGCGCACACCATACCGGGGTGTATTGACCATAATCGGCTACCTTGCCGAACAAGATACGGATTTGACCATTCTTAAAATGAGCAAACACCGATGCATCCGGAATCTGCGAAGCCATTGTAGGGTGCATCAGACCGCTGATGCGGAACACCTTACCGTCAACCTCCTTCGAGATTACGACATCGCGCGGCTCATCGTCACGAGCACCGTTCTTCGAGGAGAAGGAGTACGTACCGAGGAACTTGTCGTACTCGCTGCTTGGCTCCGGCAGAATCTCCGCATTGGTCGTGAAGGTCAGCTCGGCAAGGCGACCGGCTTTGCCCGTCGAGTCGTAAGGCAATGCAAAGACGTAGTAGGTCGTCGCCTCCTTCAACGTAGTGAAGGTGTGGCTCGTATGCGAAGTCGGATACTCCACACCGAACTCCTCAACAATTGGCGCCACATTCTCACCCTCGGCAGTAGCGTTAGGTGTAATGTAGAGTTTGTATTTCGATGCACCGCTTGTCGAGATGGCGATGTCAGCCGACCAGTCGCGTACGGCAACCGTCGAGAGCGAAACGGTCGCAT
>JAFNYX010000050.1 GCA_017654125.1 Alistipes sp. | reverse complement strand
GCTCAATGCCCCACAGCCCGTGGAAGTTGTTGAGCGACCAATCGCCTGCGTATATGAGGATAAGCACAGACAAGACCTGTGCTGCGAAACGCACGCCAGCCGAAATATCCAGAATATCGTCCGTCGCGCCGACGTACGTCATAATCATCATTGCGGCAAATACGCCGAGCAGGGACGAACAATCGATTATTGCCCAACCGGCAACCGTGCCGATGATAATGCCGAAAAAGATGGCTATGCCACCGAGAACAGGCACCGGACGCAACTGCAATTTGCGTGTATTCGGGTTATCGACAATGTTCTTCTCTTTGGCCAGGCGCACCAAGTGTGGATGCGCGATGGCTACTGCGATGAACGATATGCATAGCGGCAATAGAGCCGTCAGTAAATCTCTCATACGTTTGAGTTTGTGTAGTGGTAATGTACCATTAATCACACAAAGATATAAAAAAATGCATAAAAACATATATGCTTTTTGAAATAATGTGCAGTTTTACTCTTTGGCTACTCATTTTGTGCAAATATTTTTTTGAGGGGACCGAGCTGTTGCTATGGCGAAAATTTAGGGAAGATGGTGCGAACCATTTTTTATTCTTAACTTTTGATTTCTGCCATATCGCTCGTCTGTAATTTATGGAGAAGAATCCTCGAAGAATCTCTGAAAAAATACCGGAAAAATGTAAAAAAATGTAAAAAAACATAAAAAAATAACCGGTTTTTGCAAAAAGTTGGCATCAGATTTGGAGGGGGGGGGAAATTTTCATATATTTACCCACCTTGTCTTTGAATTATCGCGGAATTGTAAGGTGAGTTAGTTGTGACAAGGTCTTGTTGCAATATTTATTTTTAACAAATTTAATATAGTAAGTAGGCCTATGGTTAGAGTTTTTAATGTGTATGCAACTCCGACGTTGGAGTATGCAGAATTTATCTCCGAGGAGGGCTTTTTTGTGAGTGACCCGGGGATAAGTTCCGGTGGCAGCGCCGATGATGGCGGACCGGATGATTTTGAGTATGAAGAGTGGTAAAATTAACAATGATTAGAGATGAAACAGAATACACAATTATTGAAATATTTGTTGTGCGGCGTAATCCTTCTTGTGGCGTGGTCGTGTGCGCATTGGGAAGATGAGTTGCCGATTGACAACCATTCGCAGCGAGAACTTACCTTTGAGACGCTGATTGAAGGTAGTGCAGATTCACGTATTGAGTTTGTCGATGAGCCGGGCAAGAAAAAACTCTTTTTGGATTGGAGTCGCGAAGGGGAGCGATTTACGTTGCTTAATACCGAAGGCGGACTCTATTCGTCGGTGTTTACGCAGATTTCGGGTACGAACAAATTCCGTGGAACGATTCCGGGCAAGGAGGGTACAGACGTTTTTTGTTACGATGTGACGGCCATTTATCCGGAGTTGAAGATGGAGGGCTCGCTACTATCGTACGATATCAGTGAGCAGAGTGGCGATTTGGAGAGTAAAAATATCGTGATGTTTGGATATGCCGAGTCCCCGAGCGGTGAATCTGGGGTTTTGCTTGACGAGAATGCGGTTATCAAATTTGAGAATATCGTAAGTTTGTTGAAGCCGACATTTAAGTTTAACGGCGAGTCCATCAATGCCGATATCAAAAGCATCAAAATAGAGTTGCCGAAACGTGCAACATCGTTGATGAGTATTGATGCAATGTATGGAACGGTGCAAAAGACGAACTATATCAATATTACGCGCGAAACACCTTCCGAAAACATATACATCTCGTTGCTCGGAACGATTGCGGATACGCTTTTGGATGACGAGGCGGCAGTTGCGCCGATACTCAAAAACGAGATCCTCATATTCTCGATTGTCACGACCGATGATACAAAATATCTTGGTCGTTTGATCGCCAACAAAGATTTGGAGTTTAGTAAGATTTATACGGCGACCGTTCCTATAAGGAAGTTCGAGCCGGGCTTTGTGTGGTATAACGGTATCGAACCAAGTCTGCCGGAGACGATTTTGGCGACAGGCGATGGCTCGGAGCAGAATCCGTTCTGTATCTATACGGCAAACGATTTGCAGTTGCTGATGGATTGCGTGCACTATCCGGAGGCAGTAGCGGAGGCGTATGGCGAAGAGATGGCAGAGTATATTGCGACTGCGCACTACAAGCTCACGCACGATTTGACGATTGATAGCATAGACAGTGCTCCATGGACGCCAATTGGTCGATCAATGAGCACTCCGTTCCGTGGTACGTTTGATGGAGACGGTCACTTCATTGATGGCGAGATGGTATACAACGGAGAGCAGGCGGGAAGCGATGTCTGCTCGTTGTTCGGATTCTTCGGAGTTTCGTGCGGTACTATCAAAAATCTCAATATAACAGCCGATTTGCGTACCGTCAAAATTGATCATCTCTACCTTGGTGGTGGATTTATGGGCGAGGATAGTTTGTCCGGAGTGTCCGTTGGCTCGGTAGCGGGAGTCGTGTATAATGGAAATGTGTTGAATTGTAGCAATAGCGGAAAGGTTAATTGCGACTACTATTTCCCACTTCCGGCAACCGATAACGACGTTATAGGTGTTGTGGCTTGTGTCGGTGGTATTGCCGGAGTTGTGGCGAGCGACGAGTTCACATCGGTGGATGCAATGCCGATGATTTCAGGTTGTACCAATACGGGAGATGTGATACTCGCAGACCATACAGCGGAACGCGGAGTAAATCTGATAGCACCTGTTGGTGGTATCTGTGGTTGGCAAATGAATGCAGGCGTAACTGATTGTGTGAATGAGGGTGATATCTATGGCGCGGATGCATGCCAAATCATTGAAGGTACTAATCATAACATATCATGGAATATTGTAGCCGGTATTTCGGGTTGGGCTGTGAACGATGCGAACCTTATTCTTCATTGTGTCAATCGAGGAAATGTTTATGGCGGAGATGCCGCCTTCGAAGTTAAGGGTTTGCAGATGACTACGGCTGCGGGTCTGTGCGGAAGTTTAGAGGGTGTTATGGCCTACGATTGTATCAACTACGGAAAGGTGACGGAGGGCGTCGGTGGCGAAGATTTAGGTTACTTCCCGCGTTGGGATGACGAGAAAGATAAAGAGGGGGAGTGGCCGGAGTCGAACGAATCGCAATCCACACGTGCTGCCGCAAATACAATGTGCGTGGGTATGACGAGCATCGGTCTTAAAGAGCTGATTGAGTTGTCTCGCAACAGAACACGATTTGAATTTAAACTCCAGGTGAAAGAGCAGACGACTTATGCCAATGTTGTGTTTCTCAATGACGGTTTTGTGTGCAGCTGCTGTAAGAATGCGAATGGCGACACAGGATATCTAACGCGTTGGAGTACGCCTATCGGCGATGCCTCGACCTTCCCGGAGTGCTTCATAGATATGAACTTGACCTGTCCGGGTACACATTAGAGATTTGCAATCAAATTATACTATTGTTTTTGCGATAAAAGAGGTTGTTAGTTAGTGCTCGTAGGGACAATAGGGTATTGCACAATCCTTCGGGGTCGTGAAATATTTTTTTTGTAGTTCGGAAAATTATATGCAACTTTGTATGTGTAATCTCAAAAAAATATAAAAGTCAT
>JAFNYX010000049.1 GCA_017654125.1 Alistipes sp. | reverse complement strand
TTGAAAAAGGGAGACTTTGTCGCTACGCTCCGAGAGCCTTGTTGTGGAGGTTGCGAAAACTCCGTTTTTAGTGTTACTGTTCGTTTGTTGTTTTTTGCTCGTTTCGGCCTTGCGGGTTTGGAATGAAAATTATGAAGTAGAATTCGTATTTACATTCCCTCTAAATCTCCCTTTGAAAAAGGGAGACTTTGTCGCTACGCTCCGAGAGCCTTGTTGTGGAGGTTGCGAAAACTCCGTTTTTAGTGTTACTGTTCGTTTGTTGTTTTTTGCTCGTTTCGGCCTTGCGGGTTTTCTGTAAGGTTGTAAAGTACAAAGATAAATATGTTAAACAAAGCACAAACTACCTAATACTCTATTACCTATTCTCTTACCAATCTTACCCCCCCCGCTTGTTTGGTTTGGCAAAGGTACGCTTTTTATTTAGATTTGCGATACTTGCCCGAGAAATCTTTGTCGCCGTACACTTCGAGGAATGTTGCACCACCCTCTTCAATTACATCAATCGTGCTTTCATATTAGGTTATACTACTCCTCATTCTTTGCCACAAGGTTGCGGTCACCGTAGCCGTTGTCGATTTTCGACACGTACGGGAAGAACTTCGAGCGCGAAACCCACTCCAACGGGAATGCCGCCTCTTTGCGCGAATAAGGGTGCGACCACTCGCCGGCCAACTCTATGGCCGTATGCGGAGCGTTCGCCACAATGTTGTCTGCCTCGCCCGCAATATGTTCGCACTCGCGCTTGATTGCTATGAGCGTCTCGATGAAGCGGTCCATCTCCTCCTTCGGCTCGCTCTCGGTCGGCTCGACCATCAGCGTCTCGTGAACAGGGAACGAGAGTGTCGGAGCGTGGAAGCCGTAATCCATCAGTCGGTGAGCAACGTCGCCACAATCGACACCATACTCGCGTTTGAAGTGTGTCAGGTCGAGAATCATCTCGTGTGCCACGCGACCCGTCTCGCCCGAATAGTAGGTACGGAACTCCTCCTTGATGGCCGAAGCCATATAGTTTGCGTTGAGGATTGCCATCTCCGTTGCGCGACGCAGACCGTCGGCACCGAGCATCTTGATATAACCGTACGTGATTGGCAGAAGCAGTGCCGAACCCCACGGAGCCGACGATACGGCCGTAATACCCTGCTCGCCACCGGTCGGAACAACCGAGTGCGACGGAAGGAACTCCACGAGGTGTTTTGCCACGCAGATAGGGCCGACGCCCGGACCACCGCCACCGTGTGGCATGGCGAACGTCTTATGCAGATTGAGGTGGCAGACATCGGCGCCGATATAGCCCGGATTGGTCAAGCCTACCTGTGCGTTCATATTCGCACCATCCATATATACCTCGCCACCCGCATCGTGAACAGCATCCACAATCTCGCGGATGCGACTCTCGAATACGCCGTGCGTCGAAGGGTAGGTTACCATCAGACCGCACAGCTCCGACGAGTGCTGCTCGGCCTTCGCCTTCAAATCTTCGACGTCGATATTTCCGCGCTCGTCGCATGCTACGGTCACAATCTTCATGCCCGCCATTGCTGCCGAAGCAGGGTTTGTGCCGTGAGCCGACGAAGGGATGAGTATTACGTTACGATAGCCTTGGCCGCGATTTTGGTGGTAGGCGCGGATGACCATCAGACCCGCATACTCGCCTGCTGCACCCGAATTTGGCTGCAACGAACAGCCATCGAAACCGGTGATGACCGCCAGGTCGTGCTCCAACTCCTCGATGAGTTGCGTGTAACCCTCGCGCTGGTCGGCCGGAGCAAATGGGTGGATATTGGTAAAGCCGGCGAGCGACAACGGCTGCATGAGTGCCGCCGCATTGAGTTTCATCGTACACGAGCCGAGCGAAATCATCGAGTTGGCGAGCGAAATATCGCGCAACTCCAAACGCTTGATGTAGCGCATCAGGTCGCTCTCGCTGCGATAGCGGTTGAATACCGGCTCGGCAAGCAGTGGGGTGTTACGACGCAGGGCGACCGCGATGGCCGACTCTTTGCACATCTTTACCTCCTTCGGTTTGCGACCCTTCGCCTCGGCAAAGATGCCGACAACGGAGTTCACCTCCTCGTCGGTCGTAACCTCGTCGAATGCGATACGCACGCGCTCCTCCGATGGATAGTAGAAATTGATTTCGCGCTCCAAAGCGAGTTGCTCGATAACCGATGCTTCGGCCTCGACCTCGATGGTATCGAACACTGCCGAAGAGCTCAACTTATAGCCGAGTTGCTCGATTGCCTTCGCTGCCGATATTGCTGCGAGGTGGGCAGTTGTCGCGGCACGACGCAGGCCCTCCGCACCGTTATATACGCAGTGGAAACCGACCATCGACGCCATGAGGGCCGATGCGGTACAGATATTCGATGTTGCACGTTCGCGCTTGATGTGTTGTTCGCGCATCTGCAACGACATACGCAGTGCGCGGTTGCCGAGGCGGTCCACCGATACGCCGATGATTCGGCCAGGCATGTTGCGCTTGTATGCTTCGCGTGTTGCCATGTAGCCGGCCGAAGGGCCTCCGAAGCCCATCGGGCAACCCAAACGCTGGGTTGTGCCTACGGCAATATCCGCACCCCACTCCGCAGGCGGTGTGAGTAGTGCGAGTGAGAGCAGGTCGGCATCTGCGGCAACGAGTGCGCCGACGGCGTGTGCCGCAGCGACGAAATCCGAGTAGTCGCGCACCTCGCCATTGGCTGCCGGATACTGCACGATAGCACCGAACTCCTTGCCCGTAAAGGTGTAGTCGGCGTAGTTGTCCACGATAAGTTCGATGCCGAACGGCTCGCTACGTGTCAGCAAGACGTCGAGCGTGTGAGGGAATATGTTTTCATCGACAAACAAGAAATTTCTACCCTCCTTTACAGCGTCGCGCGAACGCAGGGCGAACATCATCAGCATCGCCTCCGCTACGGCCGTCGCCTCGTCGAGCAACGAGCAGTTGGCAATCTCCATGCCTGTCAGCGAGCAGATAGCCGTTTGGTAGTTGAGCAGTGCTTCCAAGCGACCTTGCGAAATCTCTGCCTGATAAGGGGTGTAGGAGGTGTACCACGCCGGATTTTCGAATACGTTACGCATAACGGCTGCCGAAGCGGCGTTTGGATAGTAGCCCATGCCGATAAACGAACGGAATTGACGGTTACGCGCAGCGAGTGCGCCGATATGTGCCGTAAACTCGTACTCGCTCATGCCTTCGCCGAGTGCAAGAGGTCGTTCGAGGCGAATCGAAGCGGGAATAACCTCGCTGATTAACTCCTCGACGGAGCCGACGCCAATAGTTGCGAGCATCTCGCCAAGCTGCTTTTCATCGGTCGTGCCGACGTGTCTGGAAACAAACTTATCGAACATATAGTTTTTTGGTTTTATTGTTAATTTTCATACTTCGGGTGTTACCCATCCACAAATGTACAAATATTTCTAATATTTGAACGAACTTCCGCCGATAAACTCTCTCATAATCGACGTTGGTGGTATCTCGTCGGCCGCAATTGGCGTAAAGTTGTCGAGAAACGCAAGCAGACGATGTGCCTCGCCATACTCGGGTACGGTGTCGGGTATCTCGCGCAGAATCGGCTCGATGAGCGGACGCAGCACGCCGATTTCGTAGAAGAGCGACGTATTGACCATCACATCGGCATTCTCCTGATACGGGAATATGTGTTGCTCCTCGCCGCGACGAACGCTCTGCCAACGTGCAATCGTGTCGTAGGCGTTATTTCCGCGAGTGTGGTAGTCGCGCGTGATGCGACGCAACAAGCGGTTGTCGGTGGTGTGGATGCGGGTGGTGTTGTCCATGGCAACCGACGTGAAACACGAGAGATATACTTTGAAGGTCATATCGGCCGAGAGTGCCGGCGTAAGACGCGGATTTAGTCCGTGAATACCCTCCATGATGAGTATCGAACGGTCGTGCAACTGTAACGGTTTCTCGTGCCATTGGCGCGTGCCTGTAATAAAGTCGTAGCGCGGAATTTCGACGCTCTCGCCCGCAATCAGACGGCGCAGGTGGTCGTTAAGTTGTGGCAAATCGATTGCCTCCAATGCCTCGTAGTCGTAGTCGCCATTCTCGTCGCGCGGTGTATCCTCGCGGTTTACAAAGTAGTCGTCGAGCGATATAAGCACCGGATGCAGACCCAGCACGCGCAACTGAATGCCGATGCGCTTTGCCGATGTGGTCTTGCCGCTTGATGAAGGGCCCGAGATGAGTACCACCTTCACACCACGGTCGCGATGTGCCTCGTAGATGAGGTCGCCGATACGCGAGAATTGGCGTGCGTGTACCGCCTCGGCAATCTTGATGAGTTCGCTCGCATCGCCTTGCAATACGCGGTTGTTGAGGTCGCCCACCGTAGGCACACCCACAATGTCCATCCACTCGTGGAATTGGCGGAACAGCCCTGCCATCTTCTCCGCATGTGGTACTTTGCCCGTTACGGTCGGGTTGTTACGGTCGGGTAGAGCAACGAGCACACCCTCGGCATACGGGATGATGTCGAAGCACTCGATATAACCGCTCGACGGAGCCAGCGCACCGAAGAAGTAGCCTATGGTAGGGCCCATATAGTATATGTTGCTGTATAGGCGTGGACGCGAACGTAGCAGGGCTGCCTTGTCGGGATAGCCCGCCGCCTCGAACTTCGAGACGACATCGACCGTCGGCTCTTTGAAGCGGTATATCGGGATGTTTTCGGCTGCGATGGCACGCACCTCGGCTATGATGGCTGCGCACTCCTCGCAGGAGAAATGGCTCTTGCCTGCCACTTCGCAATAGATGCCCGAGCCGACCGAATGGCGAACGTGGAGCGTCTGCGACGGATAGAGTCGTGCGATGGCGCTTTGTAGTAGGAAGAGAACCGTGCGCTGATAGACGCGGTGACCTTCGAAGTGGGTGATATCTATGAATCGCAACGAAATCGGCGTATAGACGCGATAGTGCAACTCCTTGATTCGATTGTTCACGTATGCTGCGAGATGCGGATATTTGCCGGGCAGCGAGAGCTGGCGTGCAATGTCGAGCAGCGGTGTTCCCATCTCGACCTCGATGTGCGAGGAGGTGTTCTCGCAATAGACCTTTATGATGTTCTTCATAAGCGAAAGTTTTTTTGACTGTTCGATGGCTTTTTGCCTTTTCTCCCTCAAAGATAACAAATTTATTCGTTCCCCGTATCCGTTACTTGCGCATTTGTATATAAATGACGGTTTTTTGCGAAAAATTTTCGATAAAAATGCGTATCTTTGAGCCGTTGTAAAAAGTAAGTAACCATGAAAAAACTCATTATAACACTCGGAATCGTTGTGGTAGCGCTCTCTGGCACGCTTTTCTATCGTAATACGTTGCGTGAGCGCGAGATAGTCATCCTTTCGACTAACGATATGCATGCCTCGACTGCCAACTTTGCACGCCTTGCAACGGCCGTTGCGCTCTGTCGCGATACGGTGGCAACCATCCTGACCGATGCCGGCGACCGCTGGACGGGTAACGCATTTGTCGATTTGGCAGAGGGCCGCCGTCCCATTCTCGACCTGATGAATACGGTGGGCTACGATGTTGTGACGCTCGGTAACCACGAGTTCGATTTGGGTGCAGAGTTCTTGCAGCGTGCCATCGAGTATGCCGACTTCGAGACCGTGTGTGCCAACGTAATCAGCCATCGCGACGATTTCGTCACCCCGCCGTCTTGCACGACCATCACCACCAAGAATGGCGTGCGTGTGTGTTTTTCGGGTGTTGTGACCAACTACGATAACGGCCACCCGGACGGCGACCACGCCGTATTTGAGAAGCTCGAATTTTTCGATCCGATGCAGAGCGCACGCGAGGCTCTCGACGGTTGCAAACGATGCGACGTGCGCGTATTGCTTTCGCACATGGCCGACGCAAAGGATATGGTGTTTGCCGACGAGTTCGATGGCTACGATGTGATTATCGGTGGTCACTCGCACAATGTTGTGGATACGCTTGTGGGCCGTACGACAATTGGTCAGACGGGTCGCAAACTTCGCCTTGTGGGTGCCACACGCATTCGCTTGAAGGGCAACGAGATAACGAGTGTTGAGTATGAAAATATCGACCTTGCGGGTTATGTCGAGGATAAGACGGTGGCCGAGATGGTCGCACAAATACACAGCAATCCGGAGCTGCTCGCCTCGGTTGGTACACTCGGCGTGAATGTTAATCGTATTGGCTTGGCCGACCTCGAAACGCGCCTCATTGCCGAGGCGACCGATTCGGAAATCGGTTTTTACCACTATGGCGGCATTCGCCTGACGGAGTTGGCGGCAGGTGGTGTATCGCTTGCAACGCTCTTCGATTTGGAGCCGTTCTTCTCTAATATATATACGATGCGAATGACTCCGGCGCAGTTGCGTACGATGATTATTGCCAAGTTCAACGATACGGCCAACACCAAGGAGTCGCACCGCGTGGATTTGTTCTGCTCGACGCCGTACGACATTATTGTCGATGCCCAGGGTGAGGCGGTCGATGTCTGCTTCCCGCTCTTGAAGGAGGGTCGCGTCTATAAAATCGCTATGGCGGACTACATCGCCAAGAAGTATCCGTCAATCGAGGCAACCGATATCGCACCGTTGCAAATTAAGGTGCTCGATGTGCTTGCAAAGCACTTCCGCGAGCACTCGCCTGTCACGGCGGACAACACCCCGAAACAACGCATAATACGTAAATAATAATATAAGACCGAAAACCCGAATGAAACGACGTTACCTCTTTTTTGATATCGACGGCACGCTTGCTGCCGGTGGTTGGGAACATACATATATTCCCGAATCGACACGCATAGCACTCGACCGCTTGCGTGCGGAGGGGCACTTTCTCTGCATCGCTACGGGTCGCTCGCAGGCGATGGCCTACGACTATATGCGCGAACTTGGCTTCGAAAATATGGTGAGCGATGGAGGTTATGGTGTTACTATCGAGGGTCGTCTGCTGGGCATCACCCCGCTCGATAAGGAGAAGGTTGTGCGCCTCATCGAGGAGTGCGATCGTAAAGGTATTCCGTGGGGCTTGCAGCCGGATAATACCGTTGTGCGTTCGGCACCCGACAATCGCTTTGTGGAGGCAACGCACGATGTATATATGGAGACGAAGGTTGTTGAGGGTCTCGACCCGAAGAACGCCGAGCAGATTTATAAGGCGTATATTGCCTGCTATCCTCCTGTTGAGCATACGCTTGAAGAGTTAAAGGGTCTGCCGTGGGGTCGTTTCCACGACGAATATATCTTTGTTGAGCCGTCGGATAAGGCGTTTGGTATCCGTCAGATTTTGGATTATTATGGTGCGGATTATGCCGATGCGGTGGTCTTTGGCGACGCGGTGAACGATATCACGATGTTTGTCGATGATTGGACAAAGGTTGCTATGGGCAACGCCATTCCGGAGTTGAAAGCGCGAGCCGACTATATCACGACCGACGTCGATAAGGATGGTATCTATAATGCCTGCATAGCCCTCGGCCTCTTCGAGGAGTAGAGTTTGTCAGGGTCTGATGTAAATTATAAAGGTCGAGTGAGCAATCTCTCGACCTTTATGTTAAAAAAAGCTCCTTATCTCTGCCAACATCGCAAAATTTTCGAAAGAAAACATAGTACTTCCCCAATTTACCAACCATTATTACCCCAACAAAAAAAACGACTGACTTGAAGTCAGTCGTTTGTCGAAACGGGATTTTTTCGAGGTCTGAAGCGGATTCGAACCGCTGTACGAGGTTTTGCAGACCTCTGCCTAGCCACTCGGCCATCAGACCATTTTTGCTCGCACGAAACATGTTTTCGTTCGTTAGCGAGTGCAAATATATAAAGTTTTTATTTCAAAACCAAAAAAAATATTATCTTTACATCTGAAAACCTGCAAATTGTTGTTGCAAAAACCGCGTAACCAATGATTATTGAGGATATTGCATTGACTTTCGTGGCTCAACTCGGAGTGCGCGGAATCGCTCATCTGTTGGAGAGATTCGGCTCGGCTCGCGATGTTTTTGCAGCAAGCGAGCAGGAACTTATTCATGAGGCCGGTCTGCGGAGTGATGTTGCCCGACGTATAGTTCGAAAGGAGGGCTTTGCCGAGGCGGAGCGCGAACTGCAACACTGCGCGAAGGAGGGTATTGTCCCGATATCTTCGACCGATGCGGCATATCCGGACCGCCTGCGATTTATCTCCGATTTTCCTCACGTTATATATTCGATGGGTGATGTCGAAGTGCTTAATTCCGAGCATGTTATATCTATTGTCGGTACGCGGCGTATGACCCCGTACGGCGAGCGTATGTGCAATAAAATTGTCGAACAGCTATCCGCCACATTTCCCGACACGGTTATCGTCAGTGGTTTGGCGTTTGGTGCGGATGCTGCGGCACATCGCGCAGCGTTGATGTACGGACTGCGAACGGTCGGCGTCATCGCAAATGCACTGCCGGCCATTACGCCAGCGACAAACACTACGCTTGCCCACGAAATGTTGGCACGCGGAGGTGCGGTTGTGAGCGAAATCACGTCGCAGACGCGACAGAACGGTAATTTCTATATTCCGCGCAACCGCATTGTGGCGGGTTTGTGCGATGGCCTGCTTGTCGTGGAGTCGCCTTATGGCGGTGGCTCGCTGCATACAGCACAGGCTGCCGACGGCTATTCGCGTACGGTGATGGCTCCGCCCGGCAGAGCGACCGACCCGATGTCGGCCGGCACGAACGGCTTGATTCGTTCGGGTGTGGCGCGGATGATAACTTCGGCCGACGACCTTATCGAGGAGTTGGGTTGGCGGAGGTCGGATGTGGCAGATGTCGTGCGAGGAGATATTCGTGAAATGTCCGACCGTGAGGCACTGCTCATGTCGCTCTTTGGCGATAGTGGTGATGCCGTTTCGCTCGATGTGCTTATTGAACGCAGCGGACTTTCGGCGGGCGATGTTAGTGCTACGCTACTCGACTTGGAACTCTCGGGCGAGGTGCGACAACTCCCCGGAAAACTATACGAGAAACTCACGTAAGATGCCTTCGGGGAGTGGAATATAACAAAGAAACACGTTGATATGCTTGTAGATACACATTCACACATATACGAACCGGAGTTCGACGCCGACCGCGAACAGGTCATCGCTCGATGCGAGGAGCACGACGTTCGAATGCTTATGTTGCCCGCCATTGATGCCGAGTCGTACGAGCGGATGTTCGACCTCGTGCGGCAGCGTCCCGATATGATGCGTCCGATGATGGGTCTGCATCCAACTTCGGTAAATGACAATACTCATTGGCGCGAAGATTTGGCACTCGTGCGCGAATATTTGACCACACCACCTGTGGGTATCGACCGCTTTTGGGGTGTGGGCGAAATAGGTTTGGACTTCTATTGGAGCGACGAATTTCGTGCCGAGCAAACGGAGGCCTTCGAACAGCAAATCGAGTGGGCGTTGGAGTCGAATCTCCCGATTGCGGTGCATACACGCAACGCGTGGGATGAGATGTGTGAGGTCGCAGAGCGATTTGTGGGTCGTGGCTTGCGAGGTGTTTTTCATGCCTTTTCGTCGGATGTGGAGTGCTATCGTAGGCTCAAAGCGTGTGGCGACTTCTGCTTTGGAATCGGTGGCGTTGTGACCTTCAAAAAGAGCGCATTGGCGGCCGTTGTGGCGGAGATGGAGTTGGAGGATTTGGTCATCGAGACAGATGCTCCGTACCTGACACCGGTACCACATCGTGGCGAGCGTAACGAGTCGTCGTACGTGAGGTTTGTGTGTGCAAAAATTGCCGAAATCAAGGGGGTCGATTCGGCGGAGGTCGAGCGAGTGACGACCGAAAACGCAAAACGGTTGTTTGGTTTGTAATGCGCCTACAACCAGATAATTATGTAAATGAAGAAAAACGTAAAAAATAGAGAATATTATGGATAAAAAGAGCTCAATTCTGATAATCTACACGGGTGGAACAATCGGTATGCAGCGCGATGCGAGCGGAACGCTCGTTCCGTTCGATTTCAACTCCATCGAGCGCGAATTTCCGTCGGTGCGCCAACTCAACGTCCATATTGACGTGCATAAGATGACGCCCATCGACTCGTCAAATGTGACCCCTGCGCTTTGGTCGGAGCTCGCCCGCACGATTCGCGACAACTATGCCTGCTATGACGGATTTGTTGTCCTGCACGGCACCGATACGATGTCCTATACCGCATCAGCACTCAGTTTTATGCTCGAAAATCTTGCCAAACCGGTGGTCTTTACGGGTAGTCAGATTCCGATGGGTATCATGCGTACGGATGGACGCGAAAACCTAATTACGGCTATCGAAATCGCTGCGGCGAAGATTGGCGACCGACCTATTGTGCCGGAGGTGTCGCTCTATTTTCAAAACCGTCTATTCCGCGCTAACCGCACATCGAAGGTCTCGGCCGAGGCTCTCAGCGCATTCGACTCGCGTAACTATCCGCCACTCGCCGAAGTGGGTGTCAATATCGCCTACAATTTCGACGATATCGCCTATCCGGAGGGTTGGTTTGATGGTGCTTTTGAGGCGGAAGAGTTGCGTATCGCCGAACACTTCGACACGAATGTCGCAATCCTTAAAATATTCCCCGGAATCTCGGAACAAACACTGCGTGCAGTGCTGTCAATCAACGGTTTGCGAGGAGTGGTGCTCGAAACTTTCGGAACGGGTAACGCCCCAACCACCGAGTGGTTTATCGAGACGCTTTCCGATGCTATCGAGCGCGGCCTGACCATCGTGAACGTAACACAATGTACGGGTGGAGCTGTGGCAATGGAATTATATGAAACGGGCGTGCGTTTGCAGAAAATAGGCGTCATCAGTGGCCACGATATGACTACCGAGGCGGCTGTCACGAAGCTCATGTGGCTGCTCGGTGAAACCCTCTCCGGAGAGGAGGTCGCACGCCGTATGATACAGCCTCTGCGCGGAGAATTTCACGCGTAGGACTTGCAGAAACAGAAATATTTTTATATATTTCGGACTGATATATGACGTTTTTTGCTGCGGGAATTAGATTTCGGTAGTATGAAATGTCTGTAAGCCAACACATTAAAGATGGTTTGTCGGGAGTGACGGCCGTTTGTTGTGTAGGCGATTTTTGGTGAAATGACGGTAAAAACGATAGATAACGAGAGAAAAAACAACTAAAACGAAAAAATAAAAGCAAAAAACATTTCAAATTTTTTAACTTATTAAAAACTATTATGAAAAAATTATTTTTGGTTTTGGCAGTAGCTGCTTTGTCGTTCAGCACTGCAATCGCACAGGAGCCGGCTGCTGCTCCTGCAGAGGAAGTTGCCGTTGAGCAGGTAGAGGCAACCGAGGCACCGGCTGAGGAGGCTGTTGTTGAGGAGGCTGCTATTGACACGGAGGTTCAGATCGAGGGTGAGTCGATGCACCAGGTTTTGATGCAGAAGTTCCTCGAAGGTGGTTGGGGTTGGATGCTCCCAATTCTCATCGTGTTGGTTCTCGGTATGGCTATCGCTATTGAGCGTATCCTTTTCCTTGCACTCTCGACCATCAACACCAAGAAGTTCATCGCTCAGGTGGAGAAGGCTCTCAACGAGGGTGGCGTAGAGGCAGCAAAGGCAGTTTGCCGCGATACGAAGGGTCCAATCGCTTCGATTTACTGGCAGGGTCTCGACCGTTACGAGCAGGGTCTCGATGCAGTTGAGAAGGCAGTTGTATCGTACGGTTCGGTTCAGACCGGTCAGATGGAGTCGGGTCTCGGTTGGTTGTCGTTGTTCATCTCGCTCTCGCCGTCGCTCGGATTTATGGGTACCGTTGTTGGTCTCGTACAGTCGTTTGACTCGATTCAGGCAGCAGGTGATATCAGCCCGGCACTCGTTGCAGGTGGTATGAAAGTCGCCCTCCTTACTACTTTGTTGGGTCTGATTGCTGCAATGGTTCTTCAGGTGTTCTACAACTACGTTATCGTTAAGATCGACGGTATGGTGAACGAAATGGAGGACTCGTCTATCACTTTGATGGATATTCTCACCGCTTACAGCAAGAAATAATTAGACTATCAACAAACGTAGATAAAACGCAATTATGAAAAAGATGTTAAATATATTGATGGGTGTTCTGTTCGCCATCACGCTCGCCTTGGTTGGCTGGGCAGTTGTTTCGGGCGGAGCAGACGTTGCCATCAGTTGGAACCTCATCTGGGGCTATGCATTGCTCGTCGGAGCAATCGTATGCGTCTTGTGGGCAGCCCTCAAAGGCATGCTTGCAAACCCTGCGAGCATTAAGAAGACCCTTCTTGCTGTCGTTTTGGTTGTTGTCATCGTGGGCGCAGCTCTCGGTGTAGCATTGAGCCACGAGGGTTTGGTTATTCCTAACTCGGCAGGCGGCGTATTCGACGATCCGTTCGAATTGGTAATTTCCGAGGTTGGTATTCTCGTTACCTATGTAGTTGCAGCAGCAACCCTGCTCGTAACGCTTTATGCCGAGGTTCGCAACTTGATAAAATAAGAATAATCTATGGCAAGTAATAAGAAAGCACCTGAAATCAACGCTTCGTCACAGGCCGACATCGCCTTCACGGTCCTCATCTTCTTCCTCGTCGTTTCGACGATGAACGTGGATACGGGTATCGTGCGCGTGTTGCCGCCTATGCCGGATCCGAACGTGAAGCAGGAGGATATCAAGGTTAAGGAACGTAACCTCTTCCTCGTCTTCGTATCGGGTAGCGGTCAGTTGATGGCAGGCGGTCAGGTTATGGATTTGCGTTACTTGAAGGATAAGGCGAAGGAGTTCATCCTCAATCCTTACAATGACGAGAATCTGCCTGAGAAGAAGGACCAGACCTTCGATATGCCTGATGGCACGAAGTGGACCTTCCCTGTCAGCGAGGGCGTTATTTCTCTTCAAAACACCCGCGATACGGACTATCAGGTCTATATCAAGGTTCAGAACGAGTTGACTCGTGCCTTCAATGAGGTGCGTGACGACGTATCGATGACCAAGTTCGGTAAGAAGTTTGCCGATTTGGAGGAGGAGCAGAGAAAAGTTATCACCAAAGCAGTGCCGTTGAAGATTTCGGAGGCGGAGCCGCGTAAAATGGGTAAATAGTTATGGCAGTAATGAAGAAAAAGGGCGAACGCGAGGTGCCGGCATTATCGACAACCTCCCTGCCCGACGTAGTGTATATCATCTTGTTCTTCTTTATGCTTTCGACCTCGATGCGCGACCAGGAGCTGCTTGTGAAGTATAAACTTCCTGAGGCAACAGAGGCACAGAAGCTCGAAAAGAAGAATTTGGTAAGTTATATCCATATCGGTGTGCCTGTAATGCATATGCAGGCAAAGTTCGGTACGGCACCAAAGATTCAGCTTAACGACTCGTATAAGACGACGAAGGACATCTTGGACTTCGTAGCCGGCGAGCGCGATAACCTGAACGAGGCTGACCGTGCGTCGATGACCGTATGCTTGAAGGCCGATGGCGGTACCAAGATGGGTATCGTTGCCGACGTTAAGCAGGAGTTGCGTCGCGCGAACGCACTGAAAATCTCTTACGCATCGTCGAAGGTTTTGGGTTACTAATCCCGCCTTTGTGCGAAGTAAATGGGTTGTCCGCAGGGGCAACCCATTTTTTTTGGTAAGGTAATGATGCTAAATGTGGCGCTTTTTAGTCATTGAATTAAGGGAGAGAAACGAAGATATTCTCGCCCTATTTGTTTGCTTGAATCGAGCGTGCGGTGTTTACGGCCTTTTTTGATTGTGTGCCAAAAGTCACATGTGCCAAGCGTACACCCTTTGGCTCACCACCCCCGCCGCGCCATATAAAATAAAAAAGGTCGTTCGAATTTCGAACGACCTTTGATGTTGGAACGAACAATACTACTTGTTCTTCTTATCGTAGCGTTTTGCGTAACGGCTCATAAACTTATCCACACGACCTGCGGTATCAACC
>JAFNYX010000048.1 GCA_017654125.1 Alistipes sp. | reverse complement strand
GTGGGAGTTGACGGATTCGAACCGCCGACCCTCTGCTTGTAAGGCAGATGCTCTGAACCAGCTGAGCTAAACTCCCGATTCTAAAAATGGCTTGGGACTGCAAGACTTCGGTATCACCGAAATGCGCTATCCACTCCCGCCTTTCGGCATTGTGCTTGCAACCCTCGCGCAATAGCGCCTGAACAAGGACTTGAACCTAGGACCCCATGATTAACAGTCATGTGCTCTAACCGACTGAGCTATTCAGGCATTTTTTAAGAACCTTCGCAGAAGTGTTCTGCGTTTTTCGTGGTGCAAATATACGGCATTTTTTTATTCCTCCAAAAACTTTTGCAAAAAAAATCAAAAAAAACTTAACTTTGTGCTGTGATTAGGGCTATACATATATTATTATTGGCGATTTTCGTCTGTGGACACTCATTCGCCGCCGATGTCGCGCCATTGCGATTTGTTGAGACGAAGCACAACTTCGGCACGATTCGCGAAGATGGCGGTGTGCATCGCCACGCATTCCGTTTTGTCAATACGGGCTCGCAACCGATAGTTGTTTTGAAGGTCGGCACATCGTGTGGCTGCACGACGGCGGAGTATTCGCGTAAACCGATTGCGCCACGTGGCGAGGGCGAGATTATCGTTACGTACGACCCGATGAATCAGCCGAGTGGCGATTTTATGCGTCGCGCAACGGTATATACCTCGGAGGGAAGCTGTGTGCTGACCATTACGGGCCGCATCACGCCACGTGAGAAGAGTCTCTATGAGCAATATGCATTGGTCGTGGGCGAAGGTCTGCGAGCGGATGCCAATGCACACGCTTTTGGATACATCGAGCAGGGGCGTTCGGCGCGAAGTTCTTTTGCGATTGTGAATGATTCGGATGCTACGCTCGAAATAACGCTTGTGCCAAGTGAGGAGAGTGGGCGGCTTGATGTACGTTATCCGCGTTCGCTGCAACCACACGAACAGTCGGTAATAGATTTCGGATATGACCTCTCATCAACGGGCGAGGTGTATGGAACGCTCAAAGATGTGCTGATGGTTGATGTAAATGGCCGACGTTCGTCGATGCCACTCGTAATCAATGCAATAGCAATAGACGACCGTGCAAAATTTGCAGATAGCGAGGCTCCAAAGGTAGAATTATCGGAAAATTTTATTAAATTTGGCACAGTAAAGCGCAATACGCCGGATGCGGAACGCAGAATCGAGATTCGCAACGTGGGTATTGCTCCGCTTACGATTCGCGCGATAGAGTCGGAGTACGGAGTTGCGGAGCCGAGAGTCGTTGGCACGAGAAAGGTGTCGGGCGCAATCGTGGTACCGAGCGACGGAGTTGTTATCGTTGCTGTCACAATCCGTCCATCACAATGTAGCGTAGGGGTGGTGAACGACCGCTTGCGAATAATCACCGACGATCCACATTCGCCAATGCGGAGCGTTAGAGTGACGGCAGTAATTGAAAGATAGAAAATTTAGAAAAACCATAACTGAAAGATGTTTGAAATCATTGAAAAGAACGTACTTGCCGAGGGTATCTTCGAAACAAAGGTCTATGCACCGCGTATCGCGCGTTCGGCAAAGCCGGGACAATTCATAATTGTTCGCGCTGACAAGCATGGCGAGCGTGTTCCACTGACCATTGCCGATTATGATGCCGAGCAAGGTAGCGTGACAATGGTGACACAGGCGCTCGGTGTTTCGACGCGCAAAATCGTGGCAAAGGAGGTTGGCGAGGCATTTGCTGATGTGGCCGGTCCACTCGGACGCCCATCGGATTTTGTTTCGGAACCGATTGAGGAGTTACGTGGAAAGCGATTTGTGTTTATTGGTGGCGGTGTAGGCACTGCGCCTGTTTATCCGCAGGTGAAGTGGCTCGCCGAGAGAGGTGTGAAGGTGGATGTCATCATCGGAGCCAAGACCAAAGATATGCTGATATATACGGAGAAAATGGAGCGCGTGGCGGGCAACCTCTACATTGCGACGGACGATGGTTCGGAGGGCTTTCACGGCCTTGTAACCTCACTGCTCGAAAAACTCATCGGCGAGGGACGCGAGTATGACTGCTGTGTGGCAATCGGTCCGATGATTATGATGAAGTTTGTGACGTTGACGGCCAAGAAGTACGCGCTGCCATGTGTTGTTTCGCTCAATGCACTGATGGTCGATGGTACGGGTATGTGTGGCGCATGTCGTGTGACGATTGCCGGCAAGACGAAGTTTACGTGCGTCGATGGTCCGGAGTTTAACGCATACGATGTCGATTTCGACGAGGCGATGCGTCGTCAGGGTATGTACCGCACGCAGGAGCAGAGGGCGTTGGCAATCGCTCGCGAGCATGCCGAAGGTCACAAGTGTAATATCGGTTTGGATAAGTAGTAGGAGATTATGGCTAACAAGATACCGCGCGTGCTGGTGCGCGAACAAAATCCGGCAATCCGTGCTACCAATTTCGAAGAGGTGTGCTACGGCTACAATCTCGAAGAGGCATCGCTCGAAGCGTCGCGTTGTTTGCACTGCAAGAATCCGCGCTGTGTGGCAGCGTGTCCCGTAAACATCCGTATTCCGGAGTTTATCGAGCGTATTTCGCAGGGCGATGTTGCCGGTGCGGCGGCCGTTATTGCGGAAGATTCGTCGCTACCGTCAATCTGTGGTCGTGTCTGCCCACAGGAGAGCCAGTGCGAGGGTGCGTGCATACTCGGCATCAAGGGTGAGCCGGTTGCAATCGGCAAGATGGAGCGTTTTGTAGGAGATTGGCAGTTGGAGAATCCGCTTCCGACGCCGCACATAGCCTCGAACGGGCATCGCGTAGCCATCGTCGGCAGTGGTCCGGCGGGTTTGGCTTGTGCCAGCGATTTGGCGCGTATGGGTTACGAGGTGACAGTATTTGAGGCGTTGCACGAGGTGGGCGGAGTATTGGTTTACGGTATTCCGGAATTCCGTCTGCCGAAACATGGAATCGTGGCAAAGGAGATTGACAAGATACGCGCGTTGGGCGTTCGTTTCGAGACGGATGTCATCGTTGGTCGTACGGTGACCATCGACTCGTTGCTCGGTGAGGAGGGCTTCGATGCGGTGTTTATCGGTTCGGGTGCGGGCTTGCCGCGTTTTATGGGTATCGAAGGAGAGAACCTAAATGGAGTGCTCTCGGCAAACGAGTTCCTGACGCGTGCCAACCTTATGCGTGCATACGACGAGCAGTACGACACGCCGATTTATGTCGGCCGCCGCGTGGTGGTTGTCGGTGGTGGTAATGTTGCGATGGATGCTGTGCGTACGGCGAAGCGTTTGGGAGCAGAGGCGACCATCGTCTATCGCCGAAGCGAGAAGGAGTTGCCGGCCCGCGTTGAGGAGGTGCACCATGCAAAGGAGGAGGGCATCGAGTTTCGCATGCTCACCAATCCGACCCGCGTACTCGGCGACGAGAAGGGTTGGGTTACGGGCTTGAATTGCGTGCGCATGGAGCTTGGCGAGCCAGACGAGAGTGGGCGTCGTTCACCACAAGAGGTGTCGGGCTCGGACTTTACCATCGAGTGTGATGTTGTGATTATGGCCCTCGGAACGTCGCCAAATCCGCTTATTGCGGCCACAACCGATGCGCTTGAAACGTCGCGTCGCGGATGTATCGTAGCGGATGATGAGGGACGCACCTCGCGTCGTGGCGTATTTGCCGGTGGCGATACCGTGACGGGTGCTGCAACCGTAATCCTCGCCATGGGGGCCGGTCGCAAGGCGGCACGAGCAATCGACGAGTATGTAAAGTCGCTCTAACGGCTTTTGCGGAGATATACTACGAAAAAACCTGCCCAATGCCATATTGGACAGGTTTTCGTTTTTTGCATATCGAACCGTCGCCGGCTACTCTTCACCTTCTGGAAGCGACTTCGATGTCTTTAATCCCAGTGCCTTGATGTTTGATACGCGTGATAGGATATTACCTCTACCGGTCGAGAGTTTTTTGTATGCCTCGACGTAGGCCGTTGATGCCTTTTTGAGCGCACCGCCCACACCCTCCAAATCGGAGACAAAGCCCGCAAGTTTATCATAGAGGTCACCCGTCTGGCGTGCGATTTCGAGCGCATTTTTGGTCTGTTTGTCGCGTGTCCAAAGTTGATACATCAGTTTCAGCACTGAGATAAGGTGTGTCGGGCTGACGATAACGACGTGCTGTTTGTAGGCCTTCTCCCACAATTGAGCATCACCCTGCATAGCCGCCGTATAAGCACCTTCGTTCGGAATGAACATCATCACGAAGTCGGCCGCATCTTTCACATAACGCTGATACTCCTTCGCTGCCAGGCCACGCACCTGTTCGCCCACCGACTTGATATGGGCATCGAGCAATGCCGCACGCTCCGACTCGGGCGCATTCGTGTATTCGATATAGTATTTGATGTTGGTCTTCGAGTCGATGACGATATTCTTTCCCTCGGGCAGATGAAATATTGCATCCGGACGCAGTTGGTTGTCGTCCGCGCCCTTGATTTTCGTTCCGTCGGTATTGTCGGTCGCCTGCAACGAGTAGTTTACACCCTCCTCCAAACCCGACTTTTCGAGTATCTGGCGCAAAATCATCTCGCCCCAATCGCCCTGCACCTTCGAGTTGCCACGCAACGCTCCCGAGAGCTCCTTCGCCTCGCGACCAATGGTCGTATTGAGTTCCGTAAGTTCTTTGATGCTCTCTTTGAGCGACTTAACCTCACTAACTTCGCCCGTATAGCAATCGCGAATAGCCTTTTGCAACCCTTCGACATTCTCTTTGAATGGGGTGAGTATCTCCGCAAGGCGTGTCTCGTTGCTCTCTTTGAAGAGTTTGCTCTTCTCTTCGAGAATCGAGCCGGCAATCTCACGAAATACCATCTCCGACTCCTTACGCAATGCTTGACGCTCCTCGCCTTGCTGGCGTACCTGCTCCTGCAATCGTGCCACCTCGACGCGTGCTGCTTCGAGTGCCTCGCGTTGCACCGCCGCCTCGCGAACCGCCGCCTCACGCACCGTTGCCACCTCGCGCGCCATCGCCTCGCGAACCATCGCCGTCTCACTCGTGGCCGATTCGCGCTCCACCGAAAGTTGCTCGCTGCGACGACGCTCCTCTTCGAGCTGTGTCGCCAAAACCACCGTACGCACCCTTGCCACGAGATAACCACCCACTGCGCCTGCCACGATGCAGACAGCAGCCACGATAAATATTACGAATCCTTGCTCCATATCCTGTAAGTATTATACGGCAACTGCCGCTTTTATCTTTTTTAACAAATCTTTTGCGCCCTCATGTCCCTGCCCCGCGGCTTTACCAAGCCACTCGCACGCCTCTTTTTTATCGTACATAGGGGGACTCTCCGATTGAAGGTAATATCCGAGCGCGTATTGGGCATCCGCATACCCCTCGTTTGCCAATTTACGCAATGCGTCAAGAGCTGCTCGCTTGTCGGGAATTATGCCTTTTCCCTCAAACCAACATTCGGCAAGCATGACCTCTGCCTTTGTGTGGCGGTGTATTGCCGCTTTGCACAACCACAAGACTGCCTCGTAGTAGTCGCATGGAGCACCCAATCCATGAAAATAGCAGAAACCGACAGAGTATTGTGCATCTGCCACATCTCTCTTCGCCAAGTCCAAATACAGGGCGAGTGCCGCCTCGTAGTCCTGTGTTGTGCCTTTGCCGTAATAGTGACATTCAGCCAAGAGAGCTTTTGCCTCCCTATGCTCCATTGCCGATGCCATCGAAAGCCACTTGAACGCACTCCGATAATCTACTTCGGCGCCTACGCCGTAGTAGTAGCAATAGCCTAACGAGTACTGTGCATCTATATCGCCTTTGACCGCAACCCGATGAAACCATACTATCGCCTCCTCGCGATTGCACTCCGTTCCCCATCCGTAAAACAGACATTCTGCCAACATATATTGCGCAGAATCATTGCCCGCTTCGGCCGCCCGACGAAAGAACTCTACGGCTTTCGGGTAATTGCCGTTGAGGTAGTATTGGCTTCCCAATCCGTATAACTCCATGGCTGACGGGCCATCGTACGACGAGTTTTGGAGTTGAATGCTTGCCGTTGCGCCACCGGTTGCTCCGTCTCCGAGGATATTGCCTATCAACAACGAGCAGTTTTGGCGCAAAACCGAATCTTCGGTCGGCGTTATGATGTTTGCCCACAACTGCTTTTCTGCTGACAAACCATTGTAAAGTGTTGCGAGGACAAAGATGTGCAGAGAGTCATACTTGTCTATTTCTGTCGTTAGAACGTATCGAGCATTTTCACGCGATGCAATATTCTTGATTTGAGACGACAGAGAGCCATGAATCTGCGTGTGACTCGCCGTCTTGACGGTATTTGTCGCAATTGCCGTATATCCGTCGAGTGCCGAAATAGATTCGGATAGGTACTTCTGCAAATTTTCGCGTATCGGCTGCGAAAGGAGGTTTGATTTATCAGCCGGCTCCAACACGACAACGCTATGCTCGTCTGCATAGCACACCGCACAAGCCAGGACAATGAATAAAAAAACGACAACCCTCCTCATGTGTACTACAATATTATTCTATTTTGAGTCACAAACGCAACAAACCATCGACAACAACTACGTCGCCGATGGTGTTCTGATTGCAATAGAGAGGCGTAACGCTATTTTACGATGGACTTAATCGCCGGGAATGGCTTTTGCAGGGCCTCGATTATCTCCGAGTGCTCCACACCCTCGCGCAATACCATCATAATAATATTGTCGCCGGCGACCGTGCCGAGAATATCTTTCATCTTACGACCGTCGATTACAACCGAAACAGCACTTGCATAACCCGACTTGGTCATCACAACGCCGATATTACCCGAGAAGCGGATGCCGAGAATAGCATCGCCGAGGTTCGATGTGCCAATCTCGCTCTGCGACGAGAGCTGCTCTGCCAACACATAGATATAACCCTTCTCCGGATGCGATACCTTCGAGATATTTATCTCCTTGAAATCGCGCGACAACGTACTCTGTGTCGCTTTAATACCATAGTCGCCGAGACGCTTGATTAACTCTTCCTGCGAACCAATCAACTCTTCTGTAATGATACGTCGTATCAGACCTAATCGTTCACTTTTTTTACCCATAATTCCAAATGACAATCCTATTTCCTACAAAAATAGCGATTAAAATCTGCATAAACAACCCTCTGACGCATATTTTTTGCAAAAAATGTCAAAAAATTTGTTCTTTGAAAATTTATGTCTATCTTTGCAGTCCCAAGTCGGGAGTTTAGCTCAGCTGGTTCAGAGCATCTGCCTTACAAGCAGAGGGTCGGCGGTTCGAATCCGTCAACTCCCACTATACGAAGGTGTCCAACTTTTCAGTTGTGACACCTTTTTTTATTGTATTTTGAAGGACAACTGCTGTATTGCCGTCATTTTGTGCGAAGGTCACATACACAGAGTATGCTCCCTCCGCTCAAAACTCGGCGGCTGTGCATTTGCCTCTTCAAAATGCAATTTTGTTTTTTGTGGGTTGGGGTGTAGGTGTTGGGTGTGGTGCTGGTCGTACGACCTTATGGCGACTGTGTATGGCCTTTCGTGTGCAAGCACCCGATGCCACACTCATCCGCCACAGCTTCGCTGTTGCACCCCACCGTGCGCAAAACCCGTTGCATCGCTCTGTCTTATGTGCGAGATTGTCGCACTGCTCACCTGTGGCGGGGCGGTTGCGGGGATATAAGATGTGATTGCTCGGGCGATATGCGCCCTCCGCTATGCGGTATCCCCGCGAGTTCGGGTATGCCCCTCACTTCGAATCCGTCAACTCCCACTATACGAAGGTGTCCAACTTT
>JAFNYX010000007.1 GCA_017654125.1 Alistipes sp. | reverse complement strand
CTTGTTTGGCAAAAAATTCCCACAATCACCTCTGATTTTTTGGATTGTTGCGCCCTCATCTCAAATACAATTTTTTGGTCGCATGACCAAATCTGCGATAAGCGAGTTCCTCACATACGTCAAGTATGCTGCGGACTCGCTTTCTTGTTTGGCAAAAAAATCCCACAATTATCTCTGTTTTTTGTAAAAAACACTACCTTTGGCTCGTTGAACATGTAAAAACTTTAACTATGAAGAGAGTTGTAACGATTATCGGCTCGGGTATGATGGGCTCGGCGCTTGCATTTCCTGCGGCAGAGAACGGACATGAGGTACGCCTTGTCGGCTCACCGCTCGACCGCGATATTATAGATGCTTGTATTGCGACGAATCGTCATCCGAAATTCGACCGCGATTTTCCGGCCGGCGTGAAATTCTATCAAATAGATGAATATAAGAGTGCTGTCGAGGGCGCCGATTTCGTTATCGGCGGAGTTTCGTCGTTCGGCGTGGATTGGTTTTTGGACGAGATATTAACCAATATCAATCCGCAACTGCCCGTGTTGTCTGTAACTAAGGGTCTTATCAACCTGGAAGACGGTACGCTTATCAGTTATCCGGACTATTGGCAACGTGAACTTGCGAAACGAGGCATCAATCGCGAGGTGTGTGCTATCGGTGGCCCTTGTACTTCGTACGAACTTGTCTTCCACGACCAAACGGAGGTGGCTTTTTGTGGGCAGGATTCGGCTGTATTGCGTATGATGCGCGAGACACTTACCACGTCATACTACCATATCTCTCTGACGAACGATGTTATAGGTTTGGAGAGTGCCGTTGCACTGAAAAATGCCTACGCTCTCGGCGTTGCACTTACCATCGGACTTGTGAATCGTAATCTGGGGGCGGATGCTGGTTTGCATTATAACTCACAGGCAGCAGCATTTTATCAGGCCGTCAAGGAGATGCGACTACTGCTTGCTATTCAGGGTGCGGAGTTCGATTGCGAAAATATTGGCATTGGTGACCTCTACGTTACGGTTTATGGCGGTCGTACTCGCAAGATAGGTATCTTGCTCGGTGAAGGTAAAAGTTACGATGAAGCGAGTGCTATGTTGTCGGGCGTGACATTGGAGTCGCTCGTTGTAGCCCGTCGTGTGGCGATGGCAATCTATCGCAAGGCGGAGCGAGGTTTGGTCGATTTGCAAGATTTCCCGATGTTGGTACACGTCGAGAGTGTGCTCGAAAAGGGAGCCGATGCAGAGCATCCGTGGGAACTCTATACGTTCGATACTACAAAGTAGGGTATAAACCGGTAAAGAGATATTGAATGGTCGGTCGGAGTTTTGGCTTCGGCCGATTTTTTACGTGTTGTCGGCGTGTGAAATTATGGTGTAAAGTGTCGTGAATTGAAAAATTTTTATTATCTTTGCGTGCTTTATATGTATGTGTACGTGTCGCGTGCGCGTATGTAAAGGGCGTAAGACGTTGATTAAAAACGCAAAACAACAAATAATAATTAACAAAATTTAACTCAAATGCAAAGTAAAGGTTTTATCAAATTGGTAGCGATTCTGCTTGCATTGGCTTGTATTTATCAGCTTTCGTTCTCGTTCAAGACGCGTAGCGTAGAGAAGGATGCTGTTGAGTATGCAGCTAAATTCCCACAGGAGGAGCAGGTTGCTATGGAGCAGTACTACCTTGATTCGATTCAGAACAAGGTCGTTTACAACGTAGGTATTGCACAGTTCACTTACAAGCAGTGTAAGGAGAAGGAGGTTAATCTTGGTCTGGACTTGAAGGGTGGTATGAACGTCATGCTCGAAATTCAGGTTGAGGATGTTGTTAAATCGCTCGCTGGCGACAGTAAGAACGATCCTGCTTTCGTGGCAGCAATCGAGAAGGCGGCTATCGCTCTCAAAGAGGGTGCAGGCGACTATATCGGTGCGTTCGCTGATGCGTATGCAGAGGAGTCGAACGGTGCGCCGCTCGTTGACATCTTCATCAGCCCTGACCGCAAGGATATCAAGCCGGGTATGTCGGATGATGAGGTTGTGAAGATTCTCCGTCAGGAGACTGACGACGCAATTTCGGCATCGTTCAACATTATCCGCAGCCGTATCGACCACTTCGGCGTTATGCAGCCAAACATCCAACGCCTTCCTAACTCGAACCGTATTTTGGTCGAGTTGCCGGGCGTAAAGGAGCCGGAGCGTGTTCGTAAGCTCTTGCAGGGTACTGCTTCGCTCGAATTCTGGACAACTTACAATGGTGCAGAGTTGCTTCCTGCATTGCTTCGTGCCGATCGCGTCGTAAAGACCGTTTATGGTGAGGAGTTGGTTGCCGAGGCAACTGTTGCAGAGACCGCTCCTGCCGAGGCAGAGCAGACTACCGCTCTTATCGAGGAGGTGGCAGAGCAGCCGGCAGAGGTTGTAGCAGAGCCAACGAGTCGCTACACTCGTGAGCATAATCCATTGCTCGCTATCTTGAACCCGGACTATGCAGGTGGCGCAGTTGTCGGTGCTGCTGTTGCTGCCGATATGGCAACCATTAACAAATATCTCGCTCTGCCGGAGGTACGCGACTGTTTCCCTTCGGATGTTGCCTTCAAGTGGGCAATCAAGGGAGATGCGAATGCTGATGGCCGTATGTATCTCTACGCTATCAAGGTAGAGCGTGCCGACGGTAAGGCTCCGCTGGATGGTAGCGTGATTTCGGATGCTCGTGCAACGTATGCACAGACGGGTGCTTCGGCGGAGGTTTCGATGTCGATGAACTCGAACGGTATCACCGAGTGGGCACAGCTTACGGCAGACAATATCGGCAAGTGCGTTGCCATCGTTTTGGATGGTTATGTATATTCGGCTCCGGTGGTTCGCCAGAAGATTGAGGGTGGTAACTCGTCGATTTCGGGTGACTTCACCATTCAGGAGGCACAGGACTTGGCAAACGTCCTCAAATCGGGTAAGGTGCCTGCTCCTGCACGCATTATTCAGGATACCGTAGTAGGTCCGTCGCTCGGTCAGGAGTCGATTAACTCGGGTTTGCTCTCGTTTGTTATCGCATTTATCCTCGTTCTGATCTATATGGGCTTGTTCTACAAGACAGCAGGTTGGGTGAGTGACGTTGCGTTGCTTGCAAACGTATTCCTTTTGATGGGCTTCCTCGTTTCGTTCGGCGCAGTTTTGACCTTGCCTGGTATTGCCGGTATCGTTTTGACAATGGGTATGGCAGTGGATGCTAACGTGATTATCTTCGAGCGTATCAAGGAGGAGTTGCGTGGCGGTAAGGGCCTCTCGGCAGCTATCAAGGATGGTTTCAAGAACGCCTACTCGGCAATTATCGACGGTAACCTTACCACGATTATTACCGGTGTTGTTCTCTACATCTTCGGTAGCGGTCCGGTTCAGGGCTTTGCGACGACGCTCGTTGTTGGTATCATCACTTCGCTCTTCTGCGCAATTTTCATCACTCGTCTGCTTATCGAGTGGATTGTTGGCAAGTGGGGCACTATCGCATTCTCGCGTAAGTGGTCGGAGAACTGGCTCACGAACGTACGTTTCGACTTCGTTGGTAAGCGTAAGATTTCGTACATTGTTTCGAGTGTACTCATTTTGTGTGGCGTTATCTCGCTCTTCGTTCAGGGCTTGAACCTCGGTGTAGAGTTTACGGGTGGTCGTACATTCGTTGTACGTTTCGACCAGAACGTAACTGCCGAGCAGGTTCGTGCACAGTTGCAGGAGGCTTTCGCCGATGCAGAGGATGCTGCAAACGCTTCGTTCGAGGTTAAGCAGTACGGTGAGGAGAACCAGATGCGTATCGTAACGCAGTACAAGCACGACGATACTTCGGAGGCAACTACCGAGGAGGTTGAGATTTTGATTTACAACGCTCTCAAACCGCTCTACTCGTACGATATTACGCTCGACGGCTTCAAGAATACGCAGGATGATGTAAACGGTATCATCTCGGCAGATAAGATTGGTCCTGCTATTGCAAAGGATATGACTACCGGCGCAATTTGGGCAATTCTCTTCTCGCTCGTGGCTATCGGTCTCTATATCACCGCACGATTCAAGAAGTGGCAGTGGGCATCGGGTGCAACTCTTGCGCTCATCCACGACGCCTTTATGATTATTGGTGCATTCTCGTTGCTCTACGCATTTATGCCGTTCAACTTGGAGATTGACCAGGCGTTCATCGCAGCTATTTTGACCATCATCGGTTACTCGATTAACGATACCGTGGTTATCTTCGACCGTATTCGTGAGTACAACGTGCTCTATCCGAAGCGTTCGATTAAGGAGAACATCAACAATGCTCTCTGTTCGACGCTCGCTCGTACGTTGAATACTTCGGGTACGACGCTCGTAACCTTGCTCGCAATCTTCATCTTCGGTGGTGCGACGATTCGTGGTTTCGTATTCGCTCTCATCATCGGTATCATCGTAGGTACCTACTCGTCGTTGTTCATCGCAACGCCGCTTGCTTACGATATGCTTCCGAAGAAGGATAAGCAGGAGTAATAACTAAATAGTGTGAAGGGGCGGTGTGTGTGAATGAAAGCACAAACCTCCTCTTTTTCGTAGTTGATAGAATATACATATATAATATATGGTAAGCCGTATGGAAAAGAAGATGTACTATCGGTCGCCGTCGATTGCCGAAATAGCATTGCGTATTGAGCACGGATATGGCGCATCGTCGGAAAACGGAATTGAACAACCGGATTACGGAGGAGAGGATAATCTTTAATATAGTGCGAACGATGAAGAAGATTTGTTACTCTATGGTTGTGATGCTCACCGGATTGTTGAGCACGATATCGTGTGCGACGGACGATACGTTCGACGAGCCAGTGCAGCCAATCGTGGATTGGGGCTTTTATGTTGATTTGGACTCATCGACTCGTATCACGTTTGAGGATAACCGCTACGCTTGGGAGGGTGACGAACGGTTGGGTGTTTATGTTGCCTCGTCGTTACCTACACCGAACACTTATGCCGATGTGCAGTTGAAGGATGGTAGGGGTTATTGTGCTGTTACGACTAAACACTTTGAGATGGGCGATAAGATGTATGTTTATCATCCGTTCTCGGATGTAAACGATGCGTACAGTTGTTCGAATGTGCATCTTTTCATTCCGCCACGTCAGAACGTCGAGCCAAATGTGCTCGATGTGTCGCTTATGCCTATGGTAGGCGAACCACTGACGCTCAATGCGAGTACGATTCCTACGGTCTATATGCGTCCATTGGCAGGTCTGCTCTGTTTCAAAGTCTATGCTTCGGGCAACTATGCCGGCGAGAAGGTTTCGTCGGTGCGCTTTGAGGATGAAGATACGGTGATGACGGGCGAATTTCTGTTGGATGCTACGTCTGTTGGCGGTGCGGATTGGGGCCTCTCGTCGGGCGATGTATGTTTTGCTGTGGCGACTCTTGCTAAGCCGTATGTGACGGGCAAGAGCAATGATGCAGCTTCGACAATATATATGGTCGTTGCACCGAATGTCTATTCGGGTAAGTTGATTGTTACGACCGATAAGGCTGTCTATACCTACAATTATGCCAAGACCGTTGAGCGTAATACGTACTACGACATTAATATCGACCTCTCGAAGGCCGTGTCGCGTAAGGCGGTCGAAGGTACATTCGGTGGCGGTAATGGTAGTGAGGGGCAGCCTTACCTCATTGATGATGCGAACGATTTGGTTGCGCTTGCCGCTGCTTGTAAGTCGGGAGCAACGCTCGGTAAATACTATCGTCAGATTGCCGATATCGACCTCTCGAAGGTATCATTCCAACCAATCGGTACGGAGTCGCTTCCGTTCGAGGGTGTGTACGATGGAGGTAACTTCTCGGTTACGGGTATCGTGATAGCAAAGGGAAATAAGACTCCTTGCGGTATGTTCGGTTATTTGCAAAATGCAACCGTAAGGCGTGTCGTTATTGACGGCTTTACGAATAATGGTGCCGGTGCAAAGGTCGGCGGTGTGGCAGGTTGTGCTGTTGGCTCGACCATCGAGGAGTGTGTTATGAACAGCGACCTGTTTGCATCGTTGGAGATGAGCGGTGGTATGGTCGGATGGATGAGTGGCGGTAAGGTGTCGGGTTGTACGACTACTTCGACCATCAAGAGTATTTCGACAGATACGACCAACAATTGGGCACAAAGTGGCGGTATAGTCGGTTATGCCTGCAATGGAGCTGTTGTTGAGAACTGTACTTTATCGGGTAACGTAGCTTCGATGGGCAAGCGTGTCGGTGGCATCGTCGGCGAGTTGCAGAATTCGACCGTTAAGGGTTGTCGCGTGATGAGCGTTGCCGAAGTGTTTAATAATGCCCACTCTTGTGGTGGTGTTATCGGTGGTCACTATGGCGGTACGGTCAGAGATTGTGTTGTTGAGGGTGTCATCGGTTCGCAGGGTGACTATTGCGGAGGTATTTCGGGCTATTTTGCATCGGGCGAGATTCGTGATTGTGTAGTGCAGGGCTCGACATCGGTTATAACCTATAACGACTATTGCGGTGGTATAGCAGGTGCGGCTTATACGACCTCTGCTTGTGTTATTGATGGTTGCGCATCGTATGCTGATGTTCGCGCATGCCATACTTTGGGTGGTATTGTGGGTTATGTTAGACCGAATAGTGATACGGCAAAGGTTGTCGTAACCAATTCGATGCATATCGGTGGCGACCTTTTTGCTTCGGGTATGAACTCCAATAACTACAACCTTGTTGGAGGTGTCAGTGGTTGGATTCACGGCTCGGGTGAGGTTGTGTATGCCAATGTGTGCGCTCGTCCGAAGGTTATGCGAGGTCTGTCGTATTGGATTTCGCAGACGTCGGCTGCGGCAATCGGTGGTGTTACCGGTTTCCGCAATGGTGCAAAGACGGTTAAGATGAGTGGTATGTATGTGGATACCTCGGTCGGTGCGATTTTGTTGTCGGAGATGCCGATTGATACCTATTCGACCTTGAACTATGGTGCAATCAGCGGTGCTATGAAGGGTACGGCAACGATTAATTCGATGTACTATACGGAGGGTATCCAACCAATTCCGTCATCGCAGATGAGCAATGTTTCGGGCGATGGTTTTACGGCGTTGAAGATGGCGCAGATGACCGACGGAACGTTGCTTACAAAACTTAATAACTACGTTTCGGCACACTCGACAGTTGAGGGTAATGTGTTGAAACAGTGGGAGCAGGGTGCTGATGGCTATCCTGTAATCTCGGGCTTGGTGAAGAATACAGAGACAGTTACCGCACCACCGAAGAGGGTGAGTGTTATCGGTGACTCGATTTCGACCTATCGCGGTTATATCTCCTACAACTACGGAGCGCACTACCCGACAACGGATGGCGACTTGAACCTTGTGGGACAGACCTATTGGTGGCGATTGATTTACGACCATATGCAGAATGCGCGTTTTGAACGCAAT
>JAFNYX010000047.1 GCA_017654125.1 Alistipes sp. | reverse complement strand
GTGGGTGCTTTTTCTTTTGCTCTGCGATAAACTTTTGTGGCTCTTGAAACTCCCACGGCATGTAGTCGAAAATGTAATGTCCCGTTGCCGGGTCTGCAAAGAGGTCGAACTCTTTTTGTTGGGCAACGCACTCGGCGATGCCCAACAAGAGTAATAGTATTATTGCAAGGGTCTTGTTCATTTTTAGCGATTAATAATACTATAAAAACGGTTAAATTTGCTATCTTTTAGTGGTTGGTCACTAGCATATTCAGTTGCTGTTACAGGGTCAATATATTTGTAATACCCATTGTCTTCTATGTCAGTAATTAGTACGGCATGTTCAGAATGATTGCTTGTTGAGTATATTCCTATTACTCCGGCGTTATTGTTTAAGTAATAACGTAATTCTGGAATATATGGAGTTATATCTGGGTATAATTCTCCTTGTTCTACCTTGGGTATTCTTATTGTTAAATATATTTGAAGGTTGAGTTCGTTGATGTATCGATTACAAATATCTTGCAAGATACTAATATCAAATCTGTTGTTATATCCAATTCCATTAAATCCATTATTGGTTACAGCGTCCGCAATAGATTTTACGAAATTAAAAACAGGTCTAATTCCAAATATTTTATAAAATGCCCACATACAGCAACCTAATAGGCAAAAACCATTAGCAACGGCTTCTGGCGGACGATTCGTTAAAGATTGCGCAAGAGGTGGGATGATATAATCAACTTCCTCAGTTTCCTCCTCCGACTGCTCTGTTGATTTTTGCGTGTCGTCCTCGTTTACATCATTATTCTCATACTCATCACCTTCGTCTTCGTCGGGCTCTTCTTCGTTGTCAACAGGAGGGTGACCGATTATTATTACGCTTGGAATATCTTCTTCCCAACCATAACCGGAGTCTGCTCCTTGTCCTTCCGGATTTTGTCCGGAGGAAGAGCTGTTTTGTCCATCTTGTGTTTGCTCGGACGAGGAGTTGCCTTGTCCATCAGGAGTTTGACCCGAGGAAGTGCCATCCTGTCCGTCATACATGTTGTTGTCCGCTTCGGCGCCTTCATCAACCGGCTCCTGCTCCGGAGCATCGTTTTCGCCCTCACCTGCATTTTCGCCCGTAGTGCCATTGCCACTGCCGGTTGTTGTCTCGCCTTCTACCTGCGAGAACAAAAGTTCTTTCTCAAATTTTTTCATAAAGATAAATGATTTTTTGCGACCGCGCAAGAGTTGCTCGGTCTTTTGTTAGAAAAATAGATTGTTTAATGTGTTTTTTGATTGTGGTCTGCGCGCTGCCCGACAGAGTGTCGAACGGACCACATTCGGGAATCGATTCGGCGGCAAATATAATATGCCGCGACCCCCGTTGTCAAGAGTTTTGGACGAAAAAAGCAAAATAAATTTTTTGAATAATTCTGACTTGCGCGCCATCCGAAAAATTTTTTGCGACGCAATGTCCTATTGCTGTTGAGGTTGCGCGATGGGGCAAAAAATTTCTCGAAAAAAAGTGCCCGAAACTCTTGACAAGGGGGGTATGCATGTTATATATTTGCACCGTGAAACGGGCGTTCGCCCTGCGGTTTTCGACACGCGACTCGTCATTGTCGAAAACATTTATCAACAACATAACTCGCTATGTATCCGCACGATAGGCGGAGTTATTGTTGCGTTTCCACAAATATTCCACAAACTTATTAACCAAAACTACTACCTTATGACCCGCGCTACTCTTGAAGCCGCGGTGCAGCAGGCGGCAACAGCCCGAAAGTACCTCTTTCGCAGCGTCCCGCCGGAGTACGCCTCTGCACTCGTAACCCGTTATCCGGTCGCTCTTCTTCTCCCGATTCGATTCCTCGCCATCGAGGGCCGCACCCGCGGAAAAATCACCTATGCGGTGACGCTCCACCTCATCCATCGCGCCGCAAAACTCTCTCCCGAACAGCGTCTGTCGCTGATGTACTCCATCGAAAACGATGCACTCGATATCTTCGCTGCCATGTCGGCTAACGATGCGGTCGTTGCCGTCGAGGATTTGCGCATCTCGCCCGCCTCGCGTCCGATAACCGCACAAGGCGAAGTGGCGATGACGGCAACGGCTCGTGTGACGCTCTGTTTCAACAACACGGAAGAGTAAAACGCGCATCCCTTACTCCTCTGGTCATACCCCCCCCATTTCACTAAAATTCCCCTAATGAAAAATGATTCGATTTACAAAATTTCCAGCCGATTTTACGCCCCTGCACGAAGGCTTGTTGTTCGAGGTCGAGTGCGATGAGCCGAGCGATGTCGAGGTCTGCATCTACGAGGCGCAGACGGAGACGCTCGTCGGCCGTAAGATGCTCTACGGCGTGAGCGTTGCCACGATAGACATTGCTCCGTATGTGGCTCGTATAGACGATGTTGTGCCGCTTGCGCTCGATTGCTCGGCGATTGTGCCCGCTTCGGTCGGGGAGTATCGCGTGGAGGCAAACGGCATCTCCTCCGGCGTGATTTGCGTGAGCAACAACCTCACACTGCCTCTCGCGCAGGGTGTCATCACGACCGCCCCGACCGAGCGACACATCGCGTATGGCGAGTGTGACGAAGTCCGAATAATTTCACGCCTCTATGTGCCGATTTTTGTCTCGCTGACCACCGACGAGGGCTTCACGATGACGCTCGACTTTACATCGTCGCCCGGTTATGCTACACTCTTTTTTGCTACCTCCGACCTGCCGGCCACCACGCGTCGCGCCGAGATGTGTATCTTCTGCGACGAGATAGAGGTGCAACGCATCACCTACCACTTCGCTCCGCACTATGGTACAGGGTTCCGCCTTGCGTGGCTTTCGGAGGTGGGTTCCGTCGAGCGATACACCTTCCCGACCATCTGTCGCACGACGCGTTCGGCCGAGCGTACGGAGTGTCGAACGGCCGAGGGTGAGACGTTTGGCATTCGCTCGCTGAGGGATACCTGCTTGCGACTCTCGTCGGCCATTGAGCCACGAGCAACCATCGTCTCGCTTGCCGGCATAGTCGCTTCGCCACGAACTTGGCGAGTTGAGGCGGGAGAGCCGACGCGTGTCGAGGTGCTCTCGACGGAGGCCGTCTCCCACACCTTTGGTCGGCCCGACCGCGTGGTGGTCGATGTGCGTACCGCAAGAGAGGAGGTGGCGATATGATGACGCTCCGAATCGACTCGCTGCCCTGTGACCTTCACCGCGAAATCGACATCCCGATAGGATTTTCGCTCGAAGCGATGAGCGACATCGAGGCCAATCGCACCGGTCGCAGCGTGGAGATAACACTTCGCTCGACACCTGCCAATGACCGCATCTTCGGTGCGGCGCACGACATCTATGCCGCCGAACGATTTAACGACCGCTACCACGAGGCACACATTGAAGAGGATGGTGTGACGTTGCTCTCGGGTGTGGTGGTGTTGCTCGAAGTGGTGGTTTCGGCCGATGGATACCGCTCGTACCGCATCCGCATCTCGGAGGGCGGAGCCGATTGGGCAAAGCGTGCAGCACGATGTGCGGTAGGCGAGAGCGGTATCGACTTCTCGATGAAGATGCTTCCACATCTGATTGCAGAGACCTGGGAGGGCGAGCGCGACGTACGCTTTCTGCCCGTCGTTCGCAACCGTTTCACGACACCGACCACCGATCCATCGTCGCTGCTACCTGTCGAGCGAGTGATGAGCATCGATGACTACCACCCCTTTATCTCGGTACGCTCGGTGTTGCGGGCGATGTTCGCCGAGTCGGGCTACATGGTGCAGAGCCGATTCTTCGATGAGCCGCTCTTTGCATCGCTGATGTTCAGTGGCGAATACTCCTCGACCGATACCTCTCGCCAGCGTGCCGCGCTCGACTTTCTGGCGCGTCGCAAGAGCACCATTTCGACGACGGCCGATGTTCTCGGTCGCGTAGTGGCTTCGGCAGGCGTGTTGGAGCACTCGGTGGGTAACATTGTCGATACGGCAAACCCTGCGGCGGTGGATGAGGCGGGTAACGCTATGAGCGACACCTTCTCGGTCGGAGGTGTGTTCGGTATTGACGAGCATGGCTTCTGCTGTTTCCGCCCGACGCTCTCGGCAAAGGTCGGATTCCTGCTCCATTTGGAGTACGATACCGATTTCCGTATCGAGTCGCGCCACCGTTTGAGGGGGTTCGATACGGTCGAAATTCTTCCCGGAACGCGTGTCGAGCATCCGCTGACCAACGCCTATACCGACCGCCGCGAAGAGCTTCAACCCACGACCGAATATACGCTCGTTGTGTTCGATTTCGAGGCGGGCGAGCAGTTGCAACTCGTTGTCAGCAATGCCGGTGGTGAGGTTTTGGAGCGTGTGCCGATTCTCTCGCGAGCAACCCGTATCGTGATGCCGGCCGAGGGCTCGCTTCGCTGCACACTGACGACCGACGACGGCACTCTTGTCGAGGAGATGGGGCGCGATTGGGCACTCTACGACGGCTACGTTACGGAGTACGGTCGTCGCCGAGTGGAGGCCGACATCCGCATTGCGCCCGAGCAGTTTACGGCCGGCTCGACACACCGCTTCAATGGCATATTCTTCGGTGGTGCGGAGCCCGGTATGACGCTCTCGCTCTCGACGCGCTGTTCGCTTGCGCCATACTTTTCGACCAATCCGGGTTATGGCTCTGTGGTCGGGTTCGGGGATGTCGCACGCAACAACTTCTCGCAACTCGACCTGCTCTCGGCCGTACAGCAGATGTTCAACCTTGCGGTGGTGACCGACGAGCGCACGAAAACGGTCACAATCGAGCCTTTCGAGCAGATGTATGCCGACTCTCGTGTGTGGGATTGGAGCGACCGCATCGACCACTCGGAGCCTCTCGTGCTTGCTGATGCCGGACTCGGTGTGGCACAATGGCGCACCCGCAAGTATCTCGATGGCGACTACGCGTCGGAGCGATACAATGCCGAACACGAAACCTCGCTCGGCGTGTGGAGTGTCGAAAACCGAATGTATGGCGCGGCGGAGCGTGTGGAGCGCACGGTCAATCCGCTCTTTACGACGAGCATCAACTCTACGGGCATTGTGGCGACTGCGCCCGACGCCTCGGTGCTCAACGTGGGCGATACGCCGACCGTGGAGGGTGGTCTCGACGCCCCTTTTTTGCCACACATCATCCTCTACGCAGGTCTGCAACCATTGCCGAAAGGGCAGACGTGGGGCTATCCCGCTCCCGAAGGGCTCTATCCGCTTGCGGCGTTCCACTTTGCCGGCGATTCGCACAGCACACCATTCACGCTCTGTTTCGAGGACAGAGACGGGGTGCAGGGTCTGCATCGCTACTTCGACGAGGGGTTGCGACGCGAACATACCCGTCAGCGACTTTTGCTCTCGATGCGGCTCTCGGCCGCGGATGTCGAACAACTCTTCAATCCCGACGGGGTTAATCCGTCACTGCGCGACACGTTTCGCCTATCGTTTTGTGGGGAGAGTTCGCTGTTCCGACTCGCGGCCATCGAGCGGTTTTCGGGATGCGACAAATCGTGTAGATGCCTGTTTATCAGACTTTGCCAAGACTAATACTTTAACTAAAACACAAACCTAAAACACATGGAACAAATGATGAAAATCTCAGATTCGGCATCGCTCTGCGTAATCGACATCGAAGGCACAATAGGCGTTCCAGAGCAGTGTCAGTTCGAAACGCCCGACGAGCGAATTGCAACCTACGAAAAGTTTCGCCGCGAGGTGGAGCGTATCTCCGAAATCGAATCGCCGCGCGTGGTGGTGAACATCCGTTCGTCGGGTGGCGATGTGAACGATGCGCTGCTCATCTACGAGGCGCTGTTGGCTCTCGATGCCCAAATTACCACACGCTGTTACGGCTATACCGCTTCGGCTGCGACCATCATTGCACAGGCGGCAAGCGAGGGTTGTCGCGAGATAGCCTCTTCGGCACTCTACCTTATCCACCGTTCGAGTTGTGCGGCGGAGGGTAACGCCTCCGAACTCGATGCACAGGTAGCACTGTTGCGTAAGACCGACGAGCGACTTGCTGCAATCTACGGCTTGCGTTCGGGTCGCAACAGCGAGGAGTTTGTCGCGCTGATGAACGAAAATGGAGGTAATGGTCGATGGCTCTCGCCCGAGGAGGCTCTCTCGTATGGGTTGGTCGATGCGATTATCACGCCGGAGAGCGCCGCACCGAAGGGTGTCGTAGCGCGTATCGGCGAATGGTTGGGCATCGGAACCAAATCCTCTGCCTGCGAAGCGTCGGCTCCCGTCGCGGGTCACAATGTGCTGCATCCGCTCGACCGTTCACTCCACTCGGCAATCGTGTTGAGCGAGGGTCAGAATGCCGTTCGTCCCACCTCGACCTGCCCCGTAGAGGACCCGCCGCTCGATGGTGTACCGCTCTCGGCAAACTCGACGGCATACAGTCGTGATGCGCAGTTGTTGCGTCGCGAGTGGTAGTTCGTCACACAAAACAATCAACCCCAAAACAATCAACTTTTAACAAACAAACCTAAAAAACACGAAAACCATGATTATCGAAAATTCAAAGACCTATAAGGGCAAGGAACTCGAAGATATTTTCTTCATCCCGACATTTACGGGCAAGGCTGCCGACGAGCTCGGCGTTCGCGTACTCTACAATATGCCGGTGCCGACAAACGTAACGTTTTGGAACCACAACGTGAATCTCCTCCAAAAGTTCAGCAGCGGTTGGAACGGCTCGAATGTTTCGAACAGAGAGCAGATGACAATCGATTTGCAGAAGGTGAAGGCCGAAAATTGCTTCTCGGCTGACGACTACTCGTCACTCGTGTATGAGCATATTTTGGCATCGTCGGATGTTAATTTCGGCGACTTGACGGGTACGGAACTCGAAAAAATCGAGACCGAACTCTTCCGTTACGCGATAGTTAAGGGCGTATATGCAACGATGTGGTTGGGTGATATGAGTGGCGAGAAGTCGAACTTCGATACGTTCGACGGCTTCTTGAAGCACATTGAAACCATTGCCGATTCAGGTGACACAAACCTTGCAAGCTACCTTTTCGAAGACGAGGTTAAGACCGGTAAGGATGTTATGGACGCTTGCTGGGAAGGTGCTTCGGGCGAGTTGAAGTCGTTGCGCTCGGACGGCAAACTTGTCTATTATGTCTCGTCGGACATCTACAACAAGTACCTCGCATACCTCGACGAGAAGGGTGGCGATTTGGCGTACAACTTCACCTCCGACGGTGCTTCGGCGCTCACCTACCACGGCATTCCGGTTATCGAGGTTTCGCTTTCGTTCCAACAGTACTCCTATCCAAAGACCTTCTGCGTGCTGACCGACCGTCGCAATATGGTCTTGGCTCTCAATACGGCCGATACGCCGGAGAACGAGGTGCGTATGTGGTACAATCCGGAGGAGATGGAGAATCGCCAGCGTGCGGTATTCCTCGCCGGTACGGCCATCCTCAATCCGGATATGGTATCGTGGGCCTATACGCGATAGAGGATAAATCCCAAAAGGTTTAACCCATGTTTGAGACCCGATACCTGAAACCCAAAGGCGGTGTGGCGCACGTTGCGCTCCACGCCGCCGATGCGGTCGGCTCGCTTGCGGTCGAGGATGACGGCTGTCGAGTACGTTTTACGGATGTGCCACTCGAAGTGTCGCTTGCGGATGAGTGCTCGCTCTTCGAGGAGCAACTCTCGACCGATGGGGGCGTCGTGGAGGTGTGCCACCGGCTGACACTTGTCGCCGATCGCAACTTTGCACAGCCGTGGCTTGACGACGATTTTCTGAATCGCGCCACGTGTGAAGGGCTCGTTGCGGAGGTGACGCTCTGCGATTCGCGCCGTCTGCTGGTGGGCTACTCGCTACGTCTCGCATCCGAGCAGCCGTTGCGACTGCGCTCGCTGATTGCCGGCTCGGGTGTACGTGCGAATGATACGCCGACACTCACGCTGTCGCTCGAATCGATCGACGCCGAGATGGCGATGCCGATTGCCTATTAAGATACCTTAAAACTTATAACACCCCGAAAACAAATGGAAAAAACTATCAATAAATCGACCGTATGCGGCGTAACGACCACCGACTCATTCTCTGCGGGAGGTGTCGTCTCCGACCGTGACTTCTGGCGTTGGGGCAGCGACAACCGTCTGCCGGACACGCTGGCGGCAATGTCGCGTCGCTCGACCGCCCACCGTCGAATCATCAACGACAAGGCGGACTACATCTCCGGCAAGGGCGTGGCCTTCGACCACGAGGTACCGCTGCTCGGTGTGTTTGTCGGGCGCGTGAATGGCGACAACGAGAGTTTGCGACAGATAATCAACAAGATTGCCTTCGATAAGTCGCTCTTCGGTAACGCCTTTTTGGAGGTGGTGACCGACCCGCAACACACGTTCCTCTCGCTCTATCATCAGGATGCGTCGCGTTGTCGTGTGGCGAAGGATTCGCGCCATATCCTGCTCCATCACGATTGGGATTCGTTCACCATTCGCGATGCCGTATCGCTGCCACTCTATCCAGCCTTCGAGAAACAGAGCGATGGCACGTTGCGCTCGATTGTCCACTATAAAGACTACGAGCCGTGCTTTTCGCACTATGGCGTGCCACCATACATTGCCGGTATGAACGTGTCGGCCATAACCTATAAAACCGACCGTTGGAATATTGCCCGCCTCGAAAATTCGTTCCAACCCTCGGGTATGATGATTGTCGATGAGGCGGTCGATAACGAGGCGGATGCCAACCGTCTGGTGCGCTACGCCGAGTCGCGCTTTGCGGGCAATCCGGGACAGGTGCTGTTTGTTGTCAAGAACGGTAGCGACAAGGATAATTCGCGCTTCATACCGATTACGTCGCAGAACGACGGCGATTGGAAGGAGTTGCACGACCAGGCGACCGGCGACATCGTTGTTGCCCACTCGTGGTTTCGCTCGCTCAGTGGTCTCGACTACTCGTCGGGTTTCAGCTCGGAGCGCATCCTGCACGAGTACGAGATTGCGCTCAATACGGTCATCCTAAGCGAGCAGGCCGAGTTGCTCGAACCGATTGTGCAGATTATCGGTCGCGTGTTGGGCATAGACGCGTCGTCGCTCACCATCATCAACCGTCCGCCAACACGTTCGAAACCTATATATATGAAGGTGTGGGAGGCGCGTAAGGCGGATGGCTTGGACTACGATGCGGAGGATGAGCGTCAGCAGGCATACCTCTCGGAGATAACCAAGTATAACATAACAAAAGTAGGATAGCGATATGATACAAACACTTATCACACCTCAACAAACCATCGCGCTTGCCTTCTCCGACGGTGGTTATCTTGCGGCCGATGCCATTTCGTTGCACGATATCGCTGCTGCCGAGGCGCGTTACGTGACGCCTGTTCTCGGAGAGTCGCTTCGCGATGCGCTGCTTGACGGACAATACGAGGCGTTGCTCGAAGAGTATGTGGCTCCGGCCGTGGCGTTTTCGGTGCGCACGATGCTCCAACGTGCGTTGAATGTCTCGACCGGTCAGGCGGGTCTTGTTGTGGCCGATTGTGAAGCGGCTTCGGCGGCCTCGGCGGCTGCGGCAGACGCACTGCAACGCTCGCTTGTCGAGCGACGTCGCTCGGCGGTGCGGCGCCTCTCGGAACACCTCCGAGCGCACGCAGATGAGTATCCGGAGTATAACGTGGCAAGGGATGCCGTACAGAGATGTTCGCTCTATGGAGACATTATACAGATACATTAATGCTGCGGTGATGGGCATCGTTGCGCTTTTTGCGCCGATTCGACCGATTGTGTGTTGTGCGCTGGTCTTTGTGCTGGTCGATTTCGTTACGGGTACGGCGGCGAGCCGTGTCGAGACGCGACGACGTGGACAGGCGTGGTACTTCGAGAGCCACGAGGCGTGGCGCACGCTGCTCAAAGCGGGCTTTGTCGTGACGGCAATCGGGATGATGTGGATGGTCGAGAGCTGCATACTCAACTTCGTGGAATTACACCTGACACGTATGTTTGCCGGTATGGTCTGCGGTGTGGAGATGTGGTCGTTTCTCGAAAACGCATCACTGCTCTCCGATGCCCGCCTATTCGGGTGGTTGCGCCGATATGTTCGTCACCGAATGAAAAAGGAGATTGAAAAGTATGAAAACAGTTAAAATGAGTCGCGGATTGCGTAACCTCAATCCCGGCAACATCCGTCGCTCGGCGGTGCGCTACAAGGGCGAGCGTGCCGTGAGCAGCGACCCCGAATTTCGTCAGTTCGAGAGTATCGAGGCGGGCTATCGCGCGATGTTCGTCTTGTTGCACACCTACGCCGTGAAGCACCACTGCACGACGCTTCGACAAATCGTTTCGCGATATGCTCCGCCTTCGGAGAACGATACGGATGGCTACATTCGTCGTGTGGCGCGAGCTACGGGGTTTGCCCCCGACCTTGCGCTCGACACGCTCTCGCAGGGTGTGATGATTCCTCTCGTGCGGGCGATGTCGGAGGTCGAGAATGGTGTGCCGGCCGTGGAGAGCGAGGTTTTAGGTGGGTGGCAGTTATTTGTTGCAGATTTTTCGTAGAAAAATATTAAATTTGCAAAAAAAGAGCTCGAACCCACTATGCGTAAATTTTCTTTGCGAAACATATACGAACGCTTGAACGAAATGCCGATGGCAGCGATGGTCGCATCGCTTGTCGTCGGCATTTTGTTTTCCGATGTGGTCGATGTCGCAGTGTGGCTGTGGGTGGTGTTGGTGTTTATGGCGGCAGCGGCGGCGGTCTGCGTGAAGGAGTGGCGCGAAGTGGTCGGACTATTTGCTATATTTTGCTTTGGTGCAGGTGTTTATGACGCGAGTAGGCCCTCTCTGCCACCTTATGACGAACACTGTCGCGTGGTACTTGACTTCACCTCGGAGAGTGTCGTTGGCGAGCGTTACTGCTCCTCGTCGGCGGAGGTTTTGAGTGGCGACGGGGTAGAGCGTGGGGTGCGTCTGCGTATCTATTCTCCACCGGCGGTACGATTCGAGGAGGGTGAACGTGTGGAGGCGATGCTTTGCATACGGAGGTTTGACTACGCGCGTGGTGATTTCGGACGGCTGATGTACCATCGCGGATACCTCGGCAGTGCCTTTCTCGGTCGGGAGCAGATTATCGGCTATCAGCCACGACGAACAACATCGCTGCACACGCTTGCTATCGACCGCCTGCGTGCGATGATGCCCGAAGGCGAGGCGCGAGCCGTTACGCTTGCGATGGGCGTGGGCGAACGCTCGGAGATTGGGGCTGCAACCTACGCTGCATATTCGCGCACCGGAGCGTCGCATCTGTTGGCTGTTTCGGGTCTGCACGTAGGGATTCTCTTCATGTTGATAAATCTGCTCGTTTGGCCGCTTGCACTGCTTCGCCACGGAAACGCCATCGGAACGGCGGTGGTGATTGGTGCGCTGTGGTTGTACGTTTTCGTGTGTGGTGGCTCGCCGAGTGCCGTTCGTGCGGCGGCGATGTTCTCGGTGATGCAGTTGTGTTTGAGTGCTGTGCGCGGATATGTGAGTGGCAATGTGTTGTGTGCGACGGCATTTGTGATGCTTGTCGTGAATCCCGATTTACTGTTCGACCTCTCGTTCCGGATGTCGTTTGCAGCGGTTGCCGGCATCATCTTTTGGGGTGTGCCACTGATGCGCTCGGTCCACATTCCGTATCGTCTGCCGCGCGCATTGTGCAATATGTTGGCAATCGGATGGGTTGCCTCGCTGTGGGTGATGCCGCTCGTCTCGCACACCTTTGGTGTGGTATCGCTCGTTGGTGTGGTGCTTGGTCCACTCGTGATACTTTCGGCCAATCTGCTGTTGCTTGCCACGCTCCTCTCGCTCCTTCTGCCACGGCCGTTGGCAGGGCTTACGGCGCAGGTGGCCGAGTGGATGGCTGCGCTGCAAAACGAAATCATACATCGTGCAGCCGACGTAGGTGGTGCGTACGTGGAATATGCCGCATCGGAGCAGACGATGTGGATTGCGTATGGCGTGTATGTGGCGATTACCATCTTTTTGTGGGGTTTTCGGCGCGATAACACATCGGTTTTTCATAAAAATTCGTAAATTTGCACGTAAGAATATTATAAACATATCTTGATGTTTACCGCCGAGGATTTGAATACGCTCCTCAAAGAGGAGGTGCGCCGCGCAATCGACCAAAATATCGACCGTGCGCCTACTGCCGTTGCGCTCGATGGTCGAGTGCCCTTCGCGTCGGCCGTTGCCACGCAGGTCAAGCGTTTGCAACGTGCAGCATCGAAACTGCCATCGTACTACGCCGTGAGGGCCGTGTTGCCACCACGCGCCTACGAGCAGTCGTCGAGCGAGGAGTGTGCCGCACGCAAGCGGCTGGCGGGTGATGCGGTGCTCGACCTGACGTGTGGGTTGGGTGTGGATGCGGTTGCGCTTTCGCGACGTTTTCGACGTGTGGTTACCATCGAGCGCGATGAGGTGTTGGCGGCTGTTGCACGTCACAATATGCGTCTGCTCGGAGTCGAGAATGTCGAGGTTGTCTGTGGTTCGGCCGAAGAGTATGTGGCGCACTGCGAGGAGCACTTCGATTGGTGCTTTGCCGACCCCGACCGACGTGGCGAGCGAGGCGAGAAATTGGTGCGTTTGGAGGATTGTTCGCCCGATGTTGTGGGGTTGATGCCGGTGCTACGTCGCGTAGCGGAGCGTGTCTGCATCAAGTGTTCGCCGCTGTTCGATACGGCGGAAGCGGAGCGTCTGTTTGGCGAGTGTTCGGTCGAGACGGTCTCTATGGGTGGCGAGAGCAAGGAGGTGAATATCTACATCGACGGTGCAACTCCCGTGCGGGCTGCGGAGGCGGTCGGTGTGGGGCGTTTCGAGATTGAGGCGTCGCGTGTGGGTGAGAGTGGCCCGATATTGCCACCACCAACACTCGATGGCTATAATTACGTTACGTTGCCCGATGTGTCACTGCAACACGCACGCCTTACGATTGCGGCATTTGCGGGTGTGGCCGACCTGTTTTCGTCTTCGGGTGTTGCCTTTTCGGTCGAGCGACCGGAGGGGGTGCTTGGGCGTACGTTTGCTATCGGCGAGGTGTTGCCGTTCGAGCCAAAACGGCTCAAAAAACGCTTCAAGGGGTTGCGAATTGACATCTTGCGACGTGATTTTCCGCTCTCGAATGCCGAGATTGCGGCGCGACTCGGAGTGCGTGAAGGCGGCGCAGCGCAGTGGTGTTTTACGCGCGTGGGCGAAAAATTGTTTGCAATAGAGTTGAAAAAGGTGTAATTTTGCGGATATGAAGATAGTAATCATTGGTAGCGGAAATGTGGCGGAGGCCCTTGCCGTAGCCCTTGCCGAAGGAGGAATGCCTGCCGAGCAGGTGTGGGCACGCAACGAAGTGCGCGGTTGCGAGGTTGCCCGTCTGGGTGATAGCCGATGGTGTGGCGAGGCGGCGGGGCTTGCAGAGGCCGACCTCTACCTTATCTCGGTGAGCGACAGAGCCATTGCGGAGGTGGCTGCCGCGTTGCCATTCCCGAAGGATGCGATTGTCGCCCATACGGCAGGATGCGGTACGCTCGAAATGTTGCCCGAAGGGGTGTCACGAGCCGTGATATATCCGTTCCAGACTTTCTCGTCGGGTCGCAGAGTCGATTTTCGACGTGTGTATATGTTTGTCGAGGCGGAGGACGAGCAGACGCTCGCCCGCGCAAAGGAGTTTGCCGCAACGCTCTCCGAGAATGTGTGCGAGGCGTCGGCCGAGGTGCGAAAGCATATCCATCTGTGCGGCGTTTTTGGCTCGAACTTCGTCAATAGTATGTATGCCTGTGCGGCAAAAGTGCTCTCGGAGGTGGGGTTGCCGTTCGATGTGGTTGCTCCGGTGGTGGCGGAGACCGCTGCAAAGGCACTCGCAAGTGGCTCGCCGGCCGATGTGCAGACAGGCCCTGCGGCGAGGGGCGACATCGGGACAATGGAGCGTCATCGTGCGCTCATTGGCGAGGATGCGCTCTTGCGTGAGATTTATGACAAGATAAGCGAAAATATATGGAGAACAAAACAGGAAAAAATTTCAAAGAGATAATCGCCGACGTCGAGGCACTCATCTTTGATGTGGATGGTGTGATGACCGACGGCAAAATTATCCCTATCGAGAACGGTGACTTCCTGCGCTGCTACTATGCGAAGGATGGCTATGCGTTGGCCTACGCCGTCAAGCACGGCTGCAATGTGTGTGTCATCTCGGGCGGTTTTGGTCGCAATCTCGAATCGCGTATGCAGCGACTCGGCATCAAGTACGCCTATCTGGGGTGTATGGATAAGATTGCCGCGTTGAACGACTTTGCTTCACGTGCGGGGGTCGATTTGCAAAAGGCAATATATATGGGCGACGATATTCCCGACTTGGAGTGTATGCGTCGCGTGGGTATTCCGGTTGCTCCGGCCGATGCGTGTGCCGAGGTGCTCGAAGCGGCGGTCTATGTCTCTGAGTACAACGGCGGTGCAGGTGCCGTGCGCGACGTTATCGAGCAGGTATTGCGCGTGAAGGGTATCTGGGCTTTGGATACGATTGGTGTCATCGCTTGCGATGCAACCGAAACGGCATCGAGATAATGAGAGAGATTGAACGAAAGTTTTTGGTCTGCGACGACTCGTTTCGTGAGGAGGCGTTTCGTGCGACGCATATCGCACAGGGCTATCTATGCTCGCGGCGAGTGACGGCTCGCGTGCGTATTCGCGGTGAGAAAGCCTACCTGACTATCAAGGGTAAGAGTCACGATGGCGGTTTGAGCCGTTTCGAGTGGGAGCGCGAGATTCCGAAGCGTTGCGCCGAGCTGCTGTTGCGCCGTTGTCGTGGTGTGGTGGAGAAGGTGCGTTACGAAGTGCTTTGTGGCGAGCATACGTGGGAGGTTGATGTCTTCGAGGGCGATAATGCGGGTTTGGTTGTTGCCGAAGTCGAGTTGCGCTCCGTTGCCGAGCGTCCCGCTATGCCGGCGTGGATATGGAAAGAGGTGACAGGTGTGCGATACTACCACAATTCGTTTTTGGCGCGGTGTCCCTACAAGAGTTGGCTCACCAATTTGGCGGTTAGCAAATAATTCGCTAAATTAGCACCCTCACTCTCAAGAGAGAGTGTTGAGGGGGCAACGAGAATAATTATCAAAAAAATAGAACAGAAAAAAATGTTTTTAGAGAACGCAAGTCAGAAGGGTTGGATAGAGGTTATCTGTGGCTCGATGTTTTCGGGCAAGACGGAGGAGCTCATTCGCCGTATGCGTCGTGCGGAGTTTGCACGTCAGAGGGTAGAGATTTTCAAACCGAGCATCGATGTCCGTTATTCGGACGAGGATGTGGTGTCGCACAACTCGAATACGATACGTTCGACGCCGGTCGAGTCGTCGCAGACGATTTTGTTGCTCTCGTCGGAGGTCGATGTTGTGGGAATCGACGAGGCACAGTTCTTTGACGAGGGTATCGTCGATGTCTGCCGCCAACTCGCCGACCGAGGAGTGCGCGTGATTGTAGCGGGTCTGGATATGGACTACCTCGGCAAGCCGTTCGGTCCGATGCCTGCGCTGATGGCCACGGCGGAGTATGTCGATAAGGTGCACGCCATCTGTGTTCGTTGTGGCAATTTGGCACACCATTCGCACCGTCTGGCAAAGAATGACGCGTTGGTGATGCTCGGCGAAAAGGATACCTACGAGCCGATATGCCGCCACTGCTATGTCGAACTGACAGCAAAAGAGGAGTAACCGCCCCGACAAAAGCGCGATTTGCAACATTGCCCGTACAATAAAGGCAGTGTTGCTTGCGTTTAATTGGTGCTTGTGAACAAAAGTGTAATAAAAGATAAAACAAAGAAGTACATGAGTGAGGTAATCAACATCAAGGAACTCAACGAGCGTATCGAGCGCGAATCGTTGTTTGTCGATACGTTGCGTGCCGAGATGAGCAAGGTCATCGTCGGCCAGTCGCATCTGGTCGATACGCTGCTTATCGGTCTGCTCTCGAACGGCCACATTCTGTTGGAGGGTGTTCCGGGTTTGGCAAAGACGCTTGCCATCACGACGTTGGCAAAGGCGGTGGATGCCGATTTTGCGCGTATTCAGTTTACGCCCGACTTGTTGCCGGCCGATATCGTCGGTACGCTGATATATTCGCAGCGCAATGAGGATTTCACGGTGAAGAAGGGCCCGATTTTCGCCAACTTCGTGCTCGCCGACGAGATTAACCGTTCGCCGGCAAAGGTGCAGTCGGCGCTGCTCGAAGCGATGCAGGAGCGTCAGGTGACAATTGGCGACAAGACCTATCGTCTGCCGGAGCCGTTCCTCGTGCTTGCAACGCAAAACCCGTTGGAGCAGGAGGGTACCTATCCGCTGCCGGAGGCGCAGGTGGACCGCTTTATGTTGAAGGCGAAAATATCCTATCCGAAGAAGTCGGAGGAGCGCGAAATCGTACGTATGAACCTCTCCGGTGCGGGTATGCCGCAGCCGAGCAAGGTCATCACGCCGGAGGATATCGTCAAGGCGCGTCGCGTGGTTGAGGAGGTATATATGGACGAGAAAATCGAGAAGTATATCGTCGATATCATCTTTGCAACACGTGAGCCGGCGGAGTACAACCTGCAAAAGTTGCAGTCGCTCATCGCCTATGGCGGCTCGCCACGTGCAAGTATTTCGTTGGCAAAGGCGGCTCGTGCCTATGCGTTTATCCGTCGTAGAGGTTATGTGATTCCGGAGGATGTTCGTGCCGTATGTCACGACGTGTTGCGCCACCGTATCGGTCTCACCTACGAAGCAGAGGCGGAGAATATTTCGAGCGAGGAGATTATCACCGAGATTCTTAACAACGTCATTGTACCGTAATGTCGCAGAGCGAAAACGATATTCTGAAACGGGTTCGCAAAATCGAAATCAAGACCCGAGGGCTGTCGAATGAGATTTTCGCAGGAAAGTATCATACGGCATTCAAGGGGCGCGGTATGTCGTTTGCCGAGGTGCGTGAGTATCGTATTGGTGACGATGTGCGCGACATCGATTGGAATGTGACGGCACGTTCGCAACGCCCGCATATCAAGGTCTATGAGGAGGAACGCGAATTGACGATGATGCTTGTCGTGGATGTCAGCGGTTCGCGTACGTTCGGTACTACGGAGCGTACCAAGCAGGCGGTCATTACGGAGATTGCCGCCGTATTGGCATTTTCGGCAGCACAGACGGGCGATAAGGTGGGGTGTATATTCTTTTCGGATAGGGTCGAGAAGTTTATCCCGCCGAAAAAGGGCCGCAGCCATATTCTGATGATTATCCGTTCGCTCATCGAGTTTCGTCCCGAGTCGAACGGTACGGCCTTGTCGGAGGCGGTTCGCTATCTGACGAACGTCAATAAGAAGCGTTGTACGGCATTCCTCATTTCGGACTTTATGAATCCGCGTCGCGATGCTGCGGCGCTCGACGATGCGCTGAAAATCGCCGCGTCGCGCCACGATCTTATTGGTGTTCGCGTCTATGATCCGCGCGAGGAGCAGATGCCCGATGTGGGTATTGTCGAGTTGCGCGATGCCGAGACCGAGCGTCTGGTGTGGGTCGATACTTCGTCGTCGGCCGTCCGCGAACACTACGCTGCCGAGAGTGCGGCACGCGTGGCGGCGGTTGAGCAGTTGCTCAAACACAACCGCATCGACTCGGTGGCAACGCCGACGGATGGCGACTATGTGGCGGAGCTCATCAAACTCTTCAAACAACGATAGCGTTAGGAGGGTTGGCGGGAAGCGTTGCTCCATAACTTTTGTGATGAAAAATGATGAATATTAATGTGAAATATATCGTAAAGAGCGTGTCGTTGCTCGTTGTCGTGCTGCTGCTTTCGGGGCAGAATGTCTCGGCGCAGAGCGTGCGTCCGACGGTTAGGGCTACGGTCGAGCCGGATAGTGTGATGATTGGCGACCGCTTTACGATTACGATAGAGGTCGAGAAGGATTTGGTGCAGAGCATCGCCTTTCCGACCTTCACTCCGCCAAAGAGTGAGGATGGAGAGCAGAAGCCGATGTCGATGGAGTGTATCGTCGATGCGCCGGTCGATACGGTTTCGGTTACGGGGCGTCGCCTGCATCTGCGTAAGCGATACGAGATGGCGGCCTTCGACGAGGGTATCTATTCGCTCGGTCGTCCGCAGGTTCTCTATGCCGACAAGAATATTGTCGATACGCTCTATGCGTCGGAGGAGTTGAGCGTGAAGGTTGCCACCTTCCAAATCGACTCGACGTCGCACGCCATCTTCGATATGAAGCCGCAAAAGAGCCTTCCGTTCCGTTTTGGCGAGGTGTCGGGCTACCTGTCGTGGGCTCTGTTCGGTGCAGCCGTTTTGGCATTGCTCGTCTTCGCGCTTGTGAAGTATCTCGCCAAGCGAGGCAAACACATCAGCGACCTCTGGCGACCGGCTCCGCCACTACCACCACACATCGTGGCTATCACGGCTTTGGAGCAGTTGCACGACCAGAAGTTGTGGCAGAATAACCGCCACAAACAGTACTACTCGGCGTTGAGCGATATCCTTCGCACGTATCTTGCTGGTGCGTTCGGTGTGGGTGCGATGGAGATGACGACCGACGAGATTATCGATGCGATGCGCGACGTGGAGTTGCCACAGAAGAGCGCGATGGACTTGGTGGCGGTGTTGCGCGATGCCGACCTTGTGAAGTTTGCCAAGGCGATGCCGGAGGCGGAGGAGAACGAGGCGGCATACCATAAGGCGTACTACTTTGTCGAGGAGACCAAGCCGGTCGAGCCGTCGGCGGAGGATGCCGGTGAAGATGATATACCCACACTAAACGAGAAATAGCGCACGTATGAGAAGAAGTTACATATTTTTGCTGTGTGTGATGTTGGCTCTCGCGGGTGTGGCGCGTGTCTCGGCACAACGTATGCCGGAACGTGGTTTGGTGCGTAAGGGCAATCGTCAGTACAACCGCGAACACTACGAGAAGAGTATCGAATCATACACGAAGGCTCTCGCAGCCGATCCGACGTCGTTCGAGGCGACCTATAACCTCGGCTCGTCGCTTTTCCGTGCCGAGCGTTACGAGAAGGCGGAGCAGACGCTTTCGAAGATTGTCTCCGATACGACGCGCACCGATGCCGAACGTGCTGATGCGGTGTATAATCTCGGCAATACGCAGTTCGTGCAGAAGAAGTTACAAGAGGCGTTGGAGAGTTATCGTCAAGCAATGCGCCTCAATCCCGACGATCAGGAGGCGAAGTATAACTACGCCTATACGAAAAAGTTGATTCAGGAGCAAGAAAACCAACAAAACCAACAGAATCAACAGAATCAGAACGACCAAAATCAGCAAAATCAGGAGCAGCAAAATCAGGACCAACAGCAGGAGGGACAACAGCAGGAGCAGCAGGGTGGCGACGATAAGCAACAGCCATCCGAGCAGCAACCACAGCAGGACGGTGGGTCCGAGCCGCAGCAGGGCGACGAGCAAGGTGAGCCGCAACAGACCCCGAGCGGAATTTCGCCACAGGAGCAGCAGGCGATGCTCGATGCCATTCAACAGCAGGAGGATAAGACGCAGGAGAAGTTGAAGGAGAAGAAGGGCATACTGATTCGCGGTCGCAAAAATTGGTAATGGAGTTTTCGATAGTATAGAATATACCTCTAAATAATTATGGAGTTTGCAAATCCCAAAATATTGTGGTTGCTCGCCTTGCTCGTGCCACTTGTGGCATACTATATATGGCGTAGCCGACAGGGTGGAGCATCGATACGCATATCGTCGGTTGAGGGGCTGCGTAAGGCTCCCAAAACCGTGCGCTACTACCTGCGCCATGTGCCGTTTGTGCTGCGTGTAGTGGCTCTCGCGTTGCTTATCGTGGCTATGGCGCGTCCACAGCAGGTTGAGCACCGCACCAAGACCAATGCCGAGGGTATCGACATTGTGTTGGCAATCGACATCTCGGGTTCGATGCTCGCGCGCGACTTCCGTCCCGACCGTATATCGGCAGCCAAAGAGGTTGCTGCGGCGTTCGTTGCCGACCGTTATGGCGACCGTATCGGTCTGGTGGTATTTGCCGGCGAGGCATTTACGCAGAGTCCGCTCACGACCGACCAACCGACCTTGCAGACACTGCTCGGTCGCGTTCGCAGTGGCGTGATTGAGGATGGTACGGCCATCGGCAACGGTCTGGCTACGGCACTCAACCGTCTGCGCGAGAGTGATTCGAAGAGCAAGGTGGTCATACTGCTTACGGATGGTGTGAACAATCGTGGAGAGATTGCTCCGCTCACCGCCGCGCAGATAGCCAAGGATATGGGCATCAAGGTCTATACCATCGGTGTCGGTACGCATGGCGAGGCACCTTATCCGGTGATGGATGACGAGGGCAACGTCGTCCAAACGGTTAATATGAAGGTGGAAATTGACGAGCAGATGTTGCGTAAGATTGCCTCCGAGACGGGTGGCGAGTACTTCCGCGCTACCGACAAACAGGCTCTCGCTGCGGTCTATGAGCAGATTAATACGCTCGAAAAGACACGTATCGAGGTCGAGGAGTTTACCATTGCCCACGAGCAGTTTGTTGCCTACGTGCTGGGTGCGTTGGCGGCGTTGTTGCTCGAATTTTTCATCAAACGTATAATCCTGAAACGCATACCGTAATGTTCCGATTTGCACATCCCCATATTTTGTGGGCCCTACTGCTCATTCCCGTAATGGTGGCGACGCTCTTCGTTATAGGACGTATGCGCCGACGTTCGTTGCGCCGTTTTGGTAATCCGGAGCTGCTCGCGGCGCTGATGCCTGATGTGTCGCGTGCGCGTTTGGCTATCAAATCGACACTCTTTGTGTTGGCATTTGCGCTGCTCGTGGTTGCGGCTGCGCGTCCGCAGTTTGGCTCGAAGTTGCGCGAGGAGCGCAGCGAAGGTGTCGAGATGATGCTCGTGGTCGATGTTTCGAACTCGATGCTCGCCGAGGATTTCTCGCCAAACCGCTTGGAGCGTACACGATATGCCATAGATAAACTCTTCTCGTCGCTCAAACAGGACCGCGTGGGTCTGGTGGTGTTTGCCGGCGAGGCGAAGGTGCAGCTGCCCATTACGACCGACTATCGTATGGCTCGCAGTTTCGCAAAACGACTCTCGCCCGACCTTGTGTCGGTGCAGGGTACGGAGCTGGGACAGGCTATTTCGCTTGCCGCACTATCGTTCTCACAGGATGGCGATGCGGGCCGTGTGATGGTGCTTATCACCGATGGTGAGGCACACGATGCGGCGGCCGTCGATGCTGCGAAACGTGCGGCGGAGCAGGGTATCCGCATCTTTGCAATCGGTATCGGTACGCCTGAGGGTGCGCCGATTCGCATCGGTGGTGAGTTTATCAAAGACGAGCGTGACGAGATGGTTGTGAGCCGTCTTAACGAGCAGATGCTGACCGAGATAACCGGTGCTGCCGATGGTGCTTATATCCGTGCCTCGAATGCGGCGTTCGGCTTGGAGGAGATTGTTGCCGAGATTGAAAAGACCGAGCAGGGCGAACTCACCTCGCAACGCTTTGATGAGTACGACGAGCAGTATTTGTGGTGGGTAGTTGCGGCATTTGTGCTGTTGGTGCTCGAAGAGCTGATGCTCGACCGCCGAAATCCGCGCCTGCGACGCATCAATCTCTGGGAAAAGGAGCAGGCAAACTAAAAGTCACCATCCCTAAACTTCTTAAAAAAACAACCTAACCCGATATGAAAAAACTTTCTATTTTGTTTGCGGTGTTGTGTGCCGCACTTACCACCTCGGCGCAGACCATGCGCGAGGATATCGCTAAAAATCCGGATTTGGCAGCAGGTATTTATACTGCATATACCGTAACCGAGCAGACGCCGACGCCCGCACCGCGTGGCTATAAGCCGTTCTATATCTCGCACTACGGTCGTCACGGCTCGCGCTATCAGACCGCAGCCGAGAAGTATTCGCAGCCAATCGAACTCTTCGAACAGGCTGCAAAGGATGGTCGTCTGACTCCGCTTGGTGAGGATGCTTTGCGTCGCGTGCGTATCATCTCGAAGGATGGCTATCTGCGTAACGGTGACCTTACACGTCGTGGCGAATTGGAACACATGGGCATCGCCGAGCGTATGGTGAAGTACTATCCGCAGGTCTTTGCAGGCAATGGTGGCAAACATGTGAGTTGCTTCTCGACCCAATCGGTACGCTGTGTGATGAGTATGGCGGCCTTTACCGAGCAACTTATCCGCCTCTGTCCATGGCTCGAAGTGTCGCGCTGGGCAAGCGCGCACGACTTCCACTTCACCAAGCCGGACGAGGGTATGAATCAGCACTATAAGACGGCACGCGCCATTGCGAAGAATTATCAGCGCGAGCATACCGATGACCGCGCGTTCATTTGCCGCCTATTCACCGATTACGAATACGCCAAGGAGCTCATCTGCAAGGTGTACGACGCACCGACAACCTATGCCTTCATGGGTAATATGCACGACCTGGCGATGATTATTCAGAACTGCGAGACGCTCGACGGTATGTCGTTGCACGACCTGTTCACCGAGGAGGAGCGCTATCAGATGTGGTCGTTCTTCAACATCCGCCGCTACCTTACCTATGGCCCGTCTGCCGACTATGGCGACGTGCGTAACGCTGACGGTAAGCCGCTCCTGCGCGACATCATCGAGCGTGCCGACAAGGTAATCGCTGGCGAGACTCCGAACGAGGCGGCTACGTTGCGTTTCGGCCACGATGCGTATATCATTCCGCTGCTTGCGCTTATGCACGTCGAGGGTTGCGATGGCCGTATATCGTTTGCGGAGATTGAGCGTCTGCCGGAGGTGTGGTGCGACAGCCGCGTGACCTCGATGTCGGTAAACGTACAGCTTGTGTTCTTCCGCAACAAGCAGGGAGATGTGCTTGTAAAGATGATGCACAGCGAGCGCGAGGTGCGTATTCCGCTGGCGACCGACTGCTTCCCGTTCTACAAGTGGGAGGATTTCCGTCGCTACTGCGTCGCACTCTATCAGGAGTAGGTTGCGGGGCTGTTTGCTCGGCTCTCGAAACAAAAAAGTGGCTGTCCGACATGCCGAGTTGTGACAGCCACTTCTGTTTTTTGTTCCGCTTACTTTGCTCGTCGTTGCTCGAAGAGCCACTTTAACCGCCGTGCCGAGAATGCAGCTTCGCACGCCTCGCCGTGCCGATAGCCGTCGAACACCGTAAAATCTATGGTGCCTCCCGCGCGTTTTATCTCGTTCGTAAAGTCGTAGAGCCGTTCGCAAGAGCGTTCCTCGCTGCCGACCGTCACCGAGAGCGGAGTATTTATGTAGTTGCTCGGCTCAACTCCGCGAGCCAATCCCGAGCCAATAATTGCACCGGCAAAGAGCGTAGGCTCGTCCGCCAATATGCGCCATACGCCGACAGCACCCATCGAGATTCCGTAGAGATATATGCGCGATGGCTCGACGCCCCGTTCGGCGACATAACGCTTGACGAGGGCGATGACACGCTCGTAGCAACCGGGGAGTTCTCTGCCCTGCGCCCACTCGAACTCCGAAGGACATTGCGGTACGAGCAGCGTCGCCTTCACGCCCTCCTGTGTGATGTAGTCGGCAATTTTGCGCACGGCCGGCTGTTGCATCTGCGTTGTGTTATCGTCGCCGCAACCGCTTCGTCCGTGCAGATAGACGATGAGCGGATGGAACGGCTCGCCCGAAGTGTTGTCCAAGAGTTGATATTTCAGTCCACACTCCTCTTTCGGCACAAATTGTTGCCCGTAAGAGGTTTGCCAAAGCAGCATCAATAGAGTGGTAATTGTTAAAAAGCGCATAAATCTACGAGCGTCGAGTGGCTAATTTTATCTCTCGCGCACCCCAATATACAAAAAAATGACTAAAAAACAATAAAATAGTAAAAAAATTCAAACTTTTTTCTTGTTTTTTGGATTTTTTCATATCTTTGCATCAATTGGGAAAATAATGAACTTAAAATGCCGAAGTTGTATGACGACGTATCTCGGGTACGTAAGCCGGATTGGTTGAAAATACGGCTCCACAAAGGTGAAGCTTTTGCGGAGGTTGAGCGTATTGTCACGCGGCACGCGTTACATACAATTTGCAGCAGCGGACGATGTCCGAACAAAGCCGAGTGTTGGAGCAGACGCACGGCGACGTTTATGATTTTGGGTGATATCTGTACACGAAATTGTCGTTTCTGTGCCACCCTCACCGGACATCCGTTACCGCCGGACGCTGACGAACCGAAAAAGGTCGCCGAGAGCGTTTCACTTATGGGACTTCGGCACGTTGTCGTAACATCTGTTACACGAGATGATTTGCCTGACCGCGGAGCGGCTCATTGGGCTGCTACCGTAGAAGCGATCAGGTCGAAGAATCCTGACGCAACAATTGAGCTCCTTATTTCCGATTTGGATGCCGAGCCCGCGTTTTTGGACACGGTGATAGCATCCAAGCCCGATATTATCGGGCACAACATCGAGACCGTCAGCCGTCTGACTCCCGTTGTTCGCACGCGCGCAACCTACGCGACATCGCTCGCCACGCTGCGCTACCTTGCCGAGCAGGGAGTGACTGTAAAGAGTGGTTTGATGGTCGGACTCGGCGAAAGCGACGAAGAGGTGGAGCGAACGCTTGCCGACCTGCGAGAGGCGGGTGTGCGTATCGTTACCATCGGACAGTATCTTCGACCGACGGCGGAGCACTTTCCGGTTGCGGAATATGTTACCCCCGAAAAATTCGAAGAGTACCGTCTGAAAGCCCTCTCCATGGGTTTCGACTTTTGTGCCAGCGCACCGCTTGTACGATCGTCCTACCTCGCTGACGAGGCAGCCGCCTGTGTGAGCCGATAGTCCCCCGATGTTGTGGCTTCCCCTGCCGAAAGTTGGGGTCTTTGCCAAGAAATTTTTCAGCGAGCGGCAATTCCGCTCCACGAGAATATGAAGGTCGGGTACAAGGACTTGGGCACTATGTCCTACAAGGAGTGCTGGGATATCCAGCGCAACCTCTTCGACGAGCGTTTGCGGCATCATGCTACGCGGCAGACGTCCGACGACGCTGGTTGTCTGCTTGTTGTCGAGCATACACCTGTCTATACACTCGGAAAGAGCGGCAAGTCGAGCAATATGCTCATCAGCGAGGAGCATTTGAAGCGTCTTGGCGCAGAGTTTTTCCATATCGATCGTGGAGGCGACATCACCTTCCACGGCCCCGGACAAATCGTCCTTTACCCCATTCTTAATCTCGATTCAATAGGCATCGGGCTGCGTCGTTATATCGAGCTGCTCGAAAGTGCCGTTATTGATACCGTTGCCACGTATGGCATTCGTGCCGAACGCTTGGAGGGTGCAACGGGTGTATGGATTTGCGACCGCGATGCATCGGGCGCTCCGTCGCGTTGGCGAAAGATTTGCGCCATCGGCGTCAAGGCATCCCACTTTGTGACGATGCACGGCTTGGCTCTCAATGTGGCCACCGATCTGAATTGGTTTACGATGATAAACCCGTGCGGATTTGTCGATAAGGGGGTGACGAGCATCGAGCGCGAGACGGGCAAGAGTGTCGATATCGAGCAGGTGAAACGACTGCTGGTCGAAAATCTTGCAAAGGGTCTCGGTGTAGAGGTCGCCTATTAAATAATATATTATATATAGTGAGGGAGGCGAAAAAGGCCCTCGAAAGTGAAGATGAGAAAAAATATAAAAAAATATATAAAAAACAGAGAGTATGCCTATAGAGAAACGCTGGGAGGTCAAAGCCCAGGGCGATCCGCAGGTGGTGGCGCGCATAGCATCTGCCGCAAAGATTGCTCCGGTCTTGGCTAACCTATTGGTACAAAGAGGCATAGACACAGTAGAAAAGGTAAAGAAATTTTTCAATCCGCAGTTGCAGGACTTGCACGATCCATTCCTGATGAAGGATATGGAGCGCGCAGTCGAGCGTGTGGAGCAGGCCCTCGCCCGTAACGAGAAGATTATGGTTTACGGCGATTATGATGTCGATGGCACAACAGCCGTGGCATTGGTCTATAAGTTTCTGCGCCAAATCGGCCACACGAACCTGATGTTCTACATTCCGGACCGTTATACCGAAGGCTACGGTATTTCGCGTAAGGGCATAGACATCGCCGCCAAGAAGGGTGTGACGTTGGTTATTGCACTCGATTGTGGTATTAAGGCCGTCGAAAAAGTGGACTATGCAAAGGAAAAGGGGGTAGATTTTATCATCTGCGACCATCATCTTCCGGCCGAGGAGATTCCTCATGCCGTAGCCGTCCTCGATCCGAAACGTACGGATTGCACCTACCCGTTCGACGAATTGTCGGGCTGTGGTGTGGGTTTCAAACTCGTGCAGGGCTATGCCCAGAAACACAACATTCCGTTCTCGGAGATTGAGCCGTTGCTCGACCTGCTCGTAGTGAGCATCGCATCGGATATCGTGCCGCTTGTTGACGAGAATCGTATTCTCGCCTACTACGGCTTGAAAATTCTTAACTCGACACCGAGCCATGGTCTTTCGTCGATTATCAATATCTGCGGTCTCGACCGTCAGACCATCACCATCGACGACATTGTCTTCAAGATTGGTCCGCGCATCAATGCCGCAGGTCGTATGCGTATGGATGAGAACGACGAAAATGCCGTTCCGTCGGGTGGCTATGCGGCGGTTAAACTGCTTGTCGAGGGTAATACGGACGCAGCACGCGAGTTCGGCGACGTAATCGACTCGTTCAATCAGGACCGCAAGAGCATCGACCGCTCGGTGACGCAGGAGGCACACGACTATATCGAGGCACATCCGGAGTTGAAACTCCGTAAGAGTACAGTTATATACAATCCGAAGTGGATGAAGGGCATCGTGGGTATTGTTGCCTCGCGCCTTATCGAGACCTACTACCGTCCGACGGTGGTACTGACGCAGAGCAACGGTTTTGTGACCGGCTCGGCGCGTTCGATTCCGGGCTTCGACCTCTATCAGGCGGTCGAGTCGTGCTCGGATTTGCTCGAAAACTTCGGTGGTCATATGTACGCCGCAGGTCTTACGATGCGTCCGGAGAGAGTCGAGGAGTTTGCACGTCGCTTCAACGCCTACGTTGAGGAGAATATTGACCCGCAGATACTTGTTCCGCAGGTCGAAATCGACTCGATGTTGCTCTTCTCGGACATTACGCCGTCGTTCCATAGGGAGTTGAACCGCTTCCAGCCGTTCGGTCCGGGCAATAACGCTCCGGTCTTTGCGACGTGTGGCGTAATCAACAACGGCGATGCGAAGTTGGTGGGTGTCGAGGCGGAGCATCTGCGTATGGATTTGATGCAGACGCAGAAGCCGAATACGACGATTCAGACCATCGCCTTCCAGCAGCCGACCCACTACGATTGGGTGCGTACCGGTCATCCGATAGATATTTGCTATCAGATTGTCGAGAACCACTATCGCGGCACAACTACGACACAGCTCCGTATCAAGGATATCAAGCGCAACACCTCGCAGCAGAAGTAGGTGTGCGGGATACGCGTCGTTGAAAACATAACAGAGAGAGTTTAACGCATCGCGATTATGGCGACTGTCGTTAAACTCTTTTTGGCAAAAAAAACTATAAAAATACACATACATCATTATGAAGAAATATATTCTTTATCTGCTCTCGTCGGTTGTGCTTTTTGCTGCGGCGTGCGAGGGCGGCGACAGAGTGTCGGGCGCAGACGATGACACATTTTCGATTATGTTGCAGAGTATCTCGCCCGCAACGACGAAGGTAAATATCCGCCTCACATCGACCGGTTTGGAGCGTTTTGGCTACATTGTCGAGCCACGCACGGCGGACTACGTGAGACCGACCGCCGAAGAGATTCTCGCGGATGGTTTGGTGAGCAGGGTTGCTTCTTCGGGCTCCATCTCGTTTGCTGTCGATAAACTTATGCCGGGCACGGACTACGCCTTCTCGTTTGTCGGCATCGCGGCAGACAATACGACGACGGCTGTGCAGACCGAGCTCTTTTCGACTGCGACGGTCGATGGTTTTGCGCTGATTGAAAAGGCCATCAACGGCTTTTCGGCATACGTCGGTGCGCCTTCGTCGGTAGCCGAGGGGAATGTCGTGAAGTGGGCCGTGACGGATATTGTTCGCTATGCGTTGAATGGTGGCGATACGGGCGTGGTGGAGATGCTCAATGCGGATGAGCGCGTAGCGAAGAATGTCGTGGAGCGCAGCACGTGGATTGATGTTACGACGTGCGACGGCGCGGATATTCTGCCGGGTCAGCCGATGTGGGTACTCGTGGGCGAGTTTGCCGAGGGTCAGCACGCGGAGTGGGGCGCAGGCCACTATACGCCGGCGTTTACGATAGGTACTACGTCGGGATATTTTCATAAGGAGAAGATCGTGACGGGAGCCCCTTCGGCACTGAGTGCGTCGGCTACGCTTACGGCTTCGGTACGTTCGAATGGAACCGGCAAATTGGTCATCAACCCCGATGCAGGTGTGCAAACGCTTCACTATATGGTGCTCGACGAGGAGCGCTATGCGGCATTGTCGCACCTGTTGGAGAATAAGCCGTCTTATATGCAGTGGTTTGTCGGGTCGGCTACGGCACGCGAATACTATGGTGCAAAGAGTGCAACGGGTGCGGTTGCAATCGACTGCTCGACACTCGTGCTCGAAAAGGGCAAGAAGTATTACCTGATGGTGACTCTGTGGGGCGATGCGAAAGGTTGGTCGCAGGGTTATAAGGAGCTTTCGTTCATGATTCCGCCTGCCGAGCCGGTTGCTGCGGACAACAATATCGTGGCTCACCGTGGCGGCTCGAAGGAGGCAGGCGCAGCGACGCCGGATAACTCTATCGCCTCGTTGCGATACGCACAGCGTTTGGGTTGCTACGCCTCGGAGGCCGACATCTATTGGACGAAGGACAACCGTGTCATCGTGGCACACGCCGACGGCAGCATTAAAATCAACGGTTTGCATCCGTGGGAGCATACGCTCGCCGAGTTGCAGAGTTCGGGCCGCCTCTCGAATGGAGAGACTCTGCCGACGCTCGAAGAGTATCTGACGGAGACGATGAAGGAGGGCTCGTGTACCAAATTGTGGTTAGATGTGAAGAATTGCTACGTCTCCTCGTCGCAGCCGGGCCACGACTACGTTGTGAAGGCGACGCAGCGCTCGTGTGAAATCATCCACGAGATGGGTGCCGAGAAGTGGGTTGAGTTCATCCATACTGGTTACGAGCCACCGCTCGCGGCCTCGAAGGCGGCGGCCGATGCCATCGGTGTTCCGTTTGCGTGGATGGCCAACAAGTACGCCGCCACCTACGCAAATAAGGGTGTCAAGTGGGCAAACCTCGATGTCAAATATATCAAGGACGGCATCTCGGATACGAGCGATGCGATTCATACGGTGGAGAGCTTCACTGACCGCGGCATCGCGCTGAGCGTCTATACGATTGACGACGTGACTACGGTGGACTACTACGCAAAGCGTAGCGACATTAAGGCCATCACGACCAACTATCCGTCGCGTATGCTCTCGCGCTTGAAGAACATGAAGAATTAGTGCTTTGCGCCACGCGTATCTGCCACGCCCCTGTGGTATGGCAGTTGCGAGAGTAAACCTAATACGAAACAGAACAACGAAAAATATGGAGTTGAGGGATAAAATTCAGAATTTCGGCCGTTCGCTCAGCGCGATGGTCATGCCGAATATCGGTGCATTTATTGCGTGGGGTCTGCTTACGGCACTCTTCATCCCGACGGGATGGTGTCCGAACGAGCGACTCGGCGCGCTGGTCGCACCGTTGCTTACCTATCTGTTACCGTTGCTTATCGGCTATACGGCGGGTCATAACGTCGCCGGTGTGCGTGGTGGTGTGACGGCTGCGGTGGCTACGGCGGGCGTCATTGTCGGCAGTGATGTGCCGATGTTTATCGGTGCGATGATTATGGGTCCGCTCGCGGGTTGGATTATCAAGCGTTTCGACCGCGCGGTCGAGGGTCGCATCCGTGCCGGTTTCGAGATGTTGGTGAACAACTTCTCGATAGGTATTATCGGTATGTTGCTCGCCATCGTCGGCTTCCTGACCATCGGCAAGGCTGTCTCGGCGCTGACGACGCTCTTTGGCGAGGGTATTGTTGCGCTGAAAGATGCCAATCTGCTGCCGTGTGTCTCGATTCTTATCGAGCCGGCAAAGGTTATGTTCCTCAACAACGCCATCAATCACGGTATCCTTACTCCGCTCGGAACGGTGCAGGTGAAGGAGTTTGGCGAGTCGATAATCTTCTTCCTCGAATCGAATCCGGGTCCGGGCTTCGGTATGCTGATGGCATATTGGGTCTTTGGTCGCGGTACGGCGCGCAGTTCGGCTCCGGGTGCGATACTCATCCAATTTATCGGTGGTATTCACGAGATATACTATCCGTACGTGCTCTCGCGTCCGTTGCTTATCGTGCCGATGATTCTCGGTGCGTCGTCGAGCATCCTCTTCCTGACGCTTGTTCACGCGGGTTTGGTGGGCCCGATTTCGCCCGGCAGTATAATTTCGGTTATACTGATGGCGCCGAAGGGTAAGACGTTGCTGTTGGTGGCGGCTGTGCTCATAGCCGCGACGGTTACGTTCCTTACGTCAGCCCTCATCATTCGTCGCTCGTCGAAGAGTGACGATAAGCTCCCCGATAATCCGTTCTTGCCTAAATATAAGCGTGATGCAGCGCAGAATTTGCCAACCTCTGCACCTTCGGCCGTCACGCCACGTAGTATTGCCGATGTTCGCCATGTAGTCTTTGCATGCGATGCGGGTATGGGTTCGAGTGCGCTGGGAGCGACACGTTTCCGTCAGCGACTACAATCGCTCGGCATAGAGGATGTTGAGGTCGGTTACGCTTCGGTTAGTTCCGTTCCGCCGACGGCCGATATCGTGGTGTGCCAACAGCAGTTGGCGGGTCGTGCACGCGGTTCTGCTCCGCAGGCGAGGGTTGTCGAGTTGGTCAATTTCCTCGAAGACCCTGCGCTGGATGCGCTCTACGAGGAGTTTGCTTCGGGCAAGCGTGCCACAACACAACCATCCGCCGAGGCGATGATAGCCGTGCAACGAGCGTCGGGCGACTTCCCGATTCTGCGTATGGAGTCGATTCGTGTCGGTGAGCAAGCGGCGGATAAGTGGGAGGCAATCCGCATGGCGGGCGACCTGCTTGTCAAGGGCGGCTATGTGAATATGGAGTATGTCGATGCTATGGCCGAGCGCGAAACCATCACCACAACCTACCTCGGTATGGGTATTGCCATTCCGCACGGTACGGCAAAGGCGAAGAGCGAGGTGTTGCATACGGGTATCAGTGTGGTGCAGTTCCCTGATGGTGTGGCATTTGGCGAGGAGCGTGCACAGTTGGTAATCGGCATTGCGGGTATCGGCGACGAACACCTCGAATTGCTTGCGCGTGTTAGCGAGGCGTTGGAGGACGAGCGAGTGCTCAATCGCCTGAAAACCACCACCGATCCGGGGTATATTTTACAGATTCTCGGAGGCGAATAAAGGAGAAGAATAAAACAGAGACAAGATATGACAAGTCAGAAAGTTACGCTCACAGCTCCGCACGGTATGCATGCACGTCCGGCAGGGGAGTTGGTGCGATTGGTCAAGTCGCTCGACGGCAAGATTCGCTTGGCAACCGAGGTGAAGAGTATCGACGCGTCGTCGATGCTGGCACTTCTGTCGCTCGGTTTGAAGTCGGGTACGGAGATTGAGGTGACGGCCGAGGGTGGCGACGAGCAGGGCAACCTGCAACGTGTGGTTGCGTTCCTGGCGTCAATCCGCGATTAGCGTGGGCAAAAACAGAGAATAGTTATGAGACGATTTGCAACACACATTCGTGCCTCGGAGGGCATTGCTATCGGTCGAGCATACGTTGTTCGACGCGAGCGGTGCGTGGAGGGTGAAACGCAGGTGCAGTGGCAGGGTAATGCCGCAACGGAGTGCGCGCGTTTTCGTGATGCGCTCATGGCGAGTGAGTTGCAGATTGAGGCGATAAGCCGCGAGGAGGAGATTTTTGCGGCACATTTGGAGATGGTGCGCGACGATGCGCTGCGCGAGATAGTCGAAGGTCATATCGACGAGGGATTGTCGGCGATTGCGGCGGTCGAAGTGTCGGAGACGGAGATGGTGGCTGTGTTTGAGGCCATTGATGACGAATATCTGCGTGAGCGGGCAATGGATGTGCGCGATATCTTTGCGCGCATCAAAGCCAACTTGACGGGGGGCGTGTGCAATCCGTTCGATGGGGTGCGCGCCGGCGATATTGTGGTCGATACGCTGCTTTTGCCATCGGATGTGGCGATGATGGACTTTGCAAAGGTGGCAGGTGTTGTGATGGGCGAGGGCGGTGCGACGTCGCACGTCTGTATCATAGCGCGCAGTCGTTCGTGTCCGATAATTGTCGGGTTGGGCGATGTCGTGGCGCAGATTCCGCATGGGGTGCAGATTGTGGTCGATGCGTCGGCCGGCGAGGTTATCGTCGAGCCGGATGAGGCGACGCTTGGTGAGTATCGTGCGCGAATGGAGGCTCAATGCCAACAGCGCGACCGCGACCGCGAGGCAGCACGTGTCGAGTTGAGGGATGCCGAGGGGCGAAAAATCACGGTTCGAGCCAATGCCGGCAGTGTCGAGGAGGTGCGTATGGCTATCGAGAACGGTGCCGACGGAGTGGGGTTATTCCGTAGCGAATTTCTATATATGCTTACCGATGCCGAGCCATCGGAGATTGAGCAGGCGGAACACTATGCGGCAGCCGCTGCGGCGTGTGACGGGCGACCACTCACAATTCGTACGCTCGATGTGGGAGGCGATAAACCACTTCCTTATATGCCGATGCCCAAAGAGGAAAATCCTTTCCTCGGGTGGCGCGCAATCCGCGTGTCGCTCGAAGTGCGCGATGTGTTCGCGCGTCAGTTGCGTGCTATTTTGCGAGCAAGCGTGGCGGGTAACGTGCGTGTGATGCTGCCGATGGTGACGTCGGTCGAGGAGTTGCGCGAGGCGAAGGCGTTTTTGGAGCAGTGCAAGCAAGAGTTGCGGGCGGAAGGCGTGGCTTTCGACGAACATCTACCTCTCGGTGTGATGATAGAGACGCCGGCGGCAGTGTTTGTGGCGCGATCGCTTGCTGCCGAGTGCGATTTTTTCAGTATCGGCACCAATGACCTTACACAATACGTTATGGCTGCCGACCGTACCAATGCGAAGGTTGCATCGTTATGCAATCCGCGCTCGGAGGCGGTTGTCGAGGCTATACGCCGAACGCTCGAAGCGGCTGCGGAGGCGGGTATCGAGTGTGGAATGTGTGGCGAATTTGCGTCGGACGAGGAGGCTACGGCCCTGTTGCTCGATTGCGGTCTGCGGTCGTTCAGTGTTGGCGCAGGGGTTGTCGGACGCATCAAACGCCGTGTGGCAGAGGTTGTGTAGTGCGGCAAAGAGATGTGTGAATTATCGAAAAAAAATAGTATATTTGCACAATTAGAATAGAAAATAACGGGCGAAGAAACTAATACAAAATAAACTAACAACAAAACTTAAAACCTTATGACTATTATTGATTGGCTTATTGTCGCGCTCTTTTTGGGAACACTGATGGCTATCGGCTACGCCTTTTCCCGTAAGAACAAAGACGTTGAGGACTACTTTGTGGCAGGTCGTTCTATGCCGGGCTGGATTGTTGCCATTGCTGCTACGGGTACTACCATTTCGGCAGGTACGTTTGTCGGCTCGCCGGAACTCGGTTTCAATACCGACCTGACCTACGTGATGAACCTTATCGGTTCAATTTTTGGCGGTATGCTGGTTGCGGCACTCATTATGCCGAAACTCTACAAAGCAAACACCATCACCATCTATGGCTACATCGGCGACCGCTTTGGCGATACGTCGAAACGTGTGAACAGCGCAATGTTCCTGCTCGGTCAGCTCTTTACTTCGGGTTCGCGTCTGTTTATCGCAGCCATCGCCATTTCGGTTATCGTCTTTGGCGGTATCAAGTTCGACTTTATGGTCTATTCGATCATCTTGCTCGGCTTGGTTTCGACCATCTATACGATGATGGGCGGTATCAAGGGTCTGCTCTATATCGACACCTTCCAGACGTTGTTGCTCGTAGGTACGGGTGTAGTTGCGCTCATTATGGTATTCTGCTCGATTGATATGCCGTTCTCGGAGTTGTGGGCGATGCTCACCGATGGCGGACAGACCAAGATGCCGGGTGTCGATGCAGGTGCTGTGGCTGCTGATGGCTCGCTTGTCGGATGGAAGGAGGGTAGCAAACTCACGATGTTCGACTTCTCGGTAAATTGGGCCTCTCCTTATACGGTGTTGGGCGGTATGATTGGTGTGGCATTCTTCAAGGTGTGCCAATATACGACCGACCACGAGTTTGTGCAGCGTCAGTTGGCTTGTAACGACGTGAAGCAGGCTTCGCGCTCGCTCGTGTGGTCGCAGCTTATGTCGTTGCCGATTGTGCTCGTGTTCCTGCTTATCGGCTCGTTGCTCTACGTGAAATATAAGAGCGAGTTCCTCGCTTCGGGTGAGGCATCGCAGTTCTTCCACGATGCACGCGATATTTTCCCTCAGTATATCAAGAATCATATCCCGATGGGTGTTCGCGGTCTGATGATTACGGGTCTGTTGGCGGCGGCTCTCTCGTCGTTCAACTCGGCAATCAACGCTATGGCGTCGAGTTTTGTGACGGACCTCTATCTGCCGATTCGTGCCGAGATGGGCAAGGCGGTTAAGGGTGATGCCGACCAACTTTCGTCGTCGCGCAAGATGGTGTTCCTGATGGGTATGTTGCTCACGGGCTTCGCTATCGTTACGGCTGTGATGCAGGAGGCGAGCGGTCTGAATCTGGTGGACTTCGCTACGGGCGTTATGTGCTTCGCTTATGCTGGTATGATTGGTGTGTTCCTCACAGCAATCTTCACCAAGCGCGGTAATACGAAGAGCGTCGTTGCGGCTATCGTTATCGGTGCGCTTATCATCATTCCGTTGATGTTCCAGAAGCAAATCTTTGGTGGTCAGTATATCGCATGGACGTGGTGGGCTCCGATTGGTGGTACGATCTCGACCATTGTCTGTATGCTCGGCAAGCCGGCACAGAAATAGCGTTTTCGGCGGGGATTTCCCGCAAAAGCACGCGTTTGTGCGGCTTTATGATAGTATGGGCTGTCCGAATTTTGGCGGACAGCCTTTTTTTGTGCAAAAAATCTTGTTCGAATGACAAATAAAATGTGCAAAAAGTTGCGTGTATGCCGCTTTTTGTTGTAACTTTGTAAGTTGGTAACAGAATAGGGGAAATTTTCTCAAAACTACACATATTCATTATGCAAAAAGAGTTTGATGTGATCATCATCGGAGGTGGTGCTACGGGTGCCGGTGTCGCGCGCGACTGCGCGTTGCGCGGCATACGTGCGTTGCTGCTCGAACGCTTCGATATCGCAACCGGAGCGACGGGTCGTAACCACGGTTTGTTACACAGTGGAGCACGCTATGCGGTGAACGATCACGAGTCGGCAGAGGAGTGTATCCGCGAAAATATGATTTTGCGTCGTATTGCGTCGCACTGCGTCGAGGAGACTGGCGGTTTGTTTATCTCGCTGCCGGAGGATGGTCTGGATTTTCAGGCGAAGTTCATCACGGCGTGTCGCGCAGCAGGTATCGCTGCGGAGGCAATCGACCCGAAGCAGGCATTGCGTATGGAGCCGTCGGTCAATCCGGCGCTCATCGGTGCCGTAACCGTTCCGGATGGCTCGGTCGATCCGTTCCGTCTGACGGCTGCCAACGTGTTGGATGCGAAGTTGCACGGTGCTGAGGTGCTGACCTATCAGGAGGTGAGCGAACTCATCATGGAGCAGGGTCGCGTCGTTGGTGTGCGTGCGCTCGATCGCAAGAGTGGCGAGATGCGCGAGTATCGTGCCCGTATTACGGTGAATGCCGGCGGTATCTGGGGTCATAACATTGCCAAGAAGGCTGGCGTGACCGTAAATATGTTGCCGGCGAAGGGTGCGTTGCTCATCTTCGGCCACCGCGTGAATAATGTGGTTATAAACCGTTGTCGTAAGCCGGCGGATGCCGATATTTTGGTGCCAGGCGATACGATTTCGCTCATCGGTACCACGTCGAGCAAAGTGCCGTTCGACGAGGTTGATGATATGTATGTAACGGCCGACGAGGTCGATTTGCTGTTGCGCGAGGGTATGAAGCTCGCTCCGTCGTTGGAGCATACGCGTATCTTGCGTGCCTATGCGGGTGTACGTCCGCTTGTGGCATCGGATGACGACCCGAGCGGCCGCAGCGTGAGTCGCGGTATCGTGGTTCTCGACCACGCAACGCGCGATGGTGTTGAGGGATTTATTACCATTACGGGCGGAAAGTTGATGACCTACCGCTTGATGGGCGAGTGGACGACCGACCTCATTTGCAAGAAGCTCGGTGTCGAGGCGAAGTGTACGACGGCGGAGCGTCCGCTGCCGGGTTCGCGCAAAGAGGAGCGCGAGCGTACGGAGAAGAAGATACATGCGCTACCTACGTTGCAGCGCGAATCGTCGCTCCATCGTCACGGCGATATGGCCGAGCGTGTTGAGGCGACAACCGCAGCCAAACGTTCGATTGTGTGCGAGTGCGAGGAGGTCTCGGTCGGCGAGGTGGAGTATGCAATCAATGCACTCGAAGTGAATAATCTGGTCGATTTGCGTCGTCGTACGCGTGTCGGTATGGGTACCTGCCAGGGCGAGTTGTGTGCTTGTCGTGCAGCGGGTCTGATGGCCGAGATGGGTCGTTACTGTACGTCGCGTGCCAAGCAGGATTTGGCGGCATTCATCAACGAGCGTTGGAAGGGTATGGCGCCGGTAGCGTGGGGTGATACGTTGCGCGAGAGCGAGTTTACGAAGTGGCTCTACGGCGGAGTTTGCGGTTTAACGACTAAAAAAGAGGAGGAGTAGCGATGAGATACGACAGTGTAATCATAGGTGGCGGTTTGTCGGGCCTCGTGTGTGGTCTGCGTCTTGCCAAGGCGGGCAAACGCTGCGTCATAATATCTGCGGGACAGAGTGCTCTTCACTTCTCGTCCGGTTCGTTCGATTTGCTCGGTGCACTGCCATCGGGCGAGAGTGTTGGTTCGCCTGCCGAACGGGTGGCACAACTCATCGAGCAGGAGCCGTCGCACCCGTATGCAAAGATTGGTGCGGAGGCGTTTGTAGAGACGGCCGAAGCGGCAAAGCAGACGCTTGTGGATGCAGGCGTGCGCGTGTCGGGTGACGCCGCGCAAAACCACTATCGTCTGACCCCGATGGGTACGCTTAAAGCGACGTGGCTCACATTGGATGGCTACGTGCGTAGCGCGACGGAAGAGGGTTTGGAGTGGAAAAATGTGGTTGTGATGAATGCCGAGGGTTTCCTCGATTTCTATACACAGTTTATTGTCGATGAGTTGCGCAAGAAGGGTACGACGTGTCGCGTCTGCTCGTTCTCGCTTGCGGCTCTCGATGCGATTCGTAACAATCCGACCGAGATGCGTTCGGCAAATATTGCCCGCATCTTCGATGGCGAGGAGTGCATTGCACAGCTATCCGAGATTATCTCCCGTGAGGCGGGTGATAGCGATGCGGTGTTGCTGCCGGCATTCCTGGGCATCAACCGCTACGATGTGCTCGACGAGTTGAAGAGACGCACGGGCCGCGAGTGTGCGGTTATTGCGACTCTGCCACCTTCGGTGCCCGGCATCCGTACGCAGATTGCTCTGCGTCGAGCTTTCGAGCGTGCCGGTGGTGTCTATATGTTGGGCGATACGGTTGCGGGCTACGACGAGAAGGATGGTCGCATAGAGCGAGTATATACCGTAAATCACGGCGATATTGGTTTCTCGGCAGATGAGTTCGTTTTGGCGACGGGCAGCTTTTTCAGTCGTGGTTTGGAGGCGACGCGCGAGGCGGTTATCGAGCCTCTGTTCGGCGTGGATGTCGAGCAGGCGGCAAGTCGTGGTGAGTGGTTCGAGCGCGATTTGTTTGCCAAGCAGCCATTCGAGTCGTTCGGCGTTGCAACGGATGGCGAGTTCCGCGCCTTGCGTGGTGGTAAGCCGTTGCAAAATCTCTACGTCTGCGGAGCCGGTCTCTCGGGCTATAACCCTCTGACGGAGGGGTGTGGCGCGGGTGTCTCGATGCTCTCGGCAGTGCGTGTGTCGGATAATATTTTGAAACGATAGCGAAGGAGGGCGATGAAGATGAATACCATAAAGGAGACAAGTCAAAATAACTTCGAGCAGTGTATCAAGTGTACCGTATGTACGGTCTATTGCCCTGTTGCGGCGGTCAATCCGCTCTATCCGGGTCCGAAACAGTCGGGTCCTGATGGCGAACGACTGCGTTTGAAACGTCCGGAGTTCTACGACGAGGCGTTGAAATATTGTCTTAACTGTAAGCGTTGCGAGGTGGCGTGCCCGTCGAACGTTCGTATCGGCGACATTATTCAACTCGCTCGTCTCAAACATAGCAAGAAGAGTCCGGGCTTGCGTGAGTTTACGCTTGCCAATACCGACCTTGTCGGCTCGGTTGCGACGCTCGCTGCCCCGATTGTGAACGCGACGGTTGCATTGAAGCCGATGAAGGCGATTATGGATGCCGTAGTGAAAATCGACCACCGTCGTACCTTCCCGAAGTATTCGCAGGGTACGTTCGAGGGTTGGATGCGAAAGCAGCGCGAGGCGCAGGCAGCTTTCGAGCGTCAGGTTGCTTTCTTCCACGGCTGCTATGTGAACTATAACAACCCACCGCTCGGCAAGGCGTTTGTCAAGGTGATGAATGCGCTCGGCTATGGTGTGCAGTTGCTCGATAAGGAGAAGTGCTGTGGTGTGGCGCTTATCTCGAATGGCTTTGTGAAACAGGCGCGTCGTCAGGCGAAGGTCAATCTCGGCTCAATTCGTACGGCGGTCATCGAGCGCAAGTTGCCTGTGTTGGCAACCTCTTCGACCTGTACCTTCACGTTGCGCGACGAGTATCCGCACCTGCTCGGTCTGGATAATGCCGATGTGCGCGATAGTGTCGAACTCGCAGTGCGCTTCATCTATCGCCTGCTCTCGTCAGGCGAGGTGCAGTTGCGTTTCCGCAAGGACGCTCCGAAGCTGCGCGTAGCGTACCATACGGCGTGCCACATGGAGAAACTCGGTTGGTCGTGCTACTCGAAGGAGTTGCTCGCCATGATTCCATCGGTGGAGATGGTGCCGCTCGATTCGCAGTGCTGCGGTATCGCCGGTACGTATGGCTTCAAGAAGGAGAATTATGCGACGTCGCAGGCAATCGGCGAGCCGTTGTTCCGCAAAATCGAGGAGTCGGGTTGTGATGTTGTTTCGACCGATTGCGAGACTTGTAAGTGGCAAATCGAGATGTCCACCTCGAAGCGTGTGCTACATCCGTTGGAGATACTTGCCGACGCTTTGGAGTAGCGAGGGGGTACGAAGGACGGAAATCACAACGATTTCCGTCCTTTTTTCGTATAAATACGCTTGGTTTGGCGGTTTCCGTGGCGGTATTAGGCAAAAAAACAACCCAATCAGCAATATTTGTTGAACCTATGCTGAACCAAAATAAATTTGCGTGAACCAAATTTTGTATGTTTGGTAGATGTTCGTATTTATATTTTTCGTAACTTTACACTTGAATTGTGATAGCGAATGACTGAGTCGAAAACATACGGAAGAGTCTATACTCCGAAATTCCTTGTGGATATTATTCTAGACCACACGGAATATACTTCCTATGATAACATAGTCGGCAAACACATAATTGATAATAGCTGTGGTGATGGTGCTTTTCTAACAGAAATCGTACCCAGATACTGCAAAATATTCGATGGTACGGTAGATGAGTTGGCAAAACACTTGCAAACTTATATTCACGGTATTGAAATTAATAGGGACGAGAGAGAAAAATGTGTAGCAAATCTTAATAAAATCGTTTCTCAATACGGAATAGCAGATGTTAATTGGGATATTTTGTGTGCTGACACGCTAACTGTTTCTACCTATAATTCGAAGATGGATTATGTGGTCGGCAATCCTCCATATGTTAGAGTGCATAATTTAGAGTCCTCATACGACAATGTAAAGACCTATAAGTTTGCAAATGGAGGAATGACAGATCTATATCTTGTCTTCTTTGAGATAGGCTTTAACATGTTAAAGCCTGATGGACAGTTGTGTTACATTACGCCAAGTTCGTGGTTAAGCAGCGTGGCTGCCGATAATATGAGAAGATATATTCTGAATCATCAGAATTTAACTTCACTTATAGACTTGGAGCATTTTCAAGCATTTGATAAAATTACAACCTATACGCTAATTTCTCATTTTAAGAAATCTTATAAT
>JAFNYX010000046.1 GCA_017654125.1 Alistipes sp. | reverse complement strand
TACCGTAGCATCTCCTATGCGGTGGGTTATGTGCAAAAAGAAAGTGTGGAGATGATTTCGTTCATTTACAAGAAGGTTGTGGTAAAACCCTGCGATAACAAACGATACAATGCCCCACACCTGTAATATGCCAATAGAATTGGTGTGGGTACACCAATAGCATATATACAAGAAATAGGTGCTGTTCGTTGTCCTATCGCATTGAAAACTACCACATTCTCTTGTAAGGACTGCGAAAACACTTTCTATATGTCCGTCGGTTTGGCAAAACGCCAAATCAACACTACAAAATTAGAAAACATTTCGCAAACGAACAACACCCTGCGGAGCATTGTCCGTAAAAATTGGAATATTTATTGTAACACGACAGAAAAAAAAGAAATCGAGTGCCGTTATGATTGCCAAACTGAACGAACTTTTGCGCCGTTATCGCCACGTGGACAAAGCGATACTGTTTCTGCGGCTGTTTATCGGAGCCGTGATTATGTTGCACGTCATCGGCAAGTTGCAACGATACGATTTTATGGTGGTCGGCTATCCACCACTGCTCTTCAACAACGGCGAGGCATCGTTCATAATTCTCACTATGCTCGAAGCACTGTTCGGCGCGATGCTCATCATCGGTTTTTGGGTGCGATTCGCAGCGTTTATTATGGCAATGGGAATGTTTGTCGATATATTTGTCATCTACCCTACGCTTGGCTGGCTTGGTGTCGAACGACAGGTCTTGTATATTGGGATATACGCATTTCTAGTCATCGCGGGTGGTGGGAAATACGCAATCGACGGTTTATTTTATCAAAAAAAGGTGTATAATGAACAGATGTAGCCATCAATTTCAAAAAAATGTATATATTTGTACGTTAGAATATAAACTTATAAATATAAACACTGATGAAATTCAGAACTATCACACTTGCAATTATTACTTTTTTTACAACCGCAACTGCGTTTGCACAGAAGGAGGTCGTTGATGACAGACCGGCTCTTCCGCACAAAATTCCGAACGTAGAGCTCAAAGTCGTAAGGGGCGACATCACAAAGCTGCCTTACTATGGCGAAAAGAATTTGTTTGTTTTTTATATTGACCCAGATGTGGGTTTGACCGGAAACAAAACATACCGTTTTACTGATGATATCGAGGAGCGCGGCGTGGATAAAGGCCCGAATTTGTTCGGTTTCGGTGTTTTGAATTTGAAGGACACCTTTCTGCCTAAAAACCTTATTCGTAAACTTGCAGCAAAACGTACGGAGAAGAATCACGGTCTGGTGCTTGATGATTCGGATCACACATTGCGTGACGCGTGGGGTTTGGGCGACTGCAATAATAAGTTTATAATGATGATTGTCTCGAAAGAGGGCGAAATCGTCTATATGCAGAAGGAGGAGATTACCAAAGAGGGCGAACAAGAATTCTTTGAAATTATAGAAAAATATCGCTTCTAAATGCGTTTGTGTCGCATTATAACGACGATTTTGTTTGTGGCAACGGCAACGTGTGCCGGTTATGCACAGACGGACAGTATCCTTGTTTCAAACAAGGATACTATTCGTTATAAATATACCCCAATAGATATTCCTGAGGAGATTTTGCTCGTAGTATCGGGAATCACGACAGAAACGACGAAAAATACGCAAACCCAAACAAAGGGTGCAGGATTACGCAAATTCATCGACTATGTAACAGCAAGTGTTACGGACGAGAGTTTCGAAAAGAAGATAGATTTTTCGTTTCTTATTTCACCCTACTACTCCAATGTTACGAGTTTTGGATTGGCTGCCGTGGCGCGTGGATGGTATCGACTCGATAGACACAATCGCGCGTTACCGCCATCGAGTATCACCATCTCGGCAGGTGGTTCGATTCGGGGAATGTATGATGTAAGAGTAGCAAACGACAATATATTTAAGGATGGCAAAAATCGTTTGACGGTCAATGTCGGTTTTTGTTCTATGCCGACACGCTTTTGGGGTGTTGGTTATGAGACGGCAGTTTCGAATGCCTATGTTGAGTATGTGGCAAATCGTCAGCAGGCGGATGTCGCATATTTGCGTCGTATTGCAAAGAATATATATATAGGTATGCAGCTCGACTTTGTATATGACTTTTGCGGTCGAGATACCGGAGTGAACATAATAGATCGGCTTGATGGCGAACGTACGAGTTATCTCTCTACCGGAGTGTCGCTTTTGGCAATGTACGATTCGCGCAACAGCTCCACGTCGCCCACCAAGGGCCTTTACATCTCATTGAAAGGTACGATGCGTCCCAAACCATTGGGTAATATTGGCACTACATTGTGGCGCGTAACGGCCACGGCGGACTATTTTCAACGATTGTGGCGAGGAGCGGTATTGGCCATAGATTTATATGGCGAATTTAACAGTCGAAACACCCCATGGACACTTTGCGCAAGAGTTGGTGATACGCATCGTATGCGCGGTTATTACGAGGGACGATTTATCGATCGCAATTTGGTTTTAGCACAAGCCGAACTGCGCCAGAATCTATGGCAACGACTCGGTATTGCGGTTTGGGGTGGAGCCGGCAACGTGTTTGGCTCGGTGAAGGACTTTGCTTGGAGACACACACTTCCGACATACGGAGTTGGTTTGCGATGGAGCATAAAGAATGGTGCGACAATACGACTCGATTATGGTTTCGGTAAGCGTATTAACGGCGCACTGACAAACGGGTTAATTTTCTCTATAAACGAGTCGTTTTAGCAGGTACGGATAATCTTATTAAAAACATAAGGGTTGCCTTTGCAGGGCAACCCTTATTGCATCATTGCTTGTAAGGACAAATTATTTCTTTGCCTCCTCTACCGATACCTTGCGGAAATCCTTCAAAAGTTTCGAAAGTTCCAAAGCGGCTTTACGAGCACGAGTGCCGGCTGCCTTATTGCCCTTCTCTACCTGAGCAGCAGCGTTTGCCTGGAACAATGCAATCTGTGCGTTAATGTTTTCTACCAAAGTCTTCATAGTCGTAAAAATTAGTTTGTTTTTGTGGTTTATAGTACAAATATATAATCACTTTTTCAAAAAAACAAATTTTTAATGCGCTAAATATCTGTTTTTCCTAAAATTAGTAGGTTTTGCGCAGTTTCGGTATGTTTTTTGACGCCTCTTACAAGAAAAATCAATAATTATGTATGCAAAATTACCGATAGTCTTGGCATTGTTATCCATACTTGCATCTTGTGGCAGACATGCCGTCAATGCCGATCCTACCCCCATTTTGAGCGTAGAAATAACAACGGCTCAAATTGATAAGGTCAATAACCGTCGTACGTATATTGGTAGTATTGGGGCCAATTACGAAGCTGTTGTGCAGCCGAGAGTAAGTGGTTATTTGACTGCAAAATTATTCGATAATGGTATGCCTGTGCGTAAAGGCGACATACTATTTCGGCTCGATGGCAAGCAGCAGCAAGCAAATCTGCTCTCGGCCCGCGCCTCATTGGAGTCGGCAAGGGCCAAAGCCCTCGAAGCACACAATAACTACATTCGCGCCATTCCGTTGGCAAAGATAGATGCCATTAGTCAGACGCAACTCGACCAATATACAGCCGAATACGTTGCAGCGGAGGCTTCCGTAAAATCGGCTGAGCAGACATTGCGTAACGCAGAACTTGATGTAGAATACACGACTATTCGTTCGACTATCAATGGCGTCATCTCAACATCTGCGGCGCATATTGGCGATTTGGTTGGACCTGGTACCAAATTTACAACGCTTACAACTATACAGAATGTCGATACTGTGACTGTTGATATCGCAATTCCGATGCGACAATATTTAAGCATGTCAGGTCGTAAATCATTTTCGTATGAAAATGCTGATTTACTCTCCGATATACGGCTCTATCTTGCCGATGGGGAGCCCTACCCTGCTGTCGGCACGTATAGTTACACAAAGACGGCCGTTTCGGGCGCAACGGGTACCATAATTATTGTTGTCTCGTTTGCTAATCCTGACTATCTGCTCAAAGCCGGACAATTTGCCCGCGTGGAGACCAACGTTGGTGCAGGCCAATCGCGTGTAACCATTCCGCAGAGTTGTGTCTCACAGACTCAGAATATAAACTCTGTGTGGGTTATACGCCCCGACTCTACGGCCGAGTATCGTGAAATTGCGCTGGGTCAAGTCGAGGGTGGACGATGGATTATTGATTCGGGGCTTAATGCCGGCGAAAAGGTGGTCGTTTCGGGGCAGATAAAACTCCGCAACGGCGCGAAAGTAAATCCTCAAAACACGTCGAATAATGAATAAGTTTTTTATCTCGCGACCGATATTTTCGATTTCGCTCGCCATTATCATCGTCTTTCTCGGCGCAATCTCGATATTTAACCTCTCAATTGAGCAGTATCCCGACATTACGCCACCCGTTGTCGAGGTGTCGGCAACCTATAATGGTGCCGATGCCGAAACTGTGAATAATACTGTCGCTACGCCCATAGCGCAGAGTATTATGGGCGTCAGCGATATGCTCTACATGCAGGCGACGAGCGCCAACGACGGTACGATGAATTTGCAGGTGACATTCGATATCGGCTCCAATCCCGATTTGGATGCGGTATTCACGCAGAACAATGTTGCAACCGCAACCGCCAATTTGCCATCAAGCGTCGTGCAACAAGGTGTAACAACACGCAAAACGCAGACGGGTTTCTTAATGGTGTATGCATTGTATAGCGATGGACGTTACGACGATGAGTTTATGTCTAATTATGCATATATCAATCTACGCAACCAGTTGCTGAAAATAAACGGTGTAGGCAAAGTTTCGATAATGGGAGCCGGCGAATATGCTATGCGCGTATGGTTACGTCCCGATGTGCTTGATTATTATGATTTGTCGGTGGACGAGGTCGCTTCAGCTATCTCTACACAGGCGGGAATCTACCCTGCCGGACAATTTGGGGCGGAGCCGGCTCCTGTCGGAACACAATACACCTATACTGTAACAATGCCGCCACAGATGTCATCTGCCGAGGAGTTTGCCGATATTATCATTAAAACCACACCAGATGGCGTGCAAGTACGTCTGCGCGATGTCGCAGATGTTGCATTAGGGAGCCAAAGCTACGGTTCGACCTCCTCCTTCGGAGAGTTGCCGACAGCCGTTATGGTTGTCTATCAGGAACCGGGTAGCAATGCTGTTGCCGTAGGTGGACGTGTTAAACGTGAGATGAAACGACTCTCAGAGCGTTTTCCTGACGGTATCGACTATACGGCGATTGTGGATAGTACGGATAGCATTATGGCCGGCATAGAGGAGATTCTGCTGACACTGGTGCTTGCATTGGTGCTTGTCATTTTCATTATATATATTTTTATTCAAGATTGGCGTGCAACGCTCATTCCGCTTATTGCAATTCCCGTTTCAATTATCGGAACCTTTATTGCGTTTCCGTTGCTTGGCTTTTCGATAAACATCGTATCTCTGCTTGGACTCGTTTTGGCTATCGGTCTGGTGGTCGATGACGCAATTGTCGTGGTGGAGGCGGTGCAGGTAAATATCGAGCGCGGGATGACTCCGTTTGATGCGACAGTGGAGGCGATGCGCTCCGTAACGTCGCCGATTATAGCCACGAGCGTCGTACTGCTGGCCGTATTTATTCCGGTATCGTTCTCCGGTGGTATCAGCGGACGACTGTTTCAGCAGTTTGCTGTTACGATTTCCGTTTCGGTACTGCTTTCGACCATCAACGCTCTCACGCTTTCTCCCGCGCTATGTGCAAAGTTGTTGCGACCTCGCAGTGTAGCAAAAACCGGCTTTTTTGGCTCATTTAATCGCATATTCGACCGTTTTATGACGCGATATACGTCAGTGACGGGTAATCTGATACGCCGTACGAAAACAACCATTACGGCAGTTGCTGTTATGGTGGTTGTAATTATAGCGGTGTGGCGACTGCTACCGGCAGGATTTCTGCCAGAGGAGGATCAAGGCTATCTGATGGTTGTTGTGCAGGCTCCACAGGCCTCGTCGCTACAAGTGACCAACGAGGTGATGATGACGGTGGATAATGTGGTAAAACAGCACCCCGAAGTGGCTTCGACGGCGGTCGTTGCAGGATTTAATATGATTTCGGGGGTGGCTGCTACGAACTGTGGCGTAATTTTCGTCAAACTTGTCGATTTCGACAAGCGCTCTGTCTCGTCACCCGAATTGGCAACAATTCTTACCGAGCAACTCTACGGAGCGATTCCTGCGGCAGAGTGCTACGCTTTTGTTCAACCATCGATTCCGGGTTTGGGCGTAACGTCAGGTGTCACATTCGAAGTGCAGGATATTGCAGGAAAAGGATCAAAATATTTGGCAGAAAATACTCAGCGGTTACTCGATTCGCTCAATCGTAACCCTATGATTGTTTCGGCTACGACACAGTTCGACGATGGCGTTCCGCAACGCCGTTTAGTAATAGACAAAGAGCAGGCGTTGATGAAAGGAGTCGATCTCGAACAGCTATATTCGCAAACTGCGGCTCTGTTGGGTGGCCGCTACATAAACAATTTTAACCGCTTCGGACGTCTATATCAAACATATATTCAAGCGGCGCCGGAGTATCGACGCGATAAGTATTCGCTCGATAGTTACTTTTTGGCTGATGGCGACGGAGCGAGTGTCCCGCTATCGTCGCTGGTCTCTGTGCGCGATACTGTTGGTGTGGAATTTGTCTCACAATACAATATGTTTCGTTCGATAGCCGTAACAGTGACGCCGGCCAAAGGTGCTTCAAGTTCGCAGGTGATGCAGTTAATCGAAGATAGTGCATCGGAGCTTTTGCCCGACGATGTAGGCTATGCATGGAGTGGAGTTTCTTATCAAGAAAGTCGAGAGTCGAAAGGTGCAGGTGTAGTCTATTTGATAGCCGTTATTTTTGTATTCCTTACGCTCGCGGCATTGTATGAGAGTTGGGAGTTACCCATCTCCATTATGTTGAGCGTACCTCTGGCCGTAATGGGAGCGTTGCTATTTGTTGGTGTCGGGCATCTGTTCAGCACGATATATATCAACGATATCTATATGCAGATTTCGCTTGTGATGCTTATCGGGTTGGCTGCCAAAAACTCTATTCTGGTTGTCGAATATGCAGATAAACTCTTGTTCGAGCAGCGCATGTCGCTACTCGAAGCAACCATCGAGGCGGCAAAACTTCGAGCTCGACCGATTATAATGACGGCTTTCGCCTTTATTCTCGGTGTTCTTCCGCTTGTTTTTGCCAGCGGGGTGTATTCGACTGCGAGAAACATTATGGGACTTTCGCTCGTGGGCGGAATGTTGCTAGCCACGATGCTTGGCATCTTTCTCTACCCTGCTCTCTATTACCTGATTGCCCGCCTGTCGGGTTTGGATAAAAAACGACAAAACACACAACCTGTATGATGAAAAAATATACGTTTGCAACCATCGCCGTTTTGCTTATAGCGGTGGGCTGTAATCCAAAGTTGTACGAGCCGGAAATCGTCGTGCCGGAGCAATATATATATGCTGTCGGTTCGCAACGCGATTCGCTGGCATTGGCAGATGACTGGTGGCGAATGTTTGGAGATACAACACTCAACACATTAATCGAACGTGCGCTTGCCGTTAATCGCAATCTGGAAGTTGCTGTATCGCGCATAGAGGAGGCGCGCGACAACCTTCGCATTGCATCGTCAGAGTTTCTTCCTTCGGTAGATGTCGGTGTGTCAGCAGGCGCTTCCGGCTCGGGTTCGGTTGCCCAAGCGTATAAAATTTTGCCGACGATCAGTTGGGAGATACCATTATTTGGCTCACTACGATATACTTCAAATGCGGCTCGGGCAAACATGGCATATGCAGAATGGCAGTGGCGAGGTGTGCGATTGTCGCTCGCAGCCGAGGTCGCAACGACCTACTTTACGTTGTTACAATACAAACGAGACTATGAAATTGCTCTGCGTAGTTCGCAACTGCGTAAAGAGTCGGCCGCTCTGATTGATTCTATATTTCAGCGTGGCATGGCTACCGGGCTAAATCTCGAACGTGCTAAAAATTTGGTCTATACCGCCGAAGCTGATATTCCGGTTTACGATAGAGCCATCCGCCAGACACTTCTCTCGCTTAATGTTTTGCTTGGCGAAATGCCCGATTCTGCCGACTATGCCAATCTTGGCACACGAACAATAACCGATTATCAGCCGTTGGTTATACCGGCTGGTGTACCATCCGATATTCTGCATCGCCGCCCCGATGTGATGTCGGCGTATTGGCAGATGGAACAAGCGGCGGCAAATGTCGGTATTGCCCGCAGCGAACGTTTTCCAAGCATATCGCTCACGGCAGAAGGCGGCCGCTCGTCAGTAAAAATCGGAGAGCTGTTCAAAGGTGATTCGTGGTATTGGAGTGTGCTTGGTTCGTTAGCGCAACCGATATTCGGATTCGGTACATTGCGTCGCAAGGAGATGGCTGCACGTGAACAGTATCGACAAAGTGTTCTATCCTATGAACAGGCATATATAGAGGCCGTGTCGGATGTCGAGAGTGCATTGGTTAGTATTGCCGCATATAGAGACGAAACGGTGCGATATCGGCAATTGGTCGAGTCAAATATGCGCGTTGCAATCCTTACCTCTGCACTCTACGACAATGGGTTGTCGGCGTATCTGGACGTCATAGATGCCGAACGGACACTCTATGATTCGCAGATGCAATACTCGAATATCGTTGCACAGCAATATATCAATTATGTGAATCTATGCAAGGCGCTTGGAGGCGGATGGGTGGATGTGCCACAACAGAGATAGTGGCGGAAATTGTATTTATACAATTTTTGCGCTATCTTTGTCCCTCAAAGAATATTTGCACAGATGCGTCTTTCGGAATTACAGACAGGGGAATCGGCGGTTGTTGTTAAAATTGTCGGACACGGTGGCTTTCGTCGCCGTATAATGGAGATGGGCTTCGTTCGTGGCTCGCGTGTCACCGTCGTCCTTAATGCTCCACTGAAAGACCCTATTGAGTATCGAATCCTTGACTATAACATATCGTTGCGTCGCGCCGAGGCCGAAATGGTTGTTGTAATCAACGAGGAGGAGGCAAAGAAACGCCTGGAAAAAGAGACCGGTGAAGTCGAAACCATTGCAGACGGCTCCGCTATTGAGAATGTAATTAACCGCCGCAAACATCATATAAACGTTGCATTAGTCGGCAATCCTAATAGTGGCAAAACCTCACTTTTCAACCTTATTACGGGTGAAAAGGCCCATGTCGGCAATTATAGCGGTGTGACGGTCGATGCTAAAACGGGCCACTATTACCACAAGGGTTACGAACTTCACGTCACCGACCTGCCGGGAACGTATGCGTTATCGGCCTATACGCCGGAGGAGTTGTACGTACGACGCCATTTGGCAGAGCATACGCCCGATGTGGTGTTGAATGTCGTATGCTCGTCAAATCTCGCCCGCAACTTATACTTGACGACCGAACTGATTGATATGAGCCAGCGTATGGTTGTTGCGCTGAATATGTACGACGAATTAGAGAGCAGTGGCGACACTCTCGACCACGACACGCTTGGCAAGATGCTCGGAGTTCCGATGATTCCGGTCGTTGGCAAAACGGGACGAGGCATTGAGGAGTTGCTCGATACGATTATTGCTGTTTACGAAAATCGCGATGAGCGTGTTCGACACATTCACATCAATCAGGGAGTTCTGGAAGAGAGCGTTTCGAGATTGAATCGCGCACTGAAAGAGTCGCGCGACGAACTGCCGAAGTGTTTTCCTCCGCGCTACTTCGCAATGAAGATGTTGGAGGGCGATGCGGAGTGTTGTATAATGCTCAAAAAATCGGGCCATCACTACTCGCAATGGGCAGCATTGTGCGAGAAAGAGAAGCAGCATCTCAAATATGACTTGGGTGCAGATGAGGATATAGAGACGATGTTTGCCAATCAGAAATATGGCTTCATCTCTGGCGCATTACGCGAAACGTACGTTCAGAACACAAACCGCCCTGACGTTTCGCATACGATTGACGAGGTTGTAACGCATCGTATTTGGGGCTACCCTATTTTTCTATTGCTGATGTGGTTTATGTTCTACTGCACGTTCAGTTTGGGTGCATATCCGCAGATGTGGTTGGAGTCGCTTATCGGACTATTTGGCGAGTGGTTTGAGAGTTGGATGCCGAATGGCGTGCTTAAAGATTTGGTCGTGGAAGGCATTATCGGTGGCGTCGGCAGCGTCATAGTCTTCTTGCCTAATATTATGATTCTCTATTTCTTCATATCTTTCATGGAGGATTCGGGATACTTGGCTCGTGCGGCATTTATTATGGACAAGGTAATGCACAAAGTCGGCCTGCATGGAAAGTCGTTTATACCGTTAGTTATGGGTTTCGGATGTAATGTGCCGGCAGTGTTGGCAACACGCACAATCGAGAGCCGTAGTAGTCGTCTGATAACTATTCTAATTTTGCCGTTTATATCATGTAGCGCACGTTTGCCGATATATATTCTGTTGATAGGCACGTTCTTCGGCGCGTATAGCGGAACAATTCTCTTTGCGCTGTATCTGCTCGGTATAGCATTGGCTCTTTTGACAGCATTGATGATGCGACGCTTTATGTTCAAGAGTGACGAGACTCCTTTTGTTATGGAGCTACCGCCATATCGTATTCCAACGCTTAAAGCAACATTCTCGCATATGTGGGAAAAGTGTGCACAATATTTACGCAAGATGGGCGGACTGATTCTCGTTGCGTCGCTGACAATATGGTTTTTGAGCTATTACCCGAACTCCAATGCAGCAGAAAATCGCCGTCAGCACTACGAAAACTCGTATATAGGCCGTATTGGTAAAGCGTGCGAGCCGATATTCGAGCCAATCGGCATGAATTGGAAAACAACCGTGTCTGTCATCTCGGGCGTCGCTGCAAAGGAGATTATGGTCAGCACATTGGGCGTATTATACACCGATACAACGATGGATTCGGCAACCGATGACACGGCGCAATGCGATGATATTCTGCGAAAAGATATGATGAATAACACTACGGAGGCGTCGCTTCACGTCCGCCTTGTAGCGAGTGGCGATTTTAGTGTGGCGTCAGTGCTCGCACTGCTTGTATTCACGTTGCTCTATTTTCCTTGCGTAGCGACTATTGCTGCTATTGCGGCAGAGAGTGGCTGGAAATGGGCCATCGCATCGGTTTGTTACAATACGATAGTGGCATGGGTATTCGCCTTCATAACATATCATATTGCACTACTATTTTAATCTTTGGCGTATTATGTGGCAGGAGATCGTTGTTGGCTTTATTGCCGTAGTCATCGTTATCGCCATCGGGCGATATGTCGTGCGTGCAATAAAAGAACCAAAATCAATCTGCGAAGGATGCTCGCAAGATTGTCACACGTGCAAGCATGCGCCTACCGAAAAACGAGATTAAAGGGCGGAGATATACTCCACGTATCTCCGGGCGACGATGTCCCATGTGAAGTTTTGCTCAACACGACGGCGGTTTTGTTCTTCAAGCAGTTGTAGCGACGAATAATTATTAACCACATAGCCGAGCTTGTCGGCGAGCGCGTCCACATTCTCGGCCGGCACCCAAATACCGTTGTCACCCAATCCTTCTCGGTTGGACGGAATATCCGACGCTATGCACACTTTGCCGTAACTCATCGCTTCCAATAATGTAATAGCAAGCCCCTCGATGGTTGAAGGAATACAGAATGCCTTACAGTGACGAAGTAGAGTCGCTTTATCGTCTCCATATACAGCTCCGGTAAATACGATATTTTCATTCCCGATAGCCAAATCGTGAAGATATTTGACATACTCCGGCAGTTGGTCGTTACTACCCGCAATTACAAGTTTATGGCCATCAACCGCTGCTTTGCGAAAAGCTTTAATCAGATAGTCCGGGTTCTTATCCTGCACCAGACGACCAAGATAGAGAAAGTACGCACCTTTACACAATCCGTATCGCGACAAAATATCACTATCAACGGCTTGCGGGTCGGGCATATCGACCGCAGTAGGGATTGTTACACATCGACGCGAATAGTGCTCGGCAAAGTATTCACGTTGCTCATCGCTTACGACCAATATATTTTTATGTATAGCAGCCGTTACGCGCTCCATAAAATGCATTATTTGTTGTTGCGCGGGCGAGTATTTGGTGCGCTTCCATTCAAGCCCATGACCTTCAAGCAAAGCCTTTCGACAAAACATTCTCGGAATCCACGACCAGAGGGATGGCGGCCATGCGTTATAGTGGAACAACTCTACCCCATCTTCTTTACAAAGGGCATGGATGGTCGATTTGAACGACAGTAAAATTTTGCACAAAAAGCGTCCACCGAAAGATTTGTGATAGACGACCTTAAAGCCATTTACCTCTTCCGTTGCATTATGATCGCTTTCGCAATAAACTATCGGCTCGTGGCCAAGTCGCACGAGGTGCGTAGCGAGATTGAATACGTAGTTCTCAATACCGCCCAAAGTTCTAATATCGCGCCCACCGATAAATGCTATTTTCATTGCCTTTGATGCGTTGATTGTGTCTATTTCTTCAACCCTTGCAAGTCGTTATTTCCGACGTGGTAGAACGGTATGCACGATGTATCAACCTTACCACCCATCACCACTTTCAACTTATTCTTGATAACCCATGGCAGAATCTGCGGCATATACTTCTTCATGACCGGCGAAACCGAGCCGATCATCCAACAACTCTTCGGACAGTGAGCAACCTTCTCGCGAACGGCTGCCGCCTTTTCACTATTCCAAATTTCGTCGAACGTCTCCACGTCGTTCAGATTACCCATCGTGTCGTACCAACACGATTGCTCCATTCCGTTACAAGGCAATACGTTTCCGTGCGGGTCGATAAAGAAGTTTTCGCTACCCGCCTCGCAAGGCAACATCCTTCGACCACCCTTGACATAGTTAATCAGACCTAAATTAAAGAATGCACGAAACCACGATTTAGGCGAATTTTCGCGCATCAATCGCTGGATGAGTTCATCAAAATTACCACATACTTCATCCACGTTTGTTACCTTATTGTCGTACTTATGGAAATAGAAAGAGTTATGGAATGAGGCAGTTGCGAACTGCATCTTCAAGTTTCGGTTTAACTCATAAAGATCGAGCATATCGGCCGAATTATTATTCGAAACGGTAATGCCGAAACCGATATCCTTAATACCCAAACGGCGCAATTCGAGCAATGTGCGAAGCCCCTTGTCAAAGCCACCTGCACGACCTCTCAACTCATCATTTTTACACGACAAGCCCTCGATACTGATTCGGTAGCCGATTTGCGGATACTTCTTTGCCAAGGCGATAATTCGATCCGAGAAATAGCCACTGGTCGAGAATACAATACGGTTGGTTTTAGTGAGCAACACCTTCACAATCTCCTCGATATCTTCGCGCACAAACGGCTCGCCACCGGTAATGTTTACACTGCGCATTTGAGGCAGTTTATGTAGCAATTCGGGCTTAAACTCCTCTTCTGCTTTTGTCGGATTATTCCAAATGTCGCACATTTTGCATCGCATTGGGCAACGATAGGTCACAATGATTGAACCGTCCATATATGATTTTTTAAGATATTACGTATCAAATATTTTTCAAAAATAACACATTTTTCGGAAACGACAAACTTTTCTGCCACTACACATCAACAAAAAAAGGGTCGTCCAAGACGACCCTGCAAAGTTAAAGCATACCAACCGAATACACCTTATCGTAGCATCTTCAACTTTTTATCCGCAACTGTTGCTTTACGCAACGACACCGCATAACCGCCACCGGCAGCAACCCACTGCGATAAGCGACTCTTCGATGTGCAACGTACCTCACGAATGGTGTACGCCTGCGGATTGGTTTTATAGTGTGCGTCCTGTGCGTCAGCGTATATTTTTGCAACATAGGTTACATCCGGCTCCAAGAAATCGAGCGAGATTGAGGAGGTGCGCTCTTGCTCACCGGCAACACTGCCGATAAACCAGTCGCCCGTCCCCTTAGCCTTACGTGCAATGGTTATGTATTCGCCCGGCTCGGCTTCCAAATAACGGCTTTCCGACCAATCTATTGCAACATCCTTGATGAATTGGAAAGCATCCATAAAACGCTCATAATTTTCAGGCGTATCGGCTGCCATTTGCAATGGCGAGTAGAGCGTTACGTAGAGTGCCAACTGGTTGCAGATGGTCGAATTTACATGCGACTTGTTATTTGGATTGAGTTTCTCAACCTCCATCTCGAAGATACCCGGAGTATAGTCCATTGGACCACCCTGCAAACGCGTAAACGGCAGAATGCAAACGTGATGTGCGCGTGTACCACCGAACGCTTGATATTCCGTACCGCGAGCCGACTCGTTACCAATAAGGTTCGGATAGGTACGACATAATCCCGTCGGACGAACTGCCTCGTGAGCATTGACCATAATCTTATGCTCGGCTGCCTTCTTTACGGCATAGAGGTAGTGGTTATTCATCCACTGTCCGTAGTGATACTCACCACGAGGAATAATATCGCCCACATAACCACTCTTTACAGAATTGTAACCATACTTATTCATCAAATCGTACGCCTGCTCCATATGGCGTTCGTAGTTACGCACCGAAGAGGATGTCTCGTGGTGCATCATCAATCGCACACCCTTCTCGTGAGCATAGTTATTAAGCGCTTCGATATCAAAGTCTGGATATGGGGTAACAAAATCGAACACATAGTCCTTTGTCTTACCAAACCAATCTTCCCAACCGACATTCCAACCCTCGACCAATACTTGGTCAAAACCGTGTTCGGCCGCAAAATCTATCACGCGACGTACGCGAGCATTGTTTGCACCGTGATTCTTAATCGGAGTACAGTTGCTATAATCGGTCTTGCCGAGTTGTACGGCGGGTACTTCTCGTGTGTAGAACCACTCGCTGTTGCCGGTAATAAGTTCCCACCATACGCCGACGTATTTAACTGGCTTAATCCATGAGGTATCCTCGTATGCACAAGGGTCATTCAGGTTGAGAATTAAATTAGACGCCAAAATATCACGAGCATCATCCGCCACTTGTACCGTACGCCAAGGAGTGTGGCACGGTGCCTGCATATGACCCTTCCAACCCTGTGCATCGGGAGTCAAATGCGACGAGAATATAAAGTTCTTGTCATCCAAGTCGAGGTGCATACACGAATAATCAACCAATGCCGCTTCGTGAATGTTGATATATAGACCATCATCGCTCTTCATTTGCAATGAGGTCTGTACGCCAGTCTGTGAAAATGGTGTTTGCGACGAGTTAGGTGTTATAGCACGTTCCATAAGTCCGCGAATTTCAGAAAGACGCGAACGATGATATTCATACTCCTGCGTGTCGTAATCGCCAGGAATCCACCAAGCGATGTGGTCGCCCGCCATCGCAAACTGTGTCTTCTCCTCCTTGATTACAAAGTAGGTCTGCTCCGATTGCTGTTGCGGAAACTCATAACGAAAACCGACACCGTCATCATACAAGCGGAAACGGATATTCATCTTATACCCATTGCGATTTACCAAAGAGATCAGCATTTCGTTATAGTGATTGCGAATTTTGTCGCTTTCGCCCCATACCGGACTCCACGTCTCATCAGCAGAGCTACGCTCCACAGATACCTGCTCAAAACCATTGTAGAGCGATACTGGCGCACCATGTTCGGCGCGAACAATCTCCGCGCCAAAGGTCAGTGCCGGCGACTTGCCGCGCAACTCCATGCCCATACCACTCGGCAATACAACCTGCTTTCCCTTATAATCGAGCGAGTAAGTAGGTGCGCCATTCTCCCCTATCGCAAACTGTAACGACAGGTTGCCGTTTGGCGACAGCAACACCTCCTTAGCCGACATATTCAACGCGAAGAAAGCTGCTGCAAATATCATTACTGTCTTTTTCATCTATCAATCCTTTTTTTTAGCGTTTGTATTCAATAACAAGTGCCTCATGTGGGCCAACTTCCGTTGTGTTGTCAACCATTGCCGACTCCCCTGTCACGACATTTACACCATCGTATAACGATGCAGCAATCTCGGCGTAATTCGACCACGGCACGCGCTTTGTTTCGCCCGAATTGTTGATATAAACAAATACGGCCTCCTCGTCGTTGTAGCGGAAATATGCGTACGTATTGTCACGCGTCATAAAGTGCATCGTTTGGCCATTATGTATTACCTCCTTGCCCTTACGCCACTGCAACAGACGCTGTGCATGGTCGAAGAGTTCCTTGTGCATACCGGTACGACCCTCTGCACGGAACAAATCAACCTTATCACCCTGCCAACCACCAGGGAAATCGACACGCAGACCACCATGCCCCTGCGAAAGATCCTTCGAGCAGAACATCATCTCATCGCCATAAAATATTTGAGGAATACCTCGCATTGTCGCCATCAGCGTCATCGCCAACTTCGCACGTTTTGGATTCTTGCCGATGGTGTCTCCGATACGATTAATATCGTGATTGCCGACAAAAATCATCATATTCGACAAATCGTGATACACGAAATCGTGCGACAAGCAGTCATATACGCGTGTCATGCCTTGACCCCATCCCGGATGGTCACACGAAAGAGCGTGTGCAATAGCCTCCTGCAACGGGAAGTCCATAATAGCCGGCAGATTCGTATTGAAGCCATCGCGATTTGCATTATCGCCCTGCCAATAAGCCAACTGCGGAATCGACGAAGTCCAACACTCGCCTACGATGTTGATTGACGGATATTCGGCACGCACCGATGCGCACCACTCGCTCATCGGCTCTTTCTCGTTGTACGGATAGGTATCAACACGGAAGCCGTCCAAATCAGCATACTCAATCCACCATACAGCCCACTGCTTGAAGTATTGCAACACGAACGGATTGTTGAGATTCATATCCGGCATCGATGGTACAAACCATCCACTCTCCTGCAAATTCAAGTCATACTTCGATGCATTCGGGTCCATATTGGTCGAGAAGCAGACGTTTGTTCCCGTATATTCAGGAAAAACGTGCACCCAATCCTTAAATGGCATATCATTCATCCACCAATGTGCAACTCCGCAATGGTTTGTCACGACGTCCATAATAACCTTCAAATCCTTCTCGTGTGCAGCAGCAACAAAGTCGCGATAGAGTTCGTTCGTGCCAAAACGCGGGTCGATATGGTAATAGTCTCCACAAGCGTAGCCGTGATAGGTTTCGCGTGGCTCGTTATCGAGCAACAATGGGGTTGGCCAAATGGTCGTTGCACCAAGCGATGCGATATAATCAAGATGGTCAATCATACCCTGCAAGTCGCCACCATGACGGCCAAAAAACTCATCACGAGCTGCCTTCTCTGCCGTGCAGTCAGTCGAGTCGTTCGATGGATCACCGTTTGCAAAACGATCCGGCATCAACAAATAGATAACGTCTGCTGTCGTAAAGCTTTTACGATCGGCAGAGCCATCACGGCGGGCTGCAATTTCGTATGCATATTTGAACTGCTTGTCTCCAAGAGTGAAAACAAGATAATATGTACCCGGCTTTGCCGAATCGGCTACCTTGACATCGGCGAAGATATAATTAGGATTGTCCGCCTCGTGAATCGCCTCTACACTAACACCCTCGCCTCCCTCGATTGAGAGCGAATACTCCGAAATATTCTCGCCGCCAATCAGTAATTGCAACGGAGTCTTCATGCCGGTCCACCATGACAGCGGCTCTACGCGCGCGACTTCTCCCTGTGCATCGGCAATGCTCGATGGGTCGAACGCAGGTGACGAACATCCAATCACTGCAAGCGAAAGTATCGCTACAAATAAACGTTTCATTTTATGTCTGTTTTAGTATTTTACAAATTATTTTTCAGTCACGATTTTATATTCCCAACCATTCAACGTCTGCTCCTCGTCTCCAATTGTAACGACTGACGGAGTGGCCGCAAGATTAACGTAAACGGCTACGCTGTTATTGCACTTATCGCAACGTCGTGTAAACGCAAAAACATTTTCCGGAACCTCATCGATGTATTCGAGGGTCGCACCACGTTCACCTGCCGATAATGCTGGATTTGCATGTCGTGTGGCAATTAACTCCTTGTAGAATGTAGTATATTCGTTTTGCTCCCATGCAGGAATATGATCCTTTTCAAAGAACTCGAATCGCTTATTCCACCCCATCTCTTGGCCGGTATAAATCAGAGGTTGTCCGTTTGGTAGTGTAAACGTAAGTACAGCCATTGCCTTTACTGCTTCGCCCATACGTTCGAACTCTGTTCCTGCCCACGAATTTTCGTCGTGATTCGACGTAAACATCAATCGGAACGCCTCTCGCGGATAAGTCACCGCATCCTTCGCAATATACTCTTTCAACTCTGCAACACCCTTCTCGCCACGAGCAATAGCATTGAGCAGATGGTGCAACTCCCACGCATACGACGCATCGAACGAATCTTTGTGTAACTCTGTATGCTCACCTTCTGCCAACATGTAAATTGATGGATAATCCTTACGTAATGCCGGTATAGTTGTCTGCCAGAAATCGAACGGAACTTCACAAGCCATATCGCAGCGGAAGCCATCTACCCCACGCTCCAACCAAAAACGCATTGCTCGCTCCATCTCGGCACGCATATCCATATTCTCATAGTTGAGTTTTGCGATATCGGTCCAATCATATTGTACAATGGTCTTACCATTCTCGTCACGCACATACCAATCTGCCGGACATTCGTTAATCCACTTTGCATCCGGCGATGTGTGATTAGCAACCCAATCGAGGACAACACGCAATCCAAGTTCGTGTGCCGAAGCAAGGAAGGCATCAAAATCCTCCAACGTACCAAACTCCGGATTCGTAGCGCAATAGTCCGAAATCGCATAATACGAACCGAGCGTACCTTTGCGTTCCAACACGCCAATCGGATATATCGGCATTAACCATACGATATCCACGCCCAACTCCTTCAATCGCGGAAGGTGCTCTGCGGCTGCGGCAAACGTACCCTCCGGGGTATATTGGCGCACGTTCATCTCATAAACCACCGAGTTATAGCACCAATCCGGATGTGCCCCCATTGGTGCACTCTGCTTTGATGTGCAGGCAACTGCCGCCAAACACATCAATACTATCGAATAAAAAAACTTCTTCATAAATCTAATCCTCCTTCTAACGAATTACAACTCGATAATAATCGACGAATATGCAGGCATCGAGATAATGTGCTCACCTGCACCCTTGCTCTCCACCGTAACACCATTCATATCAGCAATCGGTTGTTTGATTGAGCCCTTATAGACATAGGTACTACTGCTTGCCGATACATTATGCACAACAAGCAAATGTTCGCTACCATGTACGCGATGGAAAACCATCACCTGTTTGTTGTCGCTCGAAGCATCATCGAAATTCTCCGGCAGACGCAGTTCGCCGTAAGCCAAAGCGGGATACGTGTTACGCAGACGCATAAATTTACGATACACGTTATAAATAGAGTTCTTTTTCTTCGACTGCTCCTCCACGTTGCCGATACCGATATCGGTATTTACGTTCGATGTAATCCACGTAGGACGGAACGTATCCTTTGCCTTCGGGGCCCACATCATCGGTTCACGAACATTACGGTCTCCGCCAGGTTTGGTCTTATCGCCCATCATACCAATCTCCTCACCATAATAGATATAAGGTGAGCCGGTCGAGGTAAGCAATACCGCAGCAGCCATCTTCGAACGTTCGAGCGACATTGCGAGCGAACCACCACCCAATGCCGTACGTGCACGCATCTCGTCGTGATTAGAGAGTTTAGTTGCCTGTATAAAGTCCTGACGGTAGTTCGCAAATACGTTACGCTCAGCAATCATATCCTTCGGGAACCATTTTGCGTGCGAATTTTTGATAGCATACAACAGACGGTTTTCCCATGCTGTGAAGTCGAAGAGCGCAGGCAGACCGGTATAGTACTTTGCCATATTATCAGTATCCAACCAACACTCACCCACCATATACACATCCTTAAAACCGAGCGCCGACTTGCCTTGGAAATAGGCATTAACCGAATCGTAGAACTTTTTAAGGAAGGTTGGATTCTCGTTCGACGTTTGATTGCTGTAAATATGCTTTACTGCATCCAGTCGGAAACCATCAACACCCTTATCAACCCAGAATTTTGCAGCAGCAACCATCGCCTTGAATGTTGCGTTTGTCTCGCATGTTGCAGCCGCACCATAGTTCAAATCAGGCATTGACTTATCGAAATCACCATGATACCACCACGACGTCGTTCCGGTAGGCACCTGATGCCATGCACCACCAGGATTATTCTCCGAGAAGTGATAGAAGCTGCGATACTCGTTATCTACGCTCGAACAAGCCGTCAAAAACCACTGTGCCTTCCATGATGAGTGATTAGGCACAAAGTCTAAAATTACACGGATATCGCGCTTATGTGCCTCCGAAATCAGACGCTCCATATCAGCCATAGTTCCGTAATCCGGATTCACCAACTCATAATCCACCACATCGTAGCCATGCTCCGACGTACACGAATATATCGGCATCAACCAAATACCAGCCACGCCCAAATCGTCCAAATAGTCGAGCTTTGCCGTTACACCATTGAAATCACCCACACCGTCGCCGTCGCTATCGGCAAACGAGCGCACAAAGATTTCGTAAAATACATCGGCACGCTTTTCGCCGTCGAAAGCACGCTGTTCATATTGCGACACCTGATCCACAATATCAACAGTCGGGGTATCGCCGGTACCTCCACCCGGAGTCTCTCCATTATCCGGTGGTGTACAAGCGGCAAATGACAATGCCGCCACGGCCACCATCAACAACATTTTTTTTAAGTTCATAATCGTTTTTCTTTTTATCAATTTGTTTCGTTAGGAACCGGTGGGTCGGTCAAAACCCACCGGTCAAAATTACGATTAGCTCGTGTTATTTCTTAACTACGAGAATCGTGTTTGGCGTCTTCGCCAGGTTAAGGGTGACAGTATATGTACCCTGCTCATTAACCTTCAAGTTGCCTGCATCCGGAGCCAATGCACACTCCTTACCCAACTCGAACGCGCCATCCGAAGGCAAACCGAGATTGAAGCCCCAGTCGTCGTTCATACGAACCTTAAACTCAGAGTCAATCTTCAATTCTCCCGTGTAAACGCCGTTACCGGCCGGAGTAAGAGCAAACTGCTTCGACCAGCTATCGCCGTCGATGTTACCAATCAAACCAATGCTTGTAATTGGAGTAGCGGTTGCAACGCCAGACTTGTTGCGCGCGTCGAGGATTACACTCCAGAAGTAGAGACCGAACGGAATCTGGCCATTACCACCATCTGCCGAGATATTATATACATAGGTAGTACCCTCCTGCAAGGTAGGAGCCAACCAAGTGGACCAGTTCGGATATGTCACCTTAAACTCGGCTACATCGCCTGCGCCCTCCGGCTTGTACATATCAATAAACGCCGCATACTGATTCTCCTCCTTATAAGGCATCAAGGCAGGCGAAGCATCGCCCAAGTTCCAGTTGTAGTGAGCAAATGCACCGGTAATCTCCAAGAAATCAGGGTTAGCTGACAAATCAGCAACCATGCCGTCGATTGCAAGTTTCGGAGTGGTTGAATTGAGCATCAACTCGAACGAGTGGGTACCCTTCGTGATGAAGAGATTGCCACCGTTTACCATCAACTTGGTGCAGCTGCCGCCCAAGCTCATTTGGAGCTCTACGCCATCAACCTTCGTATTCCACATCTTGTTCATGATAATCTTGAACTCGCCATCGCCATCGAACACAACATCATTAGCCTTGAACGAATCCGAAGTAGCATCATAAACCAACTCGATAGGAGCACCGGCATTCCAACCATTCATACCGCCCACCAAACCAATCGAAGTGATATCAAGAATAGTTGCCTTCATAACTCCCTCGTTCAGGTTGGCATACGCATAGTGCAAGCCCTTTGATACGGCAATACCCGTTGCCTGCTCACCACCTGCATAGGTCTGCAATGCTGCAAGCGAACCGCCATAACGAGTACCATACTCTGTTGGCAGACGTGCGAAGAGAACATCACCAGCCTCCGGCATATTGAACAAGCCACAGAAGGTGTTTGTAAATGCATCATTAGCATACTGTGCATCCATCTGCGGAGCTACGCCATAGTTCCAACCGGTAACCGACGAAGCGACATAGAGAACCGTTGCATCCTCGGTCAAACCTGCGCCCTCCTTAATGGTGTATGGATAGTCGAAGATATTGAGGTGGAACGAAACGATACCCTCACCATCGATAAGAAGGTTCGAGCCCTTGAACTGCAATTCGGCAACGTCGCCACCAAGCGAGAAGTCATACTCCTTGCCATCAACAACAACATTCCAAACGTCATTGAAACGAATCTTGTACTCCTTGCCAGCAACTACCTTTGCTACGCCGGTCCACAGGCCACTGTCTGCGCTGTAACGCATCTCGGCGTAATCTTTATCCCAGCCACCAACACCTTCGCCGATGATACCGACTTTTGTCACAGGGATATCGAGCAAAGTCATCTCGTCAATGTTAAGCTCCAAGTAGTGCAAGCCCTTTGCAAGAACGATATTACCTGCATCGCCATCGGTATTCAGTACACCGTCCTTCATGCCGTAGTTTGTACCGTCCCAACCATTCTGCGAGCAAATCTTAATCTCGTTATTGCCACTACCCTCTGCAAGAATGTGGATAAAACCGCGGAATACGCCATCGGCACCCTGCAACAGACGCGACGAAGCGTTATCGGCACTCCATCCCTGATAACCACCGAGAATCCACATATACGAAATCTTGGTGTACTCGAAGTTGATTACGAGAGGTTTCTTTGCACTCTTCGTATCACCCGTCTGGATGTTTGTCGCCTTCAAATCAAACGTAACTTCATAGTTACCCGACAAACGAATACCGAGCAACTCGAACAATGCACTGTTCGTGATGTTCATGTAACGCTCGCCGGTAGTTGCTACCGTAACGGTTGAGCCGTTGTAGGTTGCATCAACTGCATACTCTACATCTGCCGCTACGCCGAACTTTGCACCCGACCATACCAAAGTAAAGTCCTCGTTTATTGTAACGTCATTAACAACCACATCGCCGTGTTTGTTAAATTCCGGATCGACGGACGAAATCACGATTTCATCCGGATCGTGGTTGCAGGCAGCCAACGAAAGAGCTACCACAGCCGACATTAAATATTTCAGAATTTTCATATTTTTTTGCATTTTCATTAAGGTCGGCGACGGGTTAAGCCGCCGACCCGTTTGTTATACAAGTTTACTCTGCCAGCTCTACACTACCCGAGATTGGCGAAGGGTTGGTAGTATCCTCTGCCAACTCCGATACGTTACCACGGAAGTTAATAGTAAAGCGTACATTACCGGTAAGCGAACAGTTAAGGTTATCGCCGCCCAAAGTCAGATGCTCGAGCGAACCACCCCAGTTGGTATCCCAAGCACCGTTCAAACGATACTTGAACTCACCACCCTGGCAACCGGTCATAACAGCCTCCCAAGTCTGGCCGCACATCGCTGCATAGTAGCGATCTGCATAATCGGCAGCCGAAGCGTCGGTTGGCATACCAGCAAGCGTCATATCGAGGTCGGTCTCCCAACCACCTACAGCCGTACCGATAACACCAATCTTCTCAACCTTCTTCCAGCTTACCGTACCGGTCAAATGGTCAGGCGTAAGCTCAACCGTAAGCCAGTACAAGCCCTCCTCTACGGTGATGTGAGCAGGGTCGCCCTCTGTTGTCATACCCTTAGGGTCACCACCGAGGTTGCCCGTCCAGTTAGGGTTTGGACAGAACTTGAAGTGGCAGAGATTATCGTCGATGTAGTTCGGTGTACCGGCTGCATTACCGAGGAATACGAGACCCTCATAGCGGTCACTGTTCTCGGCAGTCTCCCAAAGGATAGGAGCCTTATCAGGAGCCCAACCCTGGTAGTTACCTGCAACGTAGAGCGGACGACGAATCCAAGGAGCCGAAGTCGATTTGATAGTCGTTACATTAACCGAAATTGCCTCCGAGCGCTTGGTGTATGCCTCGCTCGAAGCCGAAATAGTAGAGGTTACATAGAGGTAAATCATGGTCGTTGCATCCTCCGGAACAGCAATACCTTTGCTGTTTACCAAAGCATTGTTCAACGCCTCTTTGGTCATAGTATAGCTTGTCGTGTACGACTCACCGAGCTGGGTCTCCTTATCGCCATAAACTGCGAAGAGGCAATACGAGACAGCCGCAGGATAACCGTAATCGACCTCATTCCACGAGAAGGTTACCTCGTTAGCGAGCGTGCTCTCGTCGATGGTGATATCAGAGTGCGGGTTCATCACCGGAGCCACAACACTCTCTGCCGGAGCTGCCTGCATCTTGTCCACCTCCTGACAGGAGAAAGCGAACAAAGCGACTACGGCAATTGAAATATATTTCAAGAATTTCATCTTTTCGATTATTTAAGATTTATACTCAATTATTCAATATAACCCGGATTCTGATCCAGATTCTCGTTAGCCGTCAAATCGTCATCAGGCAGAGGGAAGAGTTTGAGGTGATCGCTCAGACCCTGACCCTGCTTAACACCACCCTTGAAAGGCCACAAGTAGGTTGCAGACGTGTAATAGTCGTAACGGATGAGTACCGTACGGCGGTGACCCTCCCAGAAGAGCTCCTTCGTGGTCTCTGCAAATACGTCGTTCAAGCTGATTGTCGAAAACGCAGGAGTCAGACCCGCACGTCGCTGCAAATCAGCAATGCACTTAACCGCCTTCGCATCAGCAGTCGTACCACCATCGATACGCACCTTTGCCTCGGCGTATGCCAAGTACATCTCGGCTGCACGGATGAGTGGGAAGTCAACCGAAGCAAACGACTCGGTTGCTGGCGACTCATCAAGATAGTTGCCACCTGCAAGGAAATGGCGGTTGTTGAACTTGTACACGTGCCATCCCTTAGGGAAGTCGGTTGCGGTCATATCCTTGCTCTCGCAATACTTCAACGAAACGAGCGCACGCTTATCGATGGTCGTGAAGGTTGGCTCTGCACCAGTCTCCGCACCATCAACAGCACCCTGTCCGATAATGTTTGCAACAAACTCCGACGAGGTTACCAAACCCGACCAGTTGGCCTGCAAACCAAGGTACGAAGCGTTGTTCTTACCGGCTGCGATAATATATGTAGGGCCACCATACGATTGAGTTTTGTTTGCATCGTAGCAAGCGGCATAAACAAACTCCTGAACAGCATCTGCATTCTCGCCGTTATCGCCCATGAAGAGTGCCTGATAGTTCTTTGCAAGCGGATACTTTGCAATAACCTTATCGGCAGCAGCCATTGCATCTGCATAAGTTGCCTTATCCTCTACACCGGTATAGGTCTTGTGGTTCAAGCAAAGACGTGCAAGCAATGCGTAAGCAGCACCCTTGTCCACGCGAGGGTAGATTTGAGTGTGTACATCCTTCAACGCCGACTCATCCGATACGAGCGACTCCAACTCCGCCTTCAACCAAACGTAGAGGTCGGCAGCCTTAATCTGCTCCGGCTTGTATGCACCAATTGGAGTGGTCTCATCGGTAAATGGTGGGTTGCCAAAACCGTCGAGCAACACCCAATAAGCATAAGCACGCAAGAAACGAACCTCTGCACGCTCGATAGCGATTTCAGGATCGCTGTCGTCCGTGTTACGCAAATATTCGTTAGCGAGAGTTACCATCATCACACCACGCACATACGCAGCATAGATAGCGCTATTCTTTGTCGAGGTCCAAGCATTCTTGTTAACCTCCGTATTCCACTGGTTGCCCCATACGCACTTTGCCTCATCGGTCGAAATGGTCTGAATCGACCACCAAGCACGAAGGAACTCCGACTCACCGGCATCGTCAACTGCGATATCGGCGCTACCCGGACCGGAGTTACCCACGAGAGTAAAGCTACCGTAGAGTTTTGCCAACTGACCGAGACGATAAACCGGATTCTTATATGCATCACCACTTGCAATCGCATTGTCCGACATCGGATTTTGATTGAGGTCGTGAACGCAGGCGGTAAAAGTCAATGCTGCACAAACAGCCAAAATAATGTATTTTTTCATAATCGTATTCTCCTCCTCAATTAAAAGTTAATACCGAGACGAATGCTGTAAATACGCGGACGAGGATAGATGTTACCATCAATACCACCTGCTACCGAAGTCTCAGGATCGAGACCACTGTACTTGGTCAGCACGAATACGTTCTGCACGCCGGCAGCCAAACGAATCGAAAGATTCGAATCGCTGAAATTGCGGAACGTATAACCGAGGTTGATATCATCCATACGGAAGTACGATGCATCTTCGAGGAACATATCCGAGAGATGCTGCATCGTAGTCGAGCTCTGCATAAAGCCATACTTCGTTGCCGATGGCTGTGCATTCACCAAATAACCCTTGTCGATTACGTCACGATAGTACGACGTAGCCGAGCCACGCAATACATCGTTGAACATATAGTTACCCACCGTACCGTGACCATTGAAACCGAAGTCCCAATTGCGATAAGTGAGGCGCAAGTTGATACCGTAGTAGAAATCAGGATTAGGACTCTTGTTGGTCATGTAACGGTCGTTGTTGGTAATCTGACCATCGCCGTCACGATCTACGAGAGCGTTCTGGATCGGTTTGCCGTTATCGTCATAAACCTGCTGCCAGAGATAGAAGGTGTAAGGTGCATAACCCACCTTGTGACGCTGTGCGAGGTTACCCGTACCGGCACCAGTGCCACCAACATCAATATTCTCCGATGGGAGCTCGGTAATCATAGTCTTCTGGAATGTACCATTCAAACCAATGGTTAGATTCCAATCCTCTGTATCAACCGGGATGAAGTTCAACGACATCTCGATACCCTTGTTGAGCATCGAACCGATGTTCTGATATACGTAGTTCGAGAAGTTACCACCGAGTGGTACGTTTACATACGAAAGCAAGTCCTTCGTCTTACGATAGTAGAGCTCAACCGAACCATTGATACGGCCGTTCAAGAAACCGAAGTCCAAACCAACGTTATAAGTGGTAGTCTCCTCCCACTTCAAATTCTCGTTGTAAGCATGAGGACGTACCGGATAGAAGAACTGATCTGGGCCCAACGGATACTGGGTTGCAGGGTCACGCGAAATCTCCGCATACTGCAAACCTGCATAGTTCTCGCCAAACTCCTGCTGACCGGTAACACCCCAACCCAAACGGAGTTTCAAAGCCGATACTGCGCCAACATCCTCCAAGAACTTCTCCTGCTTAATGTTCCAAGCCGCTGCAACAGCCGGGAAGAAGCCCCAACGGTTCTTACCTACGAAGCGCGACGAACCATCGGCACGCATCGTTGCAGTAAACAGATAGCGCGAGTCAATCGAGTAGTTGATACGACCATAGAACGAAACCAGCACGTTGCGGGTTGCGCTGAAAGTCGAATTGCGAAGTTTGCTATCGAATGCCGAAGTCGTTGGATCGGCTGGAACGATACGACCGAACGTGCTCGAATCGGTCGAAGAGTAGTTGCTCGACCACTCGTAACCGAGCATAGCGTTGAAGTTGTGGATACCCCACGTGTGCTGATAGTTTGCATAGAAACCCAACAACGAGTTGCGGTGAATGTTGGTGTAGTTCTCGTAAGTACCACGACCCTTGTAAGCACCGTCGTCGTCATTGTTCCAATTTGCGAAAATCGAACCCGGAAGATTGCCCTTATCACCCTTAGTCTTTGTGATATCGAGACCGAGGTTGAGATTGAAGCTCAAATCCTCCAAACCGTGTACCTTATAGTCGAGCTGGATGTTACCCAACGCACGATAAGCGTTATTCTGATCCCATCTGTCGTAGAGATACGAGAGAGGGTTCCATGCCGTCAGGTCGGTGTTCCAGTTGCGATAACCGTTATTGTTCGACAAATCTACGTTGCCATTCGGCAGACGATTGTAGATGTCCTGCGTAGGATCATAGTAAACAGCCGAGCCGATAACACTACCATCCGCATAGTTTGCACGGTTGTAAACACCCTTTGCATTAAAGTTAACCGTGAGGTGATTCTTCAAGAATTTAGGAGCCAAGCTAACGTCAACCGTTACACGCTGGTTGTCGGTATTCTTAACCGTACCCTCGTCATACACATAACCTGCCGATACACGATACGGAAGCTTACCGTTAGCACCGGTGCCGGTAACCGAAACATTCTGGTCGGTAGCCAAACCGATACGATAGATCTGATCCTGCCAATCGGTATCGCTGTTGCCAAACAGAGCGTTTGCTTTGTCGGCCAAATCCGGATAGAGACCGAGGATATAATCCTTGAACTCGGTAGCGTTCATCATATCCATAGTGTTGTAGTTGTGCTTGATGCTGAAACTACCATTATAAGATACGCGAGGCTTGCCACTCTCACCCTTCTTCGTAGTGATGAGGATGACACCGTTCGATGCACGCGAACCGTAGATAGCGGTAGCCGAGGCATCCTTCAATACGGTAAAGGTCTCGATATCGTTAGGGTTTACCGTTGCCAAGCCGTTTGCCATACCCGGACCTGCATTGTCTGCGATAGGCACACCGTCGATTACGATGAGCGGGTTGTTGTTAGCCGACAACGACGCACCGCCACGGATACGAATCTCAGCGCCTGCACCCGGAGCACCACTGCTAGTTGTGATATTAACACCAGGAACCTTACCACGAAGCAACTCCTGTGGCGAAGTCAGCGCACCACGGTTAATCTCCTCGGCCTTAACAGCGATAACCGAACCGGTCATGTCGTCCTTCTTAACCGAACCATAACCGATGACTACCAACTCGTCGAGCGCCAAAGCGTCCTCTTCAAGAGCAACACGCTCGAGCACCGACGACGATGCAACAAGCTGTACGGTCTTGTAACCGATGTAACTGATTTCGACGAGCGAATTGCCGTCTGCGACCGTCAAGGCGTACTGGCCTTGAATATCGGTCATAGTGCCGTTTAGCGTGCCGACTTCAACAACGGAAGCACCTATGATTGGCGCACCATTGGTATCGACAACGACACCTTTAATCTCGAGTCTGCCCTGCTGTGCAGACACAAGAGGGGGTGTTATGATGCTCAACATCATAAGCCCCAAACACATAGCTAGAAGTTTTTTCATAAACATTGTGTTAGTTAATAAATAAGTTAATTGTGAAAATATATTTTTATACTTTTTGCTGTTTTTCCTTAATAAAAGGCACGGTCGCCGCACCAAGCAGAAGCGACACACCTGCAACTACGAGCATCATAATTTGGCTGCTACCCACGAGCGATAAAATCACGCCACCCAACAATGCCGCGATAATCTGTGGCAAGCATATTGTACAATTAAACAAACCGAGATATGCGCCCATCGAGCCGCCCGAGAGCGAATTGGTCAGCATAGCAAACGGCATGGCGAGCATTGCAGCCCAACCACATCCAATAAGGATGAACGACAAAAAGAGCAGATATTGGTCGTGCACGAAATAGGTCGAAATAAAACCAAGTGCGCCCAAAACCAAACTCAACGAATAGCCAACCTTCATACTGCGGAACATTGGCAACACCATAGCCCACAGTACCGAACCGATTGCCTGCACAGCAAAGAGAACTCCCACCCAGTTGCCGGCGCTCTGATACTCCGGCGAGGTGGTATTCATCGGATCGACCCTCCATACATTCTCGGCAATACCGCCGGTCGTGTAGTTCCACATATAGAGGAACGCAAACCACGAGAAGAACTGCACAAGACCAATCTGCCAAAACGCCTTTGGAGCATGAATGAGCAGATGAACGAGATTTTTGCTCTCCTTCTCCTCCGACTCGGTGATATTATGGAACTTTGCATACTCCTGTGGAGGCATCTCCTTAACGGAAAATCCGGTATAGAGTACACAAAGAATCATAATCGCTGCACCGGCATAGAACGAATAGGTTACAGAATCCGGAATCACACCCTCTGGTGCAATATTGCTGATGCCAATCCACGTAAAGAGGTACGGGAAAAGGTATCCAACGAGCGAGCCGGCGTTGCAGAGCATACTCTGAATCGAGTACGCCTTCGACTTCTGCTGTTCGTTCACCATATCACCCACCATCATCTTGAATGGCTGCATCGCCATATTGATTGATGTGTCAAGCAACATGAGCATCACCAGACCAAACGACATCGCCGCTTTGATTGACAGGTTAAAGCTACCCGAATTTGGAAGCAAAGCCATTACTGCGACAGCCACGAATGCACCCAAATAAAGATACGGTTTACGACGTCCCCAGCGGCACCACGTCTTATCACTCCACGTACCAACCAGCGGCTGAACAATCATACCCATCAGCGGTGGCAAAATCCAAAAATAACTCAAATCGTGAGGGTCGGCACCAAGCGTCGCAAAAATGCGGCTGATGTTAGCACTCTGCAAGGCATAAGCAATCTGAACACCGAAAAATCCGAAACTCAGATTCCAAATCTGCCAAAACGACAAGTTAGGTTTTTTCATTACAAATCAACTTTATTAAAAATTCTTAAAAATTTATCAATATCCACTATCGATTATACAAATTTTAACAAAATTCACATAACGAAAAAACAAGTCGAGACGAATGGTAATATTTATGGTATGAAATGTAAAAAAAACAGAGTGAACGGATAGCTGTTTTTGGCAAATTCACCTACATATTCCAACAAATAAAATTTGTTTATCTCGCAACTTTGTATTAATTTTGAACAATCATTCGCAAGAATACACTACAATATTAAAGTTTTTTAATATATTTTACTTCAAAAATGAAAGAGTTACAAAACTCACACATCATACACATATTTGCCATCGTTCACGCCATAATAGTTATGCTGTGTTACGCGCTGAACGTTCGCGACGAACTTGTGCTGACGGTTGCCACCGTTACGATGATTACACTCATTGCTGTACGCAAAAATCAAGGCATAGGATTGATTGCCGCTTGTGTAATTGCCGGCAACCTACTCGGCTTTGTAATCGGAACATATGGAGCAAAGGGACTTGCTCTATTCATATCAAACCAGGCATTCATTCACGCTACGACATCATTTATTACTACCGAGATACTCGGTTTCGGTTTGCTGATGATTTTCAATTCGGTAAATGCCCACCGAAACGAAAACGACATACCGGCAAATCGTTGGCTGCCCAATATGCAGCAAGTGATTGTCGTCATTACAGTTTTACTCGTACTACGCATACTATACTCGCGCATTTTCGCCAATATGCTCACCGAAGATGTTGTTAATCTATCACTTCGATTATTGTTGAGCAACTCGCTTGCAATCATAGTATTAATCTGTTGCAACATCATATATTTGATTATAACATATCGCCACACCGGATTCTTTTCTAAGCCATGGGGCTATATCCTTGGACTAACGACAGAAACTATCATCTTGGCATCCATAAGCGCAATAATTATTGGATACAATCTCCCCTTCGGCACCACCACCCCATTTGCCGAAATATCCTTTATGAAATTATGCTCGATTACGATGTTGGCAAGCCTCGGTATCTATGCTGTAATTGTGCCGCTGGCATACGTTCAACAGACCCATGTCAAAATCCGTCACGAGCAGGAAAAACGTCACCTGGCACAATTTCAGTATAACACTCTGAAACAACAAGTAAACCCACACTTCCTCTTCAACTGCTTGAATATTCTAAATGGACTGATTGAAGAGAACAAAAATCGCGAAGCGGGCGAATATGTTCGTCAACTTGCATCGCTTTATCGCTATATGCTTCACAACGAAAATGAACAAGTTGTACGATTGCAGGAGGAGTTGGAATTTATCGACCGATATATCAAACTGTTGCGCGTTCGTTTTCCTAATGGTTTTACCGTTGAGTATCAAATTGCACCAACGGCTCTTAACAAGTGTGTCGTTCCGTGTAGTTTACAGATGCTTATTGAGAACGCTTTCAAACACAATGTCGTACATCCCAACACACCATTGCACATAACCATTGGCTGTTCCGATGATACAATTTGGGTGCACAACAACCTTCAACGAAAAAGTTCCGTCTCCAATGAAAGCACACACCTCGGACTAAAAAACATATCCAAGCAATACCACGACACTGTCGGTAAAGATATAAAAATTATCGAAACGACTGACTCATACAACGTAGAACTACCTTTAATTTAGAACAATTAAACAAAACAATATCAGATGAATGCACTTATCATAGAAGATGAAATTGTAGCCCAACAGGCATTGGCACGAATGTTGGTCAATACGTATCCAGATATCGAGATATGCGGCATTTTGGATAGCGTACAAGCTACCGTTGAATGGTTGCAAAACACGCCAACGTATCCCGATATGATATTTATGGATGTGGAGTTGTCAGACGGCAAATGTTTCGACATCTTCGAGCGCATAGAGATAGATTGTCCGGTGATTATGGTAACGGCGTACGACAACTATGCCATAAAAGCGTTTGAGGTAAATTCGGTCGATTATCTGCTTAAACCTATCGGTCCGGCAGATTTACAGCGAGCAGTCGAGCGTTGTCGCAATCGTAATAGGGAGCAAAACATCCACCTTAAAGAGTTGAAGGCAATGATTACAAGTGCAACAACCAAACGCTACAAACAGAGGTATTTACTTCGCTATAACGACAAAATTGTAATGGTCGATACGGCGCAAATTGCCTATTTTTACTCGGAAGACGGAGGTACATACCTTATGACAGCCTCCGGCGAGCGTTACCTTATGGATGTATCGCTTGATGTGGTAAGCAAGGAGCTTGACCCATCGCGATTCTTCCGCATTTCGCGCAGTTGTATCGTTGCCGACAGCAGTATAGGAAACGTTGCAAAACGACTTGGCAACCGCATTAAGTTGACGCTTAAACCAACCAGCAATATAGACACATTTGTAAGCCGCTCGAAGACTGCCGATTTTCTTGCGTGGCTCGAACACGGCAACCAATAATTGTCACACTACAAACTGAAAAATAATCGCCGCAAACTACATATTTACGGCGATTATTTTTTTGTAATATTTTATTGTACTACAATAACTTATTCAATTCCACATAAAGTTTTTGCACAGGCAATCCCATCACATTAAAAAACGATCCGTCAATACCCTCAATAGCCACATACCCTATCCACTCCTGAATACCATATGCACCCGCCTTATCGAATGGACGATATTCGCCAATATAGTACGAAATTTCATCATCGGACAAGTCGCGAAACTTAACACCACTCTCGACCGAAAACGAATGAGAACTATTTGCCATACGAATAGTAACGCCTGTTATTACTTTGTGTGAGCGACCTGCAAGCATACGCAACATACGCTCCGCATCCTGTTCATCGGCAGGTTTTCCTAGAATCACATCATCCACAATAACAACCGTGTCGGCCGTAAGCAGGATATCGTTTTCCGAGAGCGTCTGTGGATAGGAGCGACTCTTCTGTTGCGAGATATACTCTGCAACTTCGTGGACCGGCATATCGGCAGGAAAACTCTCGTCGCAATCGAACTTCGCCGCAACGTCGAAGACCAAGCCACAATCGGCAAGCAGTTGCCTGCGACGTGGCGAAGCAGATGCAAGTATCAAATGATACGCTTTAAGTTTCTCGTGTAACAACATCTCTCTATTATTCTACTGTAAACGAACGCACTGCACGTACACCATAGCGATATGCCTTATAGTTGTCGAACTTGTTGCCATTAGCAAAATCTACAAGCATAGCATAGTATTCGGCCGTTTCAGTCGATGAACGATACGCCTTGCCAGAGAGTGCAACACCTCCATTTGAGGTAATACGATTATTAAAAAACGCCTGCATAGTTGTGTTATTTGCGCCCATTTTGCCGTTAAATGCCAAATACACATCGTAGAGCTCGTCAACAGATGGCACATACCATCCCTCACCCAAGTCGGCACACCACTTAAACATTGGATATCGCTCCTTCCAATTTTCGATATCAGACACAGCTGCCATATTAAACAAGCCGTTCGTTTTATTGCTTGCGCCCGTCAAAATCATATCCCAAGCCCAAGCACAATCGCCCTCTTCGAGCGAGAGCAACATTCCACTCTTGCCATCCTCCGACACTTTATATACGATACCGGCAACTCCGGCCTGCTCATAGTAATCGCCTACTTCATATACAATCTCTTCCAAAAACGGGTCTTGTTCCGCCGGCAAGTCTTCTGTTTTTGGTGGCAAATTCGGTTCTTTTTCACACGCCCAAAGAATTAACGTAAAGGTTAATATAAACCTATAAACACTCTTCATGTCAATAGAATAAATTATTTTATAATAAAGTTTAATTCACTCGCCCCATCAAGCGACACTCGAAGATTATCACCCATACAGACAGCTATATCGGCCGGCATCGGCACCGCTACAATATCGCCAGTCTTCAAGGTCAGCGACCGCGAAGCACGACTCACGCATTCGTCTATCGATAAGAGCATTTTGCCAATTGTAAACGACTGCACAACCGCATCATTCACCCACATCTGCACGCATCCCTCTCCCACCAGCAATGGTTCTTTCATCTCTGGCGATACAGCGAAAGAACGGTCAAAGGTATATGCCTCTTCACAAGGCCTGCCCTCACTTAATGCCTTCCGCATCATATCCCGTGCGACAAAAGTCACTCCAACACCTATCGCATCATAGCAACGCGATGCAAATCGTGCATCCAGACACTTTGCCAAGCGTGTTATACGCACCAACACAGCGCAACCGCAGACGATATTTGTCGAAAAATGCGGCACATAGAAATCATCATTATTTCGCAATACAGATGTATCGGGACGCAAACTTACATACGTTTGTCCATCGCTAAATACGTTCTCTACACAAACTATCTTCATCCTCTCAAACTTTTAACTATATCAGCCCCAAAACGCTCCGATGCCCCCTCCATACCAATCAACGCGCCCAGCTCCGCAAAATCGGACAACATTCTCTCACGTTTTGAGCCACCATTCAGTATCGAACGCAACTCCACAGCAGCGTCATCAACGTCCATTCGAGCACATACAATCTCTCGCACCGACTCTCTGCCAAGGTTTATATTAACCAACGAAATGTATGGAATTTTAAGCACATACGGGCGCAAAACCTCATAGAGTTTGTTTACCTTATAGAGCACCATCTCTGGGATGCCCATCAACGCCGTTTCGAGTGTTGCCGTTCCCGACGTGACTACTGCCGCCTCGCTCATTGCGAGGGTCTGCTGTGTTTGATTGCAGACATAACGCACATTCGACACTTCGTTTTCGACGCCCATATACTTCAAATAAACGCTCTTATCAATCCACGGCACAGCGGTTACAACAAACTGATACGCAGGAAAACGCTTCGCCAAAGCAACCATATTGGGAAGATTCAACCGAATCTCCGACACACGGCTACCAGCCAGCAAAGCAACGATAGGTCGTTCGTCCAGAGCATTTTCATACAAGAACTTCTCCCGCGAAGGCAACTGCGCACGACGCTCGACAATATCATCCACAAGCGGATTGCCACAAAATATCGG
>JAFNYX010000045.1 GCA_017654125.1 Alistipes sp. | reverse complement strand
TGTAGGGTGCATCAGACCGCTGATGCGGAACACCTTACCGTCAACCTCCTTCGAGATTACGACATCGCGCGGCTCATCGCCACGAGCACCATTCTTCGAGGAGAAGGTGTACGTGCCGAGGAACTTGTCATACTCGCTGTTTGGCTCCGGCAGAATCTCCGCATTGGTCGTGAAGGTCAGCTCGGCAAGGCGACCGGCTTTGCCCGTCGAGTCGTAAGCCAATGCAAAGACGTAGTAGGTCGTCGCCTCCTTCAACGTAGTGAAGGTGTGACTCGTATGCGAAGTCGGATACTCCACACCGAACTCCTCAACAATTGGCGCCACATTCACACCCTCGTCAGTAGCGTTAGGTGTAATGTAGAGTTTGTATTTCGATGCACCGCTTGTCGAGATGGCGATGTCAGCCGACCAGTCGCGTACGGCAACCGTCGAGAGCGAAACGGTCGCATTCGAGTAGTCGTGTGCCGGCGTCGTAAATTCGTAAGTTTGCAGCGCCGAATATGCAGTGTAGGTCCACTCCAACACATTGTCGCTTTGACCATTGGCGGAACGATAGAGCAGCACGTAGGTCGTCTCCGGCAACAGTATATCATACACAACCGAAATCTTACCATTCTCGCAATCCCTGCTACCACTGCCTACCGACCAATATTTCAGCATCGAAGGCGTTGCCTCTTCATACTCCTTCTTGGTGAGTAACACATTCATTATCTTACCCGTTGCAGGCGTAGCGGTAATGTCGGCCGAAAACGAAGTCGAAGTGAGTTTCTGATTGCCGATAGCGGCCGTAACCGCAGCGTCCTCCGGAACGTCTTTTGCCTTGAAGGTGAGTTTCGTCGGTTTCAGAGATGCTTGGTTGTTTTCATTGAGCGGCAGAGCAATCATTACCCAGTTGCCTCCTATATTGCGATATGTATTAAAATTGTAAAGTCCCGACGCAAGAGTATTCACCGAAACATTTTGGGCGCCAATTATAGTTGCATCAGAATAACCGGCAGCCAAATGCCGCTGATACTCCTCTTCGGTGAACAACATAATCGCCGCTTTTTTGTACGGCTCATTCACACCTACGGCAATGGCTGTTACGATGCAGTTACTCTGCGGTTCGAGATGCTGCAAAACGACAGGCATCGTCTCCTCCACCACCTCGTGACGGAAGTCCGACACAGGCGTAATGTGCGAACGCTTGACGGTGATGGCGTTATTGGCCGTATGCGCTACGGTCTTACCATCGGTATCGGTCGTCGAGAGTTTAACCGACGAATATACACCCGGAGGCAGGATGGCATAAATCGAACGCGGGATGTCGGACAACTCGATTGGCTTTTGGAGCGTCGCGGTAATCGTACGCGAAGCGTTTTCGCCCGCCGTAATGCTCTGCGTAACCGGATTGACGGTAAAATCACCCGAAATGCAGCCATCCAACTCGCCCACTTCGAGCGTGAGCGACGAAATGGTACCCTTACCAGCAATTTTCAGTTCGAGGATACCGCACACGTTCTTGAACTGCAAGCCCGAACGCTCCGTACCAACGGCTACCATCGGATTGGCTCCGTCGATAAAGTTCTGCTCGGCATAGATGGCGTTCGTACCCGGCAACTTCACCGTAAACGTGCCGTTTGCGTGAGCAGTGTTGCCTGCGGTGGTCGGATAGAATGCATAGAAGGTGTCAAATCCGTCAGCAATCTTACCCTCAAACTTACCCTCGGTCGTTCCTGCACCCTCGACAAGCGAGAACACCGTAACAACACCATTGGTCGTCTCACTGTAACCCATCACCATAATTCTATCACCCTCGCTCCACAACACCGAGTAGTCCGAACCCATTGTGGTACGCGTCTGTTTTTCGGTATATGCTTTCAGGCGGATAGTTTTATTTACAGGAGGATTTTCATCATCCGGAGTTGGGGTCGGCTCACATCCTGCGAGCGTCGCGAACGCAGCCATAATGGCAGCAATGGTAAAAAATCTCTTCATAAGCGCTATATTTTATAATTTGAATTTTTGGGAATCGGTATCCTGTTGCTCAAAACAAATACAGCCACATAAGTAGCTATTCCCTACAAAGATACAAAATAGTAATAGGAATTTCCAAATTTTTCGGTAGATTTTTATTAATATTTTTGCATAATCCGCCACAGAGATATGTCTAATGCGTTTTTTTCTCCGCACGCTATCGCTCTTCGGCCGAGAGCAGGCCGCACGCAGCCTTAATATCCTCGCCACGCGAGGCGCGAATGGTGGTCATAATGCCACGCGTCGTGAGCGCATCACGAAAAGACTTCATCTTCTCATCCGATGGCGAGAAGTATGGCGAATCGGGTATTTTATGAAAACGTATCAGATTTATGCGGCACTTGATGCCGTTGAGCAGGCGGCACAACTCGCGAACGTGGCGCGGCGAGTCGTTCAATCCGCTCATAACAATATACTCAAACGACACGCGACGCTGATGCGTAAAGTCATACTCGCGCAGCAGCGCAGCGATATCGGCTATTGGATAGGCGCGCTCGATAGGCATAATCTCGGCCCTCTCCTCGTGGAACGGATTATGAAGCGAAATAGCAAGATGCACCGACGACGAATCGAGGAAACGTCGCAACTCACGACCCACACCCGCCGTCGAAAGCGTGATGCGCGTGGGCGACCAACCGTAGCCCCACTCCGCCGTAAGCACTTCCAATGCCCGCAAGACATTATCCGTATTATCCAGCGGCTCACCCATACCCATAAACACGACATTGGTCAGGCGTTCGCGTTCGGGCAGCGAAGCAATCTGATTGAGGATGTCGGCGGTCGAGAGCGAGTGATGTAAACCCAGGCGACCCGTAGCACAAAAACGACAACCCATACGGCATCCCGCTTGCGACGATACGCACAACGTAGCACGTTCACCATCAGGAATATAAGCCGACTCAATATACTCCCCCTCCGAGGTGCGATAGAGGTACTTTTTCGTACCATCGGCAGAGGTACTGACACGAACCGGAGCTGCAAGACCAAGCGTATAACGTTCGGCAAGCGCAGCACGATTGCGAAGCGAGAGGTCGCTCATCTCATCGATGCTCGTCGCACCACGTCGGTACATCCAACGGGCAATTTGTCCGGCGGCAAAACGCGGCATACCGAGCGAGGCACAGATGGCCTGCAACTCGACAAGCGTCGAGCCGTACAACGGCTTTTTTTCTATTGTGGCGAGCGTCTCCGGCATAGGGTTTTACACCATTTTTGCGATTAATTTTTTACAAAAATAGCGATTTTTTACTAATTTTTCTCGACAAACTATGTTTTTTGAAATTTTATATCTATATTTGTGACTGCATATACCCATCGGATGTTCCCGAAGGGGCTTGTTTATGCGGAAACGAAGAGAACAAAATTAAAAACAACTAATAAATGGAAGTAAAGAAAAACCCCAAAGTTGATGTCAACAACAAGCGCAGCGTGCTGCTTGAAATTGGCTTAATCGTCGCACTTCTCGTAGTTATCGCGGCATTCCTTTACACG
>JAFNYX010000044.1 GCA_017654125.1 Alistipes sp. | reverse complement strand
GCTCGAATTAGGACAAGCAGCGAAAATGGTGCGCTTTACACCGGTCTCTGCCTCCAATTCTGCCATACGCTTCAAGAGCTTTTCTGTTTTAGCCATAATTCAGAAATGAAAGTTAGTATTTTTTGAAATATTGTTTTCTGTAAAAGTGTGACACTATTTGGCTACAAAGTTATAGTTTTTTGTGGAAAAAATAGCGTGTTTGCCGATTTTTCGATTTTTAACGGTCTTCGGCCTGATGCCCCGTACGATCAACCTGATGGTAGAACTGCGTATAAGGAACATCCGTGCGACCGGTACCCTTACGCATCAACTCCTTCAAATCTTCAAAGTAGGTTGTATATACATCGCGTGGGAATGCCTCACGACGTGCGCAGACTGCTGCTGCCATACCGACAACCTCGCCAATCAGACCACAGGTACGCATTACACGGGTCGAACCCAAAGCGATGTGCGTAACCGAAATGTTTCGTCCTGCCATAAACATATTGCGGATATCCTTCGAGTAGAAGCAACGATAAGGCAGTGCGTAGAAGTCGATTGGAGTCAGCACACCGTACGACAACCACTCCTGATTAGGGTAATCCTTCGTATTCTTCTCCATCGGATAGTGCTGGTCGATACGCCATGTTGTCGTACAAGTTTCATCCTCGTGGCGGATAGGACGTGTCAAATCCTGCTCGCGGAGGATATAGTCGCCCACGATACGACGCGACTCGCGTTTGCCAGACACGTGCGACACCCAAGTCAGGTGGGTACACTCCCAATCCTCCTTTTTCGAGTAGCGATTCTTGCAGTAAGAGAAGGTCGAGTATGCTACGTACATACCATAGTCGCGAATCTTCTCTGCATCGGCTACCTGGTCATCCATCATACCAACCTCCCAATACCAATTGGCACGGTGCACCGGCTCAACTGTATATTCATCGAGGCGCAAGCCCCAATCGAGCGAATCAGGGAACGTACAAGGAGTATTCCAATCCTCGCAATACCACTCAATCGAGACTCCCATCGTCATATCGTCCGCCTTCTCCGGAGCAAGCGATTCGCCAAACTCCGAGCGAGCCTCACGACCCATGCGGCACTCTGCACCAGCCATATAGCCGAGATGTGCATCGCCCGTACAGTCGGAGAAGTACTTTCCGCTCACCTTGATACGGGTCTGTGCAGTTGCCTCCTGTGCTACGACCGACGTGATACAATCACCCGACTTCTCGACCTCGACTACCGTATAACCCATAAAGAGTGTGATGTTCTGCTCGGCAGCCACTACACGCATCTTCTTGTCGTCCTGGTAGTGATGTGCGCCACGAGCGTTACCAATACGATCCGGACCAATCTCGTTGAGCAGATAGCCGAGCGATGGATATGGATCGATATTAATCTGACCACCCAAGCCGACACGCACCTCCGATGAGTTGTTGCCTCCCAAAACGTAGCGGTCCTGAATAAGAGCCACTTTCAAACCGAGACGTGAAGCTGCCAATGCTGCGCAGATACCCGAGATACCGCCACCAACAACAACGAAATCGAACGAACCCTTATCCTCAGGCACGTTCTCACCGAGCAACGCACGGCGCACCTCGAAGTACTCTTCAAGCGAATCTCCCGGCACCTCGTCCGTCTGTGTCAGAATTACCGCATCGCAACGGCCGTCGAAGCCTGCCAAATCGTGCAGAGCGATGGTGTGTTTACCTTTTTTGAGCGAGTAGCGGCCACCCTTCTGCCAATACCAATTAACCTTATCCGTTCCGAAGGTCTGTTCGTCTGCAATGCCATCTACCAGCACCGAAAAGATACCCGGTGTCGGGCCATCGGACCAATGCTTTGTCCAGTTTTTGGTGCGTACCAATAGTGTATATTCACCATCGGCCGGCACCTCAACCTCGGTTACGGCATCCTTTGCAAGCGGAGTGCCCAGACCGTGAGCAAACAGATAGGACGAACCCATTTGCAACACGAATTGCTGTTCAAGCGTCCAATCGCCTTTATCGGCAAAGGTTGTAGCCAGAACCATTACCGAATTTGAAGTGTTAAGTTTTGTCATGACTTTTATATTTTTTTGAGATTACACATACAAAGTTGCATATAATTTTCCGAATTTCACACACTTTTTTCCAATATTTTTGCCGCCAACATCCATTTTCTGCAAAGCAGACTCTTTTAACACCTTCTAAAAACGAGGCTTTTCAACACAATGCATACACACCACCAAACACATAATGCTTTATTTTGCACAAAGATGTGGTTTTTCTATAAATATTTAATACCTTTGTAGATTGAATAGAGTATAACCACGCACAAAATGAACAATTTATTGTTGCCCATAATCCCATTTGTCGTAGCATTTACGTCGGTTGCAATTCTGCATCCGCAACTTGTACGCTTAGCAAGGGAGAAGAATATCGTCGATAATCCTAAAACCCGAAAGTTGCAGTTGTCCCCCGTACCCGTACTTGGTGGCATTG
>JAFNYX010000043.1 GCA_017654125.1 Alistipes sp. | reverse complement strand
TCTGGAAGGAGCGCTTGCCGGAAGACCACATCATTCGTGGTAACAAGCACGACAACTTCTGGGAGATGGGCGAGACCGGCCCATGTGGTCCGTGCAGCGAGATTCACTTCGATTTGCGCGATGAGGCAGAGATTGCCGTTAAGCCGGGTCGTGAGATGGTTAATGAAGGACATCCGCAGGTTATTGAGATTTGGAATAACGTATTCATGCAGTTCAACCGCAAGGCAAACGGCTCACTCGAACCTCTGCCTGCAAAGCACGTGGATACGGGTATGGGTTTCGAGCGTCTGTGTATGATTATGCAGGGTAAGAAATCGAATTACGATACGGATGTTTTCCAGCCTACTATTGGCGTGATTTCGCAGATGTCGGGCAAGAAGTATGGCGAGCAAGAGAGTGTGGATGTTGCAATGCGTGTAATTGCCGACCACCTTCGTGCTATCGCATTCTCGATTGCCGACGGACAGTTGCCGTCGAATGTTAAGGCGGGCTATGTTATTCGTCGTATCTTGCGTCGTGCTGTTCGTTATGGTTATACATACTTGGGCTTCAACGAGCCGTTTATGTGCCGTTTGGTTGCTACTCTCGTAGCACAGATGGGTGAGCAGTATCCGGAGCTCAAAGCGCAGCAGACCCTCATCGAGCGCGTTATCGAAGAGGAGGAGGCTTCGTTCCTGCGTACGCTTGCTACGGGTATCAATATGCTCGAAGGCGTTATCAAGGGACTCAATGGCGGCAAGATTTCGGGTAAAGATGCTTTTTTGTTGTACGATACGTACGGCTTCCCGGTTGACCTTACGGAGCTCATCGCAAAGGAGAAGGGTGTTGAGGTCGATTTGGAGGAGTTCGAGCGTGAGTTGCAGCAGCAGAAGGAGCGTTCGCGTAACGCCGCGGCACAGGATGTTGACGATTGGAAGGAGCTTATTGATATCAAGCAGAGTGAGTTTGTTGGTTACGATGAGTTGGAGTGCGATGTGCGAATTGCACGTGTGCGACGTGTTCAGAGCAAGAATAAGACGACATATCAGATGGTCTTCGATCGCACGCCGTTCTATGGCAACTCGGGTGGTCAGATTGGTGATACGGGTTATATCGCAACTGCAAACGAGAAGATTGATATCATCGCAACCGAGAAGGAGAATGGTCTGATTATTCATGTTACGACGCAGTTGCCAGAGGCTCTCGATGCGACATTCCGTGCAGTTGTAAATTCAGAGAAGCGTCAGTCGGCAGCCAACAACCACACCGCAACCCACTTGCTCCACGCAGCGTTGCGTAAGGTGCTTGGCGAGCACGTCGAGCAGAAGGGTTCGATGGTTACGCCGGAGCAGTTGCGCTTCGACTTCTCGCACTTCCAAAAGGTTACGCCGGAGCAGTTGCGTGAGGTTGAGCAACTCGTAAATCGTGCTGTTCGTGCTAATGACCCGCTCGTGGAGAATCGCGAGGCGACACAGGAGGAGGCAAAGGCGGCAGGTGCCATGATGCTCTTCGGTGAGAAGTACGGTGACAAGGTGCGTATGGTGCGCTTTGGTGAGTCGGTTGAGCTGTGTGGTGGTACGCATACGTCGGCTACGGGTACGATTGGTCTGTTTAAGATTGTGAGTGAAAGCGCAATCTCGGCGGGCGTACGTCGTATTGAGGCTGTTACGGGTACCGGTGCCGAGAAGTTGCTCTACATTGCAGAGGATACGCTTCACGCGGCATCCGAGATTGTCGGCAATCCGAAACTCGTTGATGCCATTCGTCGTTTGGTTGAGAACAATGATACGTTGAGCAAGGAGTTGGAGAGCATCCAGAAGGAGCAGGTTGCGGCTCTTGCCGATAAGATTGCGGCAGAGATTCCGCAGAATGACGAAGTTGCTGTTGTGGCTCGTGTAATCCCACGTCCGACCGAGTTCTTGAAGGATTTGGCTTACAATTTGCGTGCACGCAAGAGTAATCTTGTGCTGATTCTTGGCTCGGATAATGGTGGCAAGGTAACGCTGATGGTTATGCTTGGCGATGCGATTGTTGAGCGTGGAGTGGATGCCGGTGCGGTAGTGCGCGAGGCAGCGAAACTTATCAATGGTGGCGGTGGCGGTCAGAAGTTCTTCGCAACGGCCGGAGGTAAGAATCCGGACGGCTTGCAGCAGGCTATTGACCGCGCAGTAGAAATTGTGAAGGAGAAACTCGCGTAAGTTGTGTCGTGAGTATCGCGTAAAAGAGGGAAAAATAAAAAACGAAAAAGATATGGCAAACAAAGTTTTGTTGATGATTCTCGACGGATGGGGAATCGGTAATCATACCAAGTCGGATGTTATTTATTCGACAAATCCGAAATTTATTAACGCACTGACCGATGCATATCCGCACGCTGAATTGCGTACCGATGGCGAGAATGTTGGTCTGCCGGATGGCCAGATGGGTAATTCGGAGGTTGGCCACCTGAATATCGGCGCTGGTCGTGTCGTGTATCAGGACTTGGTGAAGATTAATCGCGCATGTAAGGATGGCTCGATTCTCGAAAATCCGGAGATTGTTGCAGCTTTCGAGTACGCAAAACAGAACGGCGTGAATGTTCACTTTATGGGCCTTACGTCGGACGGTGGTGTACATTCGTCGCTCGACCATCTCTTCAAGTTGTGCGACATCTCGAAGCACTATGGCATTGAAAATACCTACATCCACTGCTTTATGGATGGTCGTGATACCGATCCGAAGAGCGGTAAGGGTTTCATCGAGGCACTCGAAAACCATACGAAGCAGTCGGCAGGTGTCGTAGCGTCGATTATTGGCCGTTACTACGCAATGGACCGCGATAAGCGTTGGGAGCGTGTAAAGATTGCTTACGACT
>JAFNYX010000042.1 GCA_017654125.1 Alistipes sp. | reverse complement strand
GGTCGCGCAAGCGAGGGATATGTATCACTGTCGGGTCGCTCGGAGTGCAATGCGTCGAGCTTCGATATGCGTAACTTCACGGTCGGCGCGAACGACTACTCGACGGCAAATGTTTATAGTACGGGTAAGTTGCGTTTGATTACCACCGGTCCGAATGCCCGAATCAATTATAGCGGCAACTGCAAGGTCGAAACCGAATCACCGACAATCCAACGCCGATAGCACTCTCTGACAACTTTATACCGAAGGTCGCTCCTCGATAATGTGGTGCGACCTTTTTTGTGATTGATAGTCGAATGTGCGCATACTCGTGGGCTGGGGCGGTCGCCCAAAGGGCGAGCCCACGAGTATGTGTCAAAATCAAAGATTTTGCCTATGTCGGAAAGATAAAAAGCCGCGCTTTTCGGAGCGCGGCTTTATGATGAATAGTGAATTTCAAACTTACTTTTTCTTCGCAAGCACCTCACACTTGTCAATCTCGTTGCCGTTGCGATCGAGCAACGTCAGTACCAGATGTTTCTTGTCGGCTGCGAGGTGGATTGCACCCACGGTCTGCGGACCTTCGTACCACGTTGCACGAATCTTATCCTCGTTCTGCTTGGGCATATCTTTGATTGCCTGACCGCGCTCGTTGTCCGACGAGGGTACCTGAACATAGACCGTTCCGCGCGTGCCGTCGGTCGCTTTGCCGCCATAAAGGGGCGCTGTGCGCACGTAGATATGGTTGTTGCCAGCCAGCGCGAGATCAACGCCTAACTCATCGAACAACTCGCACCAACGACCATACTGCGAGTCGCGTCCGTCGTGTCCGAAGAACCACTGATAGTGCTCGCATACGATCACGTAGCGAGCCTTGTTCTGCTCAACCACCTTGCGCACCCACGCCTGAGCCTCGGCCAGACCTTCGTCCTTGCGCATCACCTCGTTGTTGAGCATAATGAACAGCGCGTCGCCGTAATAGAAGTAGTAGCAGACGCCCATCTCGTCGCCATAACCGTTTCGCGGATAGAAGTTTGCGTCGCGGATAAATGCGTTCGACTGACCATTGACGCGGGTCATATTGTCGTGGTTGCCATTGACGCCCGCCCACATATAGTCGTGGAAGGGTCTGCGGGTGTAGAGATCCGACCAGAACGAGTAGCTGCCGCCCCACGCGGTGATGTCGCCGAGGTGCAACACCCAATCCATCGAGGGGTCGTGTTGCTCAACTGTGTTGATCATCGCCATTGCCGCCTCGACACGGTGGGGCAGCGGGGTGTAGGCGTGGAAATCGGCAATCACACAGGCACTCCACTCCTTCGCTCCCGAGGTGCGGAAGTAACGCGGCTCGCTCCATTTGTCGCCCGCGCCGATCGAGTACATATAGTCGGTATTCGGTCGCAAACCGCTGAGCGTAGCCTCGCACTTGGTGAATCGAACCTGCTCATTAACGGTCTTACCCTGAGGCGTTTTCGACGAAATGCCGTCGTATGTGGTGCAGAGGTGCGTCGCGGCCTCGACCACACGGGCACGCTTCCAATCGATGTCGCTCACGCGGGTGTAGCGCACCGAGGTTGCGTCAGAGAGGGTGTCGACGCCCCAACTGATATTGATGCTGTTGCGGGTATCCTGATCGGGGCAAGCTACGACCGTGAATGGGCT
>JAFNYX010000001.1 GCA_017654125.1 Alistipes sp. | reverse complement strand
GTCGGCACAGGACCGGAGGAGGAGTCGCTAAAAGCGTATGTTGCACAACATGGCGCAGAGTCGCGCGTGGAATTTGTCGGCTATCGCACAGGCGATGAACTGAAAGAGATAATTCGTGATGCTTCGTTTGTTATAGTGCCGTCCGAATGGTATGAAAACAACCCTATGACAATCATTGAAGCATACACGGCAGGAGTGCCGGTAATTGGTGCTAATATCGGAGGTATTCCCGAAATTATCCGAGACGGAGAAACGGGATATCTATTTCACGCCGGCGACCGAAACTCTCTGAAAAGCACAATACAGAGAGCAATCGCAACATCCGAAGCGCAGTACCAAATGATGAGCAGTGCAGCTCGAAGATTTGCTACGGAAAATTTCTCGGAAGAGAACAATTACACCAAAATAATTAACCTGTATAACTCAATAATCAAAGATTATGAGAGGTAACGGAATAAACTTAAAATTGGCGCATATTCAATCGTTGATTGCCTTCTCTTTAATGCGTCTGCCAATGATTCGCACGTGGCGAACATTCTTCGTTCGTTGGGGTGGCGTGCGTCTTACCGGCAAAAGATATTTCATTGCGAGGGACGTGCAATTCGATACGATGTACCCTCAAAACATTACATTGCACGATGACGTACATCTCACCGCCGGCGTACGTATTTTGACCCATCGTTTGGATACATCCAATCCCGACCTTGACGATATACATTGGAAAGAGGGACACATCGAGATTGGCGAGCACTCGTTTGTAGGTACAGGTAGCATCATAACCAGCAATGTCCGTATCGGCCGAAGCGTTATTATTGGCGCCGGCAGCGTCGTAACAAAGGATATCCCGGATAATGAGATTTGGGCCGGAAACCCTGCACGATTTATCAAGAAACGACAATAGTATTATAGAGAGAGGTATGAGTGCTATAAATCACATCGTTAATCGTCGGCTACTTGCCCTATTACGTCTTGCGCTATGGCGAGAAGCGCAAGAGCCAGCCCTATTCGATGGTATGGACGACGAGGCATGGAATGCCGTATATAACAAATCGGTCGAGCAAGGTGTGCTTGCTCTCGCATACGACGGCGTACGACAACTACCCGCAGAGTTGCAACCCGACATTGACGTACGTGTACAATGGGGCTACAATGTCGAACACATTGAGAAGATATTCGCACAAAAGACCAAAGCCGCTACACGACTCGTGAAATTATATGCCGACAACGGCATCCGCACTATGATTATGAAAGGTGTGAGCGTAGCGCGTTACTACCCCACTCCGGCACATCGCCAATTTGGCGACATCGACATCTTTCTGATGGGCGACTACGAGCGCGGCAACAGAATCGTAGCCGAGCGAGGCGCAAAGGTTAAATATAGTTTCTTTGTTCATTCGGAGTTCACAGTCGGTAGCACAAACGTAGAGAATCATCGTTGGTTTATCAACCCTTATGTCAATCGCTGCGCGACATACGTTCAGCACGCATTGGAGCAATTGGCAGACACGCTGCACCCACATCCGATTGTCGAGCATGCTTACGCGCCATCGGCAGAGTTCGACGCACTCTTCCTCACGCGCCATTCGAGTTGGCACTATGCACGAGAATCCATCCACCTGCGCGAATTATGCGATTGGGCACTGTTCCTCCACCACGAGCACGACAATATGGATTGCAAGGAGGTATCGCGCCTGTTACAAGAGAGCGGATTGGAGCGATATGCTGCCATCGTAACCGAAATCGGTTGTCGATACCTCGGTTTGGCAGAGACGAAACGTATAGCCGACACCAACGTCGAGCCGGCTCTTGTCGAACGGGTTATGGAGGATATTCTCACGTATGACGAAAAACAGCAGGCGAAGCGTGGCGTCATAACCACATTTTGGCACAAAATCACAAAACGTTGGGCGCGAAAGTGGTGCTACGACGAGGTTGTACCGGACGGTTTCTTCGAAAATATAATCTACTCGGCAAAAAACTACATCCTGCACCCGAAAGCGATTTTCACAGCGCAATCATAGCCACCCCAAAAAGGTGTAGCAATGCTACTCGTACGGTGGGTTAAATACGCTCCAAAATGCGACGAATTGCCGGAATTTTCATTACGGGCAGTAGTGCATGTGCCGGCAAAAGATAACAGGCAAAAGCCGCAATTTTCGAGAACAGGCCAGGAATGCATGTACGCCTACCACCAAACATTGCACGCAAACCACAACGCGCCAATCGTTCGGCCGACATCATCACACCAAGCGAGCGAAACAGACGACGTTTGCTCTGCGAAAGGTTATAAAGCGGTGTATCAACAGCACCCGGGAATATGGTCGTGACGCTGACACCATACGGTCGCAATTCATACCATAACGATTGGGCGAAACTCTTCAACGCGACCTTCGTCGAACCATACAGCGACATTGTCGGGAATGGGGTCCACGCCGTGAGCGACGACATTATTAGGATGTGGCCTTCACCTCGCGCGCACATATCCATCGCAAAACGACGACACAATTTCATCGGCGTCGTACAGTGCAAAGCGGTGATAAAATCGAGATATTCGTCCGTCGTATTGACAAATCTTCCAAAATGCAACACACCGGCATTACTGACCAAGACATCCACCTCGGCATCCATCACCTTACATGTGGCATATATCTGCTCGGCAGCATCCGCCGTCGAGAGGTCGGCATACATCGGAACGGCCGTCACGCCATACTGCGACGCGAGTTCCGAAGCAATCGCCTCATTCGCATCACGCTGATTGCTTACAATGATTACATTATGCCCTTTACGGGCGAGTTGGCGGGCATATTCGGCACCGATACCTGACGATGCGCCCGTAATTAGTGCAAATTTCATAGCGCGAAGGTATGAAATTCTCGTCAAAATCACTAACTTCGCACCCAAATTTAACACTTTAAGCAAAAGTTTATGCTCACTCGTGGTATTGGAGCCGTTGCACTTTTGATATGCTCCAACGTGTTTATGACCCTTGCATGGTATGGTCAGGTGATGTTCAAATCGCGCTTTGAACGTATCGGACTGATGGCAATTATTCTTATCAGTTGGATGGTTGCCTTCTTCGAATATTGTTTTATGATACCCGCCAACCGTCTCGGCAGTACGGTGTACGGTGGGCCTTTCTCTATTTGGGAATTGAAGGTCATTCAAGAGGCGGTGTCGCTAACCGTATTCGCCATCATCGTTCAGATGATTATGAAAAACGAAGCTCTGCGCTGGAATCACGTTGCAGGTTTCATCTGCCTTGTGCTTGCCGTATTCTTTATATTTAAAAAATAGTATATTTGCACAATAAAAAACATCCGCATCTGTTCTCGAAAGTGCAGATGCGGATGTCGCTATTTGTACGACTCCCTATTCTATCGTTTCGGTTGCAGTACGATATACGGCACAATCATCTCCTCCATCGAGATACCGCCATGCTGGAACGTATCGCGATAGTAGCGAATATGACGATTGGCATCGTTGTTATAGACCAAAAAATCGTGATTGTAGGCGAAGATGTAACTCGACGATAGGTTGCTCGACGGCAGTTGGACCTCTTCCGGTCGCGTAATTTCGAATACCTCTTTATGATTATACGCCAAATTGCGACCCGTTTTATAGCGCAGATTGGCCGATGTTTCACGGTCGCCTGTCACGCGAATCGGATTATCGACACGCACCGTGCCGTGATCGGAGGTTATGATGACCGTATGTCCGCGCTCGGAAAGCATCTTCAAAAGCGTATAGAGGTCCGAATGCTCGAACCACGAACGCGTAAGCGAACGGAACGACGCATCATCCTCGGTGAGTTGGCGGATAATATCGGTCTCCGTACGGGCATGTGAAAGGATGTCGAGGAAGTTATAGACGATAACCGAAAAGTCGGCATCGTACACGTGGCGGATATTATCAATCAAGCGACGACCCGCCTCCGGACGCACCAACTTATCGAACGACAATTTATATCGTTTGCCGGTCTGTTCAAGCAGACGACGCAGAAAATCCTCCTCGTATTGGTTTTTGCCACCCTCCTCATTATCATTCAGCCACTTATTAGGCATCAGTTTATCAATCGCAAGCGGCATCAGTCCAGCAAATACCGAATTACGTGCATACTGCGTGGCTGTCGGCAAAATCGAACAATAGAAATCGTCGGTCTCCACATCGAAATATCCGCGCAACATGGCGCTGATTGCTCGCCATTGGTCGTAGCGGAAATTGTCGATAAGCAGCAACGTAGTCTTCGGATTCAAATCGACGGTCGGGAATATACGACTGCGCATAAGCGTATGCGACATAATCGGCGTATCGTCATCCCTGCGGTTTATCCAATCCTTATAATTGCGACACACGAAGCGACAAAACTCTTGATTAGCCTCGTTTTTCTGATACTGCAATATCTCCTTTATGCCCTTATCGGTCGAATCGCTCATCTCGACATCCCAGCCGACAAGTTTACGATATATGTTGCACCATTGACGGAACGTGGATGCACTCTGCACCATCTGCGTAATACGGCCAAACTCGGCACGATAGTCGGCAGTCGTCTGTTCGGTCACAAGTTGCTGCGAGTGAACGTGTTTCTTGATTAGAAGCAACATCTGGCTCGGATTGACCGGTTTGATGATATAGTCGGCAATCTTACTGCCGATTGCCTTATCCATAATATCCTCCTCCTCGCTCTTCGTAACCATAATAACAGGTGTCGTCGGTCGTATATCTTTGATGAGCGGCAAAGTCTCCAATCCGGTCATACCCGGCATCATCTCGTCCAAAATGATGACATCATACGCCTTCTCGGTCGCCATATCAATCGCATCGTAACCGTTATTGCACGTATCGACCTCGTAACCCTTCGAAGTGAGCGTCAGTATATGAGGTTTCAGAAGTTCAATTTCATCATCCACCCAAAGAATCTTTACCATATTTTATCTTTTATTTTTTCAAACTCCTCTACGACCTGCACTATGGTCGGATATGTTGCCTGTAAATTACGTTGCACGCTCGGCTCATCACACCACTCTGCCATCGCAATATCCTCCTCCGTCTGCGGCGAGAGTTTTCGCCCGTGCGAACGCATAGCATACCACCACGTGCGTTTCAACTCCCATACTCCATAAACGTCGTACGCGTGCAATGTATTGCAAAGATGTGATACAATTTTCGCACCCGACACCCCGGTCTCCTCTGCGGTTTCGCGCACAGCGCACTCTTCCGGAGTCTCACCCGGGTCAATATGACCCTTTGGTAAATCCCATCTACCGCGACGATAAATCATCAATACCTCTCCCGTTTCGTTATATACGACACCGCCGGCCGCCTCCTTCACGACGAACTCCTCGGCAAAGCGGGCAATCGTCTGCTGCGGATTGTCGCACAACACGACCACACGGTTGCAGGTCTCGAAAATTTTCAATATCTTCGCCCTTGAAAGGTCACTGCACCCAACGACTGCCTCATCGTCACTCATCGCCTGAAATTCGGACGGCGTGACGAAAACAACGGCTCGGTCGGTAAAGTAGATGGTTGTCTGCATTGGCCACAAAATTATTTTGTACAACTGCAAATTTAGTAAATTATTCGATAATAGTTATGAAAAAATCAATTCTGTTTATGGCAATGCTCGCATTAGGGCTCGGTGGATGTTCCGAACCGCCAAAGCCACTCGAAATCAACAACGCGCTGACGCAGGAAGAGAAAGCCGCAGCACGTCTTACTCCCAAAGTGATGTGGAAGATGTCACGCATCGGCTCGGCCGAAGTCTCACCAGACGGCACAAAGGTGCTCTATACCGTTACCAACTACTCGATGAACGAAAATCGTGGTGTGACGCAAATCTGTGTCTTAAATCTTGCGGACAACTCCTCGACGACACTCACCGACACGCAATCGAATAATACGGCTGCGCGATGGAGTGCGGATGGCAATCGCATCTGGATGCTCTCCAATCGTAGCGGTTCTATGCAAGTATGGTCGATGGCAGCCGACGGCGGCGACCTTCGTCAGCTCACCGACGTAGATGGTGGCGTGGAGGATTACGGCATTTCGCCGGACGAGGCACACCTTCACTATATTAAAGCCGTACATGTCAAAGACATACGCTCGGCCGATGTCCACAAAGACATGCCACACTCGAAGGCCCGCATATACGACGACCTGATGGCTCGCCATTGGGATTATTGGGATGAGGGCGAATATCGCCACATCTTCGTTGCTCCGATTGTAGAGGGCAAGGCCGGCGAGGCATGCGATATAACCGGCAAGGAGGCAGCATGGGATACTCCGCTCGCTCCATACTTTGACGGTGGAGAGATTGCATGGTCGCCAGACGGCGCACAACTAGCATACACCTGCAAACCGCTTACGGGAGCAGAGTACGCCGTTTCGACCGACTCCGATGTCTACATTCACGTCCTGCAAAGCGGCGTAACACTCAACATCTGCAAGCCAACCGACACCACACGCACGACATTCAACGGCAAAGTAGTCGGCAAATTACCATTCGTCGGTTACGACAAATATCCGGTATGGTCACCAAACGGCACACGTATCGCCTTCCGTTCGCAAGAGCGTCCGGGCAATGAAGCAGACAAAGAGCGTCTGTTTGTTTACGACATTCCGACTGGTGAAATGCGTTATTTAACAGCAGATTTCGACTACCACGCAAATAATGTTGTTTGGACCGATGACAATACATTGTACTTCATTGCACCTATCGAAGCAACGCACCAAATTTGTCGCATCACACTCGACGAAGGTAAGGTACAGGTACTGACCCAAGGCGACCACGACATCACATCGTTCAGCATTGGCGGAGGACGCTGCGTTGCAACGTTGCAAAAAATTTCAATGGCAACCGAGCTCTTTGAGGTTAATCTCCAAGACGGCTCGCTCACGCAGATTTCCAACGTAAACAAAGAGGTTTATGACAATATCGCAATGGGCGAAGTGCAGAAGCGTTGGGTACGCACAACTGACGGCAAGCAGATGCTCGTATGGGTGATTCTTCCACCGGATTTCGATCCTGCAAAGAAGTACCCTACGTTGCTCTATTGTCAGGGTGGCCCACAGAGCGTTGTTTCCCAATTTTGGAGCTATCGTTGGAACTTCCAACTCATGGCAGCACAGGGCTATGTTGTTGTGGCTCCGAATCGTAGAGGTCTGCCGTCGTTCGGTCAGGAGTGGCTCGACCAAATCTCTGGCGACTACTCGGGACAGAATATTCGCGACTATCTTTCGGCTATCGATGACGTAGCAAAAGAACCATGGTGCGACCACGACCGACTTGGTTGCGTAGGCGCTTCGTACGGCGGTTACTCGGTATTCTATCTCGCAGGTCATCACCAGAAACGTTTCAAGGCGTTTATTGCCCACTGCGGAATATTCAATTTCGAGTCGATGTATGGCGAAACCGAGGAGTTATTCTTTGTCAATAACGACTACGGCGGTTCGTATTGGGAGACTACCAATAAGACTGCTATGCGTTCGTACGCAAATTCGCCGCATAAATCTGTTAATGAGTGGGATACGCCGATTTTGATTTTTACAGGCGAATACGATTTCCGCATCCCTTACACACAGTCGTTGCAGGCATTCACCGCAGCACGCTTACGCGGTATTCCGGCTCGTTTGGTAGAGTTTGAGAACGAAGCACATCAGGTCTTCAAACCACAAAATTCACTTGTATGGAATCGCGAATTTTTCGGATGGTTGGATAAGTATTTGAAGTGATAAACTGCCATTAAGCCGACGTTGTAATCTACGATTACCATTTTTTTGACAATACGCCGTTTCGGGTACAACCTCGGAAACGGCGTATTCGTTATTAAAAAACCCCGATTCGTTGAAATTATTTTTTCATACGGTTCGAGTGCGTTATTTTTGTGGCACGATAAAAACTGAATATGAGAAATTTCAAAATAACACTTCTTTTGCTCGGGGTACTACTTTCGGTCGGATGCACCAAAGAGGCCATCGACCAAACAATCACCGATGGCGGAAAAATTCAGGTTGCCATTCGTCAATCGGCAACCATCAAAAGCAGAACATCGATAGCAGGCAACGGATATACGGCAGTTTGGTCACCTAACGACCAACTCGCCATTTGGGCAGAGGCAGCAGACGGAACGTTTGCGATGTCGGCTCAAAGGTTTATCCTCTATCGTTTCAACGACTCCTACACGAATGCCACCTTTACGGCATTTATCACACCGCTTGCAGAGGATTCGTACACTTATTACGCAACCTACCCGACTCCGACTACAACCAACGGATTAAAAGCGACATTCAATGTTTCGTCTGAACAGAATGCCACAGAATTTGTAGGTAGTCATGATATTTTGGTTGCCACACCAACAACCAACGTTGCATTGACCAACGCAGAGGAGACAAATCTCAATCTGCGCTTTGCTCACAAGATGCACGCCTTAAAATTCACCGTCCCAGAAGGCAACAACCTTATGGAGATGCCTCTCACACGCATCGAGTTTACATTTCCGACCGAAGTAGTTGGTGATGTAACTGTTGATGCAGCCAATCCTGCTGCACCAGCCACACTCACAAACGGCTCGCGGCAATTAAATCTCAACATAGAGAATGGCTTAAACGAGGGTGAATCATTCTGGGCAATGATCTTCCCTACGGAGATTTCGGGCGAAATCTCCTATATCGCATATTCGGGCGACTACAAATCGTTCGAGCGTCGCATATCGTTATCAAAGAGAGTTGAAGAGGGTCATATCACTCCGATATCAATCGTTATTCCTGAGTTGTTCCGACAGACTACAATCTCATTCTACATCAACTCTAACCTATTGGGCGAAGCAATCAAGAAGGTAACGATTATGGATGCTTCGGGTACAAATGTCGTAGCAAATACAACCTTCAACGCACAGACCGGAGATTTCGATATCGTCATCAACGGCTCTTTCGACGACTCACCATACTCGAACAAGACCTTCACGGCATGTTTCGAGAGCGAGCACGCAAAGGTTTACAGCACTTTCAAAATGCCAACAGTTACGCCATACATCCAAACACGCATTGCTTTGGATGTTCCATATCTCTATTTCGAGGACTTTGCAGATGTTGGCTCTTTCGAGAAAAACTCATCGTACGGAGCCTACGACTCCGATTCAGGTAGCAAGGATGCTATATCGTTCTGTAATGGTTGGACGGCAGCTCGTGTCGGAGCAAGCGCAGGCAAGTCTATTCGTTTGGCAGCACGTCGCGAGACTACGGCAAACTATCCGTCGCGTGCCGATTCGGCTCCTCTCAGTGCCATTACGAAGAGTACGAAGATTAAGGTTACGTTCAAATACGGTATGAACCGTACGGAGGGTGGTATCGCCATTACCAAACCTGGTCTGGGCCTCACCTGCTATTTCGGTTATGTTACCAGCACCACCGCATACAAGAGTGGTGACACCACAGGTACATTTGCAGGCGGCGATCACACATTCGCCCTAAATGCAACCGATGCATCGTACGACATCATTCCGAATACCAAGACCTTCTATCTTGATGGTCGCGATGCTTCAACACGTTTGACATGGAGAATTAACGCAGACAAGAAGAGCGACTTATCAAATGGTACATACTATCTATATATTGATAACGTAACTGTTCAAATCGCACAATAACAATAAATTAAACAATAAACTAAATTCATTATCATTATGAAAAAACTTTTACTTTTCGTATGCGCAGCAACTTTGGCTGTGGGCTGTCAGGATGATCCATCCATACAGACCGTAGCAGGCGAAGGCGCTATCGAGATTGCGGCATCGGTATCCGGTGACGTAACGACAAAAGCGGACGGAGTAGAGGGTATCACATTGGATGCTCCCGCATTATCCGCCTTCTCGCTCGAAATTACAGGCGATAATTTCGAAAAGAGTTGGACGAGTTTGACCGACTATGTTTCGGACGAAGAGCGTTACACTGCAGGTTGGTACAACGTATCGATTGAGTGTGGCGATATCGCCGAAGAGGGCTACAACAAGCCATACTTCTCGGCTGCGAAGCGTATTCAGGTTCTCGACCGTAACCGCACTACGCAGGTTGATTTGACCGCAACCGTGGGTAACGCAATTGTTGAGGTTCGTACGACGGAGAACTTCCGTAACTACTTTCCTTCTCGCGAGTTTACACTCACAACCGAGAACAACACTTTCGAGTTGAGCGAGGAGCCGACCGATTACCTCTTCATCGCTCCGCAGAAGAAGGCTGCCATCAATTGCACCTGCATCCGCCAGGCAAACCTTGCTGCAGGCACGACCGAGACGCTTACTACGCAGTACATTCCAACCGTTAATGCTGCTACGCGCTATATCATAACTTACGATTTGCAGTACGCAGGCAGTGTTGATGTAACCGTTACGCTTGACGACACCATCATTGACACCATTACGCTTGATGTGGAACTCAACGAAAACGCTTAATCACGATAAAAAAGATTTAAGATATGAAAACTCTGAAATTTATTATGATGTTGGCTACGGCTGCCTTCACAATGGCCAGCTGTAACGAAAATTTGAAAATCGATACCAACGACAAGGATTCCAATCGTGGCTATTTGTCCCTGAACGGTTTGAGCGTTGAGTGCGTAGCCGACCACAAAGAGGTGGTTGAAGAGATTGGTGATAAGGAGATGCAGGCGACTACGGGAACAACCCGTACCGTTGATGTAAACACCTTTGATTGCAAAATCACTACCGCAGACGGCAGCAAAGTCATCAGCGAGTTCAAATATGGCAATCGACCAAGCGAGCGCATCGAGTTGGAGGCAGGTGACTATCTGTTCATCATGTCGTCCGGCGAGATTCCAGGTGTCGCATGGGAGAATCCGGTTTACGGTTTGACCGAAAAGTTCTCGATTATTCGCAAGGAGACTACCGCTCTTACCAACCTTATCTGCACTTTGCAGAATATCCAGGTATCGGTAACCTTCTCGGCCGACCTTCGTGCCGCATTGAGCGACGACACTGTAACAACCATTACCATCGGCAAAAACAGCATGCCATTTGGTATTGATGAGACCCGTTCGGCACACTTCTTTGCTCCGGAGCCACTCAATGATATCGAGGTTCTCGTAAAGGGTAAATACACCCCTGAGGGCAAAAATACCGCATCGCCATTCGAAATGACAGCAACCATCAAGGACGTTAAGGCTGGTCAGTACAGCGACATCAACTTCTATATCGAGTACTCGGGCGAGGGTGGCATCAGCATCGGTGCAACCATCGACGGTTGGGTTGTTGACGAGTCGATTATTTACGACTTCTCGATGCTTCTCTCGGAGAACGTTATGCCGGATGATGATGACAAACCTACCGTTATTTTGCGCGATGGCGACATCACATCGCCTATCACTCTCTACGCAAGCGATTTCGACGGTGCAGGTAACTACACAAAGAACATCATCATAGATATTGCAACACAGACCACTATCGCATCGTTGAAGGTTGATATCAGCTCGACTAGCAGCGAGTTCATGACATCGCTTGCAGACTATAACATTCCACAGTCGTTCGACTTGTGTGCAGCCGGCTCGGCAGCAGGTGCTCTTCGTTTGATGGGCTATGCTGTAAACGACGAAGTATTAGGCAAGGCATCTGTTTCGTACGATTTGACTCCACAGATGAAACTCCTCAAAGCGTTTGACGGCTCGCATACGTTCGGTGTAACCGTAACAGACGAAAAGGGTGTAGAAACAGTGCAGAATGTCGTAATCGTTATCGACAACGGCAACAATGGCCCGTCAATTGTATGGACCGGTTACGATTTGTCGAAGCGTTACAGCATTACGGACGACCTTACGGTTGAGCTCGTAATCACCGCATCGGCGGGCATCAAGGAGTTCTTCGTAGTAATTGATTCGGAGGTACTTACTCCGACAGAGTTAAGAGGTGTAGGTCTTTGCGACCAGTTGAACCTCGTTACGCCTGAAAATTCGATTGACTCGGAGAATCCGGATAATACAGATACATCGCAAGTTCGCGACGCACTCATCAATTTGGGCTTCGCTGTTGGTGACCAGATATTGAACCAAACGAAAGTTAATTTGTCTATTACCCAATTCCTCGGCCTGCTCAAAGTTACCGGTACCGGTTCGCACGACTTTATTCTTACCGTAACCGACAACGATGGCAACACGACCGAAAAGACTCTTATGTTGGTAACCGAATAGTAAGACCGTAAAAGATATGAAGAAGATATTTAATATTTTAGCATACGTGGCACTTGTACTCTTCGCAGTATCGTGTGCCAAATCGACCGACGAGATTAAACTCGTAATGGGCGAGAATGAAGGTGCATTGGCACTAAGCATCGACTACGGTACTACTCGCGCAGATGTTAGCGCAGATCAGGCATTTTCGATGAAAATCTACCGCTACGGAGCAGCTAATTCAGCCGGCGAGCGCACGAAGGAGCTTGTTCGCAAGTTTACGTCGCAGACCGATGTTCCGGAGTATATCTACCTGCTCAAAGACGACTATTGCGTAACCGTAGCAGTCGGCGAGAAGAAAGATGCATCGTTTGACGAGAAGTATTACATCGGTAGCGCCGACTTCACCATCACCCCAAGCAAGGTGGCAGAGGTAGAGGTTAAGTGCAAGATGCAGAACATTGCAGCAGCCGTAAAATACGACACGACTGTAAGTGCACACTTCACAAGCGGCTATTACACTTATATCAGCGCAGCTGATTCGTTCAATCTCGACAATGCTGTTAAGGGAAAGGTTCCTACTTTGAAGTACGATAGCAATGCAACCGGCTACTTTATGTTGCCAAAGGG
>JAFNYX010000041.1 GCA_017654125.1 Alistipes sp. | reverse complement strand
GGTGGCGACACCCCTGCAACTACTCCGTTAAAGACTCCTACACTTTATGTTTCTACTATAGTCAACCAGGTTACTGTTTCGTGGGGCGCAGTTGATAATGCAAAGAACTACACCGTATCGTGTGGCGACAAGACGCAGACCATCGGTGCTGTGGCTAATCCATCGGCGACATTTACCGGTTTGGAGTATGCAACACAGTACAAGGTAACGGTTGTTGCTAATCCGGAGAACACAACTCTCTACTCTGCTTCGGCTCCGGCAACCAAGACCATAACCACCGGTCAGAACCCTAACCCGGGAACAGGCAGTGGTGAGGATATCACGCTTACGTTTACCCCGATTACCAATACAGTTAGTAGTTATACCGCAACATGGGAGCAGACATGTAATGGCAAGACTTGGAGCATTGCAAACTTCAACAACAACAATGGAAAATGGACCTATATCAAGTGTGGTAGTAAAAACGGAGCTTCGGTAGCATCGATTGCAACTAAATTCCCGATTGCAACCGCAGTTAAGAGCGTAAAGGTTACCGTAGATGCAGTAACTGCATCGGCCGTAAAATCGACATACTTGCAGGTGGCAACAGACGCTGCGTTCTCGAACGTTGTTGAGACCGTAAACGTAACTATCAAACAGGGCGAGGTAGCATACAATATCACCAACCCACAAGCAAACTGCTACTACAAGTTGGTATATGATTGCGCAAAGTCCAAGGACAACGGTCCTGTACAGATTTCGAAGGTAGTTTATTCGGCGCAATGAGGAGCGTCCGGCGGAGGGAACGCCGGAGGTGAGGATACGGGTGGCGACTCGGGTTCGGGCAGTGGCTCGGACTCGGGTAGCGGCTCGGGAAGCACCGGAAATGCCGTATATGATCGTTCGTGGGCAGAGTTGCCGGCAGCGAGTGGAAATGCAAAATATACGGAGAAATACTCGCAGTGCGTAAAATTGTTTGACGATGGCCCGGATCGTAAGATACATCGCAACTACTCGATGTGCTACGATAAGCAGAACTACGTGGCACGTTGGATTGCATATCCAATGCACTCGTACTACACGAGCGGCAGTTATGGCAGCGAAACGTTCTATCAGGACCCTTCGTTCACAAACAGCGAACAGGTGACAGATACCTATAATAATTATAGTCGTGGTCACCAAATAGCAAAGGCACAGCGTACTGTATCGTATAATGCACGCCAACAGTCGAACTACTACACTAATATGACGCCACAAATTCAGTCGCTTAATGGCGGAAAGTGGAACAAGTTGGAGAACCAAGAGCGCGGTGCGTGGATGTGTAGCGATACGCTTTACGTGGTATCGGGTTGCCATTTCGACAACTATAACACAAAGTGCACGAACGACGATGGTAAGACGTGTCCTGTACCGACACACTACTTCAAGGTGATGTTGCGTACGAAGGCGGGAAATACAGGCAAGAGCGTGCAGGAATGCTCGGCAAGCGAGCTTATCTGCGCGGGCTACTGGGTTAAGCACGGCGAGAATTCTGCCGTAACACCGGAGTTCAAAAGCGTAAGCGAGATTGAGCAGCTCACGGGCTTTACGTTCTTTGTAAACGTTCCGAACGCGCCGAAAGCAACCAAAGCGACAGAGTTCCAAGTTACATTTTAGTAATTAAGCATAGTTCTTTGGGCATAAACACAACGGACAACCTTTTTTCGGGGTTGTCCGTTGTGTTTTATTATATGATCAAGGGAGGGCTTGTAGTCTATTAAGGTCGAGCAGTGTCAAGTAGCAAATGGTATTGCCGAAAAGATAGGCCGCGGAAGTACACCTCCCTCGTCCCCCCCCCACAAAAAAAACCGCCCGGCGAAATGCCGAGCGGTTCATCGTGAAAGGTTATCCCTCTCTCCCACTGATTAGTTGAGCGGAGTAACGCTTACGTAAGACTTACCCGATGCCTTCTTGGTGAAGACTACGGTACCGTTAACCAATGCGAAGAGCGTGTGGTCCTTACCGATACCTACGTTCTCGCCCGGATTGTGAACAGTGCCGCGCTGACGGACTATGATGTTGCCTGCCTTCGCTACCTGACCACCGAAAAGTTTAACGCCGAGTCGTTTGCTTTCTGACTCACGGCCGTTCTTCGAACTACCTACACCTTTTTTGTGTGCCATACTTCTTTAACGTTTTTAAGGTTATGCAACAATGTCTTCAATTAAAATCTGCGACAGATACTGACGGTGACCGTTGCATTTCTGATAACCGGTTCTGCGCTTCTTCTTGAACACGAGGACTTTGTCATCCTTCAAGTGTTTAAGAATCTTACATTTTACCGAGGCGCCTTTTACAACAGGTGCACCTACTTTAACCTGACCGCCGTTCTCTACGAGCAGGACCTTGTCGAAGCTCACCGACGAATCTACTTCGCCTGCAAGACGGTGAACATAGAGCTTTCGACCTTTCTCAGCCTTGAACTGCTGACCTGCAATCTCTACAATTACAAACATTTATACAATAATTTAATTTGTTCTGCTGAACATTTTACACTATTCAGCCCGCAAATATACAAAACTTTTCTGGAACTACAACCACTCCCGACTCTTTTTTTTCAAAATTTCCGGTTTGGCATATTTTTGGAAGAACACTGTTCGGGCAAATTTTGTGCAAAAACGTATGACAAGACTTCTAATATACTCCTCCTCGCCGCGATGTCGCGCATTGCTCGACGGACTGTTGCGCCACGACGAAGTTTCTATTGCGACGGTCGGCTCGCGCGAGGAATTTTTCGAAAAGTGTCTCACTGAGCGTTTCGACAAGGTGGTGACTGACGACGTTCGGATGTTTATGAACGGATGCAATGCCGTTGAGCGTATTCGCCAAGGTCAAGGCCGCAAAGCAGAGATTATCGTCATTGCGCACGACATGAGCGAGAATACGGTACTTGCGTTGTTGGAGTGTGGAGTCCATCAGTACCTGTCGTTTCCTTGTTCACCCACGCGACTGAAACGCAAACTATGTGGCGTATGATTATACTCCTCGTCATATTACTCATATCGGGCAGTAGCATAGCCGTCGCAGGCCGAAAGCTCCGACATCGGCGATTGCGACACGTATATCGCTGCATAGACCATATTGGTCGCTATATCTCCTCGCCTTCAACCGACACACTATCCGAGATGCGTTCCGGATTATCAATCTTGGCATTTGCCGAGTCGGTAGCATTCGTCTGCGAACACCTATCGGGAGAGGCCGAAGAGCGCATGCGCGAAATCGTGCGTTACCACTCGCTCGACTGTCATCTGCTTCTGCTTGCCGAGCATTCGCAGGGCAGTCGGCGCGCCTATCCGCTGGCCCTACTTGCATGCCTGCCATTAGACACTGTCCTAATTCGGCGTATCGAGCCGATGCTGGATGACAAAGATGAAGATGTACGATTTTATGCGTTGTTGTGTTATTTTGCCATTGACGAGCATATAGCACTGCACCAACTTGGACGATTTGGGCGACGGCTCTCGCACTATGAAATGGCGGAACTACTACCGAAGGTATGCCGACAAACACACTCCGTCGCGTGGACCCCGTTGCTACGTTCGTCAGACTACAATCTCTGTCTGCTCGGAATAAACATCGTACGACGATTTTCGATAGTTGAAAGCGAGCCTGATTTGATGCACGTCATAGAAGAGGGTGATGACGAGGTGGCATACCATGCACTCTGCACGCTTGCAGAGTTACAATGCGATGTTGCAACCCCCTCTGTACGCCGATGGATGCACGCACAACGCAAAGAGGTACGCCACATACTATGTCGCCACTTTGTCCGGTCGGGCTACTCACTGCGGTCCGTGACGCCGGCTCTCGGCAAAGGCGAACGAGCCATATTCGAACAGATGCTTCACACCTACAAACGTCAAATAGGATGAGCGGTATAATTGTCGCCATAGCCCTCGCTATCGCCGTAATCGTAATTGCGGTCGGAATCCTAATTTCTCGCCGACAACATACCCCCGAGTACAATCGCATGGCCGCCATATCCTTTGCCTCCGACACTGACACCATCGCCACCATAGGCATATCAATAATATGCGCACATCCTTCCTCAACGCGCGTAGTAGAGTCACTACTAGATACCCGCTACCCCACTACGGAGGTTGTCGTAGCCGTAAATGCAGATCACGACGAATCATTACTTGTTAACCTTCGAGCCACATACGCGCTCGTGGCTGTCAATCTACCACACACACGAACCACATCACCGCTACGCGGACTATATCGTTCGCGAAGTCGTTGTTTCAGGCGACTGGTCGTAGCCGATGTTGCAACCAGCGACACGATGGTCGCGCTCGACAGGGCTACCGAGGCAACCTCGTTCGATATATTTGCTATCCTATTATCCGACTCGACACTCCACCCATCGGCCGTAGGTCGTATGGCGGTCGAAATTGCGCGGTCGGCATCAGTCGTACACTTCGAGCCGTTCACAACTTTCGACGAGGAGTTATTCGTCACTCCGCGCCACGCCTTTGGGCAAAATTCAAGTTTTCGAGATTTGTGCCGTCGAAAAAATCTTCGACACACGAAACACATCAAAGAGATACTAACACTACCAATGTCCGAAAACGACTATTTTATAACGGAGGAGCGACCAACTTATAATTTTTTGAATATTTTATCGTTAAAGATTATGAAATGTGTAAAAAATTTACTATCTTTGATAAGAAACAAAACTGAACGATAATGCTTACAGAGGATATTCGTGCATACCTGCTCCCCAAGGCCTTCAACGCAGCAGTGCGTGCCGGACAGGAGATTATGAAGGTATATAAGAACAGCGACGATTACGACATTGCCGTAAAGAGCGACAAGACCCCGATAACCATCGCCGACCGTCTGGCTCACAACAAAATTAAGGAGATGCTGGGCGAAACGCGTATTCCGATACTCTCGGAAGAGGGTCGAGAGATGCTCTACGACGAGCGTCGCAATTGGGAGTTGTTTTGGCTGGTCGATCCGCTCGACGGAACCGTCGAATTCATCAAAGGCAACAACGAATTTACGGTGAACATCGCACTGATGGCCGACAACGTCTGCGTATGTTCGGTCGTATATGTGCCGTATCTGCAAAAAGCATACATTGCGAGTCAAGGAATGGGCTCGTACCTGCTCACCGACATCGCTCCTTCGGAGTCTGCATGCTACTCGTATGACGAAATCTGCTCCGTACGCCGACGTCTGCCACTCAGCGAGCATGAGCACGAGAGCTATCGCATCGCCGTATCGCGTTCGCACCAGACCGAAGAGACCATGCAATACATCGACACAGCGCGCGCCAAGCGTGACAACGTAGAGATTATCGAACAGGGTAGCTCCTATAAGTTCTGTATGCTTGCCGAGGGCATCATCGACTACTATCCGCGTACGACTCACACCTACGAGTGGGATACGGCTGCCGCAGAACTCATTTTGGCAGAAGCCGGTGGCACAACACGCTCACTACCCGAGCACGAGCCACTCCGCTACAACAAGGAGGATTTGCACAATCCGTGGTTTGAGTGCCACCGTTGTATGTAAAGCGGATTTTCTGCTCACCAATAACGAGAGAGGGTGTCCTACCACTATGGCCGGACACCCTCTCTTATTTATTCACTCGGAAACTATTTGCCGAGCAACTTCATAACCTCGCTATATACGGTTTCGCCATTATAACCAAACTCCTTATCGAGCACCTTATACGGAGCCGAGTAACCGAAGTGGTTAAGACCATGAATATTATCGAGCGAACCAACCAACGAAAGCAACGTTACCGACAGACCCGAAGTCATACCGTAGCGCAACACGTCAGCCGGAAGCACTGCATCCTGATACGATTTTGGCTGATCGCGGAACAGACCCTCACTCGGAACATTCACAACGCGCACGCTGATACCCTCCTTCTTCAAAAGCTCGGCACCCTCAACCAGAGTTGAAACCTCCGAACCCGAAGCCACCATAACAACCTTCGGTTTGGCCGCATCCATCACAATATATGCACCCTTCTGCGACTGCATAGCCTCGTCACGGCGCGAAGCCGACAACGACGGAAGATTCTTGATATTTTGACGCGAAAGGATAAGCGCAACCGGACGCTGCTCTTCGAGAGCAATCTTCCACGCAGCAATCGTATCCTCACCATCACCCGGACGGAGAACAACCATCGAACGCTCGCCATGGTGATTGCGCAAGTGCTCCATCAAACGAATCTGTGCCTCCTGCTCAATCGGCTGGTGTGTAGGGCCATCCTCACCCACGCGGAACGAGTCATGCGTCCAGATATAGATTACGTGCAAACGCATCAACGCTGCAAGGCGTACAACCGGCTTCATATAGTCCGAAAATACGAAGAACGTACCACAAGCCGGAATAATACCGCCGTGCAGTGCCATACCGTTCATGATACAAGCCATCGTAAACTCCGAAACACCCGCCTGGAAGAACTTACCGCTGAAATCACCCTTCGTGAAGGCCTTCGTCTTCTTCAAGTAACCATCGGTCTTATCCGAATTCGAAAGGTCGGCCGAAGCAACAACCATATTCTCAACCTTCTCGCCAAATACACCGAGTACTGTAGCCGACGCCGAGCGTGTCGCTTGGTCTGCCTTCATATCAATCGAGCGATAGTCAATCTGCGGCAACTTGCCCGAAAGGAACATGTCGAGTTTGCGGGCGAGTGCAGGGTTTGCCGAACGCCACTCCTGCTCGATGCGCTTACGCTCTACCATCTCCTCACGAAGTGCAGCTGCGCGCTCTGCATAAACCTCCTTGCTCTCCTCATATACGACGAACGGATTCTCCGGATCACCACCGAGTGCGCTAATCGTAGCCGCATAGTCGGCACCCGCAGCCGACAATGGCTGACCATGGGTACAAACCTTATTCTCGAAGCTCTCGCCCGTAGCCGTAATCGCACCCTTACCCATCACGGTCTTACCAATAATGATAGTCGGAGCATCGGTTGGCTCGTTTGCCTTACGCAACGCCTCGCGAATCTGCGGAATACTTTGGCCATCGATTTCGATTACATTCCAACCCCAAGCACGATATTTCATTGCAACATCCTCGGTATCGACCTCATCCACTGTCGTCGAGAGCTGCACATTGTTCGAATCGTAGTACATAATAACGTTCGACAGACCGAGGTTACCCGCAATACGACCTACGCCCTGCGACACCTCCTCCTGAACGGCACCGTCCGATATATAAATATAGGTCTTGTGCGCCATCCATTCGCCAAAACGAGCCACCATAAAGCGCTCGGCGATAGCAGCACCCAAACCCATAGCATGACCCTGACCAAGCGGACCCGATGTATTCTCAACACCACGCATGGCATCTACCTCCGGATGACCTGGTGTTATGCTACCCCACTGACGGAACTGTGCCAAATCATCCATCGAATAGTTGCCCGCCAGAGCAAGCACCGAATAGAGCATAGGCGACATATGTCCCGGATCAAGGAAAAAACGGTCGCGATACGGATAGAGCATATTATCCGGATCGTAACGCAAGAACTCGGCGAAGAGCACATTTACAAAATCTGCTCCACCCATCGCACCGCCGGGGTGACCCGACTTTGCCTTCTCTACCATAGAGGCAGCCAATACACGAATATTATCGGCAGCCTTTGCAAGTTTAGCATCAGTAGTCATACGCTATGTGTTTTTTTGTTTACTATTTCTTGTTATTCGTTACAGGTTTTGATAAACCAACTACAAATATAGAAAAAATTTTTCAACGTTCAATATTTGTCCTCTATTTTTTACACCGCCGCTTTGAGCGCTTTGAGCGACGTACGCTCCAACCTCTCCTCCGCATATGCTTTCGTAACAACAAAACGGTCGATTGACTGCGACGGAATCTCGAACATTGTGTCGGTCATAATGGCCTCGCAAATCGAACGCAGACCTCGCGCTCCAAGTTTGAATTCCAACGCCTTATCCACGATATAGTCGAGCACCTCTTCCTCGAAAACAAGTTCTACGCCATCCATCTCGAACAAGCGGCAGTATTGGCGAATGATGGCATTCTTCGGCTCGGTGAGAATATTACGCAACACCTCGCGCGAGAGTGGCTCCATATAGGTCAGCACAGGCAGACGACCCACCAACTCCGGAATCAGACCAAAGCTCTTAATATCCTGCGGCATAACATACTGCATCAGATTCTCTCGGTCGATACTCTCCGTATTGACTCTGCCGTAACCCATTGCACGTGTATTAAGACGTTGCGCGATGCGTTTCTCGATGCCGTCGAACGCGCCTCCACAAATGAAGAGGATATTGCGCGTATCGATATGCACAAACTTTTGGTCGGGATGCTTACGACCACCCTCCGGTGCTACATTAACAACCGTACCCTCCAAAATCTTCAACAGTGCCTGCTGTACACCCTCGCCAGAAACGTCGCGCGTAATACTCGGATTGTCGCCCTTGCGAGCAATCTTATCTATCTCGTCTATAAACACAATGCCGCGCTGTGTCGCTTCAAGGTTATAGTTCGAGGCCTGATACAGACGCGACAAGATACCCTCGACATCCTCACCAACGTATCCAGCCTCGGTGAGCACCGTTGCATCGACAATCGTAAACGGCACACCAAGCAGACGGGCGATAGTACGCGCAATGAGCGTCTTACCTGTACCCGTAGGGCCTACAAGAATAATATTCGACTTATCGAGTTCGACATCCTCTACCGAAGGGTTTTTCGAGCCGATGAGTCGCTTGTAGTGGTTATAAACAGCGACCGATATGTATCGTTTTGCACTATCCTGTCCTACCACGTAGCGGTCGAGAAACTCCTTAATCTGTGCAGGTTTCAGCACCTCATCCAACTGCATATTAAACTCCCCAGCCGGTGACGACTTCTTACGAGCGCCAGTCGATAGCATATCGTTATCGACCAACGACTTATAGCCGAGTTCTATACAGCTGCCACAGATACTTACACCGCTATCGATACCCTGAAAGAGTATCTCCACATCGTTACGGCGGCGACCACAGAACGAGCAACAATCCTCGCGGCCTCCACCTTTATGATTTGTGCGTTGAGCCATAAATTCTCCTCTCTTTTGAAACTTTTTCTGAACCGTTTAGTGCTTTGCAAGCACCGTATCAATAAGACCATAGCGACGCGCCTCCTCGGCCGAAAGCCAATAATCGCGGTCGGCATCCTTTTCGATGGTCTTTATCGTCTTGCCCGAATGATGCGAAAGAATCTCATACAACTCACGCTTGGTGCGGGCAATCTCGCGAGCCGTAATCTCGATATCCGATGCCTGGCCCTGCACTCCACCGAGTGGCTGATGAATCATTACACGCGAATGAGGTAACGCCGAGCGCTTTCCGGCTGTTCCCGCAGTAAGCAACACCGCACCCATCGAGGCAGCCATACCCGTACAAATGGTCGCAACATCACAACCAATGAGTTGCATCGTATCGTAGATACCCAAACCGGCCGAGACACTGCCACCCGGTGAGTTGATATAGAGCTGAATATCCTTCGTAGGATCAACCGATTCGAGGAAGAGTAACTGCGCCTGAATGATATTTGCCACATCGTCGTTAATCGGTGCACCCAAAAAGAGTATGCGGTCCATCATCAGGCGGCTGAATACATCGAGTTGCGTCACGTTCAGACGACGTTCTTCGAGAATCATAGGATTGACATACGAATCGTGCATCGAGCAGTAGTCGTGCAACGTGGTCGATGCGATACCGCAATGAGCGGAGGCGAATTTCTTAAATTCGGACATATAATCTGTTTTGAATTTTATTAAACGATACTGGTTCTCTACGGAATTTTCTCGCACTTGGAGAAAAAAGCTCTGCAAGTTTGGTGCGAAACCGACTTGCAGAGCCCGATTTTATTTTCAATATGACGAATATTACAACTCTCGTGCAAGTTCTGCAAAGTCGGTAGCAGAAACGGCCTTCTCCGTAACCTTAACCTTCGACTTAACCGACTCGACAACCTTCTGCTCGTAAAGCTTCTCGTAAATCTTCTGGCTCTGTTCCTTATTATCCAGGATATTCTTCGCAAAATTAGCAATCATATCCTCCGGAGCGTTAGGCATACCGTACTGTGCGAACTGCATTGCTGCGAAATCCTTCGCCTCCTGCTCCGCCTCTGCCGGCGTTACGGTGAGCTGCTCGGCCGAAATAATCTGCTTCTGGATGTAGTTCCACGAGAACATCTTCACGAAAGCATCGAAATCCTTCTCAATCTCCTCCATCGAGAACTTACCCTCGTTGATGGTAAACAACCAACGCTTCAAGAACTCAACCGGCATCTGCAAAGCCGCCTTTTCGAGCATAAAGTTGCGAACGGTACCTGCGAAGAGATAGTCGCTCTCGCGCTTGGTCTCACCCTCAATCTGTGCATCGATATATGCATCCAACTCCTCGGCTGTCTTTACATTACCCTCCGGGAATGCTGTCTTGAAGAACTCTTCGTTAAGCTCCGGATTTGCGAACTGGCGAATCTGCGTAATTTCCAACTCAAACTGCGGATTGATACCTTCCAACTCCTCCTCCTTTACGTGCAACATAGCTGCGCGCTGTGCAGGATTCTTATACATCTCGTTCAAGTCGATAGTCGTCTTGTAGCCAACCTTCTTACCAATCCAAGGCTTGCGCTCCTCGTCAGACATCGAAATCAGGCCTACGTAAGCATCCTCAACACGCAAATCGCCATTGTCGAGCGTTACGGTCAGCGCCTCATCCTTCTTCACCTTATCAACCTCTACCAAACGACCGTAGCGACGAAGGTAGTTGTCGAGGAACGATGCGTGCATCTTCTTATCAATCTTAATCTTATGATAGGTCAACTTATCCTTTGCCGAGAGCGCAACATCATATTTCGGTGCTTCGCCAATCTCGAACATAAACTCGAAAGTGGTATCGTGGTCGAAATCGAACGCACCCTGCTCCTCGGCCGGAATAACGTCGCCAACGTAGTCAATCTTCTCCTTCTGCAAATACTCGAACACCGAGTTCGAAGCGATGCGATACGACTGCTCGGCTACAACGCCCTTGCCATACATCTTACGGATGATACCCATCGGAACCATACCCGGACGGAAACCCGGAATATTTGCCTTACGCTTGTAGTCGTGAAGCATCTTCTCGACCGATTCGCCGTAATCCTTCTCATCAACTACGACTTTGAGGAGCGATACGCCCTGCTCTTTCTGTACTCTTGTGATATTCATAACCTCTGTTTTATTATATTTTATTCTCTTTGTCCGCTTGCACGTTGCCCATCAGCC